>JBQTIZ010000089.1:0-18556 GCA_052387615.1 Candidatus Nitrosotenuis sp. | reverse complement strand
AATTGAATATTTGTCTAGTACAGAATCATCTCAAGAGCAAGATAAGGCCATAAAACACAACTCTACATTACCAAAGGTTTTGCTTTTGTCAACTGGGGGAACAATTGCTAGCAGAATCGATTACAGAACTGGCAGTGTTACGCCGGCTTTGACTGCACAAGAGCTAAACGCATCTGTTCCAGAACTTGCAGAAATTGCAAATATTGATGCAGATGTATTATTTTCTGAATACTCTGAAAACATCACACCAGATCATTGGATAAAAATTGCACAAAAGTTGGACTCACTTGCAAAATCTGACTACATTGGAATCTTGGTTGCTCATGGTACAGACACAATGCAGTACACGGCAGCATTCTTGTCATTTGCACTTGCTGGCTTTCCAAAACCGATAGTATTGGTTGGCTCTCAACGATCATCTGATAGACCATCATCTGATGCCGCATTGAACTTAATTGGTGCCACAAGATTCATTGTGAGATGTAAAGTAAACGGCGTGTTTGTTGCAATGCACAATTCTGAAAGTGATGATGATATTGCGTGTCATCTTGGAACACGAGTTCGAAAAAACCACACCAGCAGAAGAAATGCCTTTGAGACAGTTGGTTCAAAACCTGCATTTGTCATATCACAAGAAAACATCACTCAAAACTTTTCAAGTCAATATTTTAAGCAAGAAGACTATGTTCCAAAGATAGATCTCGATACCAAAGTTGCTCTAGTAAAATACCATCCTGGATATGATCCAAAACTAGTTGAACATTTGCTAGCTCTTGGATACAAGGCAATAATTTTTGAAGGAACTGGACTTGGTCATGTAGGGAAATCAATGTATGATGTAATAAAAAAGGCAAAACAAGGAAATGTCTTTTTAGGAATGACTTCACAATGTTTGGATGGTCAAGTAAACATGGCAGTCTATGAGAGTGGCAGAGATCTTGTGCATTTTGGAATCACGCCGTTATTGAATATGATCTCTGAGATTGCGCTAGTGAAAGCAATGTGGGCATTGGGTACTGATACCAAAAACATTGAGGAAATAATGCTCAAAAACATTGCATCAGAGTTTACAGAATAAGATTTAAGGTGATCACGGGTAGGTTTGATGTGGCAGAGCCCCCAATAGACAAAATTGGCCTAAAGGTTGGCCTTGAGATACACCAGCAGCTTGCAACAAACAAAAAGCTGTTTTGTTGCTGCCAACCACTAGAATTAGAAGAGCATCCCATTAGATTTTCAAGAAAATTAAGACTGGCAAAAAGCGAACTTGGTAAATACGATCCTGCTGCATTATTTGAGTCATCAAAATCAAAACAGATTCAGTATTACGCAAATATGCAAAGTAGTTGTTTTGTAGAGCATGATGATGAGCCCCCCCACAAGTTAGACCAAGACGCAAAAAATACTGCCCTCATTATTGCATCGGCACTAGATTCGAATATTTTTGATGAAAGCTATGTTATGAGAAAGATAGTAATCGACGGTTCTAACACATCTGGATTTCAGAGAACCATGCTTGTTTCTCAAGGTGGATACATACATGTTGATGGTAACAAAGTTGGTGTTCAAACAATTTGTCTTGAAGAAGATGCTGCAAAGCTACTCAAAGACACAGAAAACACCAGAGAATATGCATTAGATAGACTCGGTATACCGCTAGTAGAGATTGCATTAGAGCCAGTAAGCGGATCTCCCGCATTTGTAAAAAAAATTGCGTTAACACTTGGAAGGCTGTTAAGAGTCACACGTCGTGTAACGCGCGGAATAGGTTCAATTCGACAAGACGTGAATGTTTCAGTTACCGGTGGTGGAATTGTAGAAGTAAAAGGAGTTCAACAGCTTGACCAGCTAGAAAAAGTTATTTTTTATGAAGTAAGGCGACAACATGGCTTGCAGTTAATCGCGCAAAAGCTAAACAAAATAGATCTCAGTACCATTTCAAAAGATCAAAACGTTGATGTGACATCATTTTTTGCAAACAGTAAATCTAAAGTTGTTCAAAAATCAATTAAGGATGGTTCTATAATCAAAGCATTAGGTGTCAAAAACTTTGCAGGCCTGTTTGGATATGAGCCATATGAGGGAATACGACTAGGAAAAGAGCTTGGACAGCAGGTAAGATTCTTTGGGATTGGTGGAATTTTTCATTCAGATGAACTGCCAAATTATGGAATTGAGCAAAGTGATGTGAACAAACTACGGGAATTACTAAAACTACAACCAAGCGATGGATTTTTCATAATTGCAGGATCAAAAGAAAAGATAGAATTTGCGTTAGATGCAGTAATTAATAGAATCAAAGATGCGAAAAATGGTGTTCCAGCAGAGACTCGTGCTGCAACCCAGGCTGGTGAAACAGTGTTTTTGAGGCCAAGGCCTGGTTCATCACGCATGTATCCAGAAACAGACATTCCACCAATCCTAGTGAGCAAAGAAGAATTTGAGTTTGCAGAGAAAAACATTCCAAAATCATGGGATGAAACCATTACAGATCTGCAAAAAAAATATGGCCTAAACTTACAGCTAGCAGAACAAATTTTTGATTCAGATTATTTGGAATTGTTTGAATCAATCTGTACAAAATATCAAAATCCAAATTTTGTTGCCTCTGTATTATGCTCTATAATTACAAATCTACAAAGACAGGGACTAGATTACACATTACTAAAACAAGAACATATCGCAAGAACATTTGAGCTATTATCTATCGACAGGATAACAAAAGAATCAGTAGAAATGATATTTGAAAGTATTATGGATCAAAAAATAAAAACGCCGGATGAATTTATGCATAATCAGTTATCCTTTGGTGAGAAGGAATTAGAAGAATTTCTAGATGATCTAATACAAAAGAATCTTGATGTGATACAAAAACAAGGCTCCCATTCTGGCAGTATGTTAATGGGTATTGCAATGAAGACGCTTCGAGGCAAAATCTCAGGTGAGAAAATAAGCAAAGCTTTAGAATCAAAAATTACAAAAATATTAGAAAAATAAGAACTATGAAAATTAGTTTATTCTAACTTTCTTCTTCCTGTTCCTCTACCCGTTGAAACATAATGACCTTTGGATGAAGGTCTCTCGGTTTCTGGAGTATCACCAAGTTTTCTTTTGCCAGTACCACGGCCAGACACTACATATTCGTCGGCTGCCTTTTCTTTCATTTTTTTCTGGTGTTCTTTGAATTTGTCGCCAGACCATTTTTGATCGTCAATATCCGCTTCTCTGCGTGTAGTGCCCCTACCGCCAACTTTAATGATTTTTCCCATTGGGGCATACTAGAACTAACTATGGTTTAAAGTTGTTCATAATTTTGGTTTAATTTTATGATTTATGCGGGAGGTGGGATTTGAACCCACGAACTCCTAGAAGATAAGGATCTGAACCTTACGCCGTTGACCGGGCTTGGCGACTCCCGCAAACAATGGTTTTTGGTTCCAAAATAAAAGTCATTTATTAGTGTAAAAGAGAAAAACGATTGTATTAGTTGGAATTCAAAGAGATTTACTGTAATAACTGCAAAAAAGCACTTGGGCGATATAATGTCAGATATTTTTCTGATGCAAAGATTGCAGAGCTGATAAAATCAACATACACTACACATTATAGAAATGGTCACCAGCTTTCCATCAGAAAAACAAGCAAATAATTTAATCAAAATGTTTGACCTAATTTTTCTAGTAGCTCTTTTTGTTGCTTGTTTAGCTTCGTTGGGATGTCAATTATCAATCTGACGTATTGATCTCCGCGTCCACGTGAATTCATGTTGGGTAATCCCTTGCCTTTGAGTTTTGAAATGGTGTTTGGTTGTGTTCCTTCTTCAACTTTGAGCTTTTCTGGCTTTTCTAATGTTGGAATCTCAATCGTTTTCCCAAGACAGGCATCAACAATGGAGATTTTTGCATCATAGAAAATATCTGCACCATCTCTTTTGAAATGTTGGTGAGGCTTTACTCGCACTCGGATTATTAGATCACCGCTCTGGCCATGAGGTATTGATTCGCCTTCGCCAGTTATTACATAGTCTCCATTATCTATTCCGGCTGGAAGATCAAATGAAAGGTGTTTTGTTCCCCTTGTTTTGCCAGTCCCGTTGCAGGAAGAACATGGCTTTGAAATGAATTTGCCTTCTCCATGACACTTTGTGCACGGTTGAACTGTAACGAATGTGGAAAACCCCATGTTACGTGTTACTCGTACTTGGCCTTGGCCTCTACAGTTAGAACATGTCTCAGGCTTTGTTCCTTGAGCACAGCCAGAACCATAACATCCATTACAATCAATGTTCTTTTTTATGTCAATGTCTAGTTTTTTTCCTCTAAAAACATCATCTAATGTTACAGATATTTCGTGTAGTAGATCTTGTCCACGTTGTCGTGAGAATCCTCCAAAACCACCCCCCCGTCCAAACAGTGATTCAAAGATTGAATCAAATCCGCCAGAGCCAAAATTAGAAAACACCTCATCAAAGTTTCCACGTGCGCCTGAAAAGATATCTTCAGTCGAGTATTTACCTTCAACGCCTGCATGTCCATATTGATCGTAGAGTTTTTTCTTTTCAGAATCTGATAAAACTGCATATGCTTCAGAGATTTCTTTGAAATGCTCTGCTGCTTCTGGTGACTTGTTTCTGTCTGGGTGAAATTTTAGTGCAAGTTTTCTATATTGAGATTTGATGTTATCTAGAGAGTCGGATTTCGATACTCCCAATACCTCATAATAATCTCGTTTTGCAGACATTTCTTATTGTAATGTATTTGTGAGTAAATTAGCTTGTTGAGCCAGTGTTCTGAGTGTTTTGTTCAGATGATCCGGATTGTTGTTCTGGGTTTGGTGGTTGGGCTGCATTTTTGTACAATTCTGTAGTTACTTCATTCACTAGTGTTTTTAGTGCATCAAGCTTTGATTTGATTTCCTCTGGAGTTTTGCCTAGGACTTCTTTTAGCTCTTTTACTGATTCTGAGATTTTGATTCCTTGTTCTTGTGTGAGTTTGTCCTTGAGGTCTTGTGTTAGGAGCTTTTCAGTGGTATAAACAAAACTTTCTGCTTCATTTCTAATGTCAACGGCTTCTTTTTTCTTTTTATCATCTTCAGAAAACTTTTCTGCATCTTGCTTCAGTTTATCAATTTCTTCTTTAGATAGTTTGGTGCCTGCCTGAATCGTTATTTTTGCTTCTTTTGCAGTACCAAGATCTTTTGCTGTTACATTTATGATTCCGTTTGCATCAATGTCAAATTTTACCTCAATTTGTGGAATTCCTCTTGGTGCTGGCGGAATTCCTGCAAGATTAAAGCTTCCAAGAGAGACATTATCTGCTGCCATTGGTCTTTCTCCTTGAACTACATGTATTGTAACGGCTGTTTGATTGTCTGCTGCTGTGGTAAAGACTTTGGTCTTTGATGTTGGTATAGTTGTGTTTCTCTCGATTAGTGGCTCACGTAGGCCGCCCAGAGTTTCAACACCTAATGTGAGCGGCGTCACATCCAATAGTACAATATCGCTAGTCACATCACCTGCAATTATTCCTGCTTGGATTGCAGCTCCCATTGCTACTGCTTCCATTGGATCTACTCCAGACTCTGGATTTTTGCCAATAACATCACCTACAAATTTTTTGACCATTGGGATTCGTGTAGGACCGCCAACTAGGACAATTTTTGAAACATCAGATGTAGATAATTTGGCATCGCGTAATGAATTATCAATTGAGGTTCTGCATCGTTCTACGATTGGTCGTATGAGTTCCTCAAACTTTGCTCGAGTTAGTTTTAGCTCAAGGTTCTTTGGTCCTGCAGATGGATCATATGAGATGAATGGAATATTGATGTCGGTTTCCATCACAGTTGAAAGTTGTATCTTTGCTTTTTCTGATGCTTCTCTGATTCTAGTCATTGCAGTACTGTCCTTGGTTAGATCAATTCCTGTTGTTTTACGAAATTCATTGACTACATAATCAATTAGGACTTTATCCATGTCTGTACCGCCAAGCTGAGTATCACCAGATGTGCTTAGAACTTCGAAGACACCACCTCCCATCTCCATTATTGTGACATCCAGTGTCCCTCCCCCAAGATCAAAGACAAGAATCTTCATGTCTTGGCCTGCTTTGTCTAGACCAAATGCCAAGGAAGCGGCGGTTGGTTCGTTGATTATTCGCACAACATCAAGGCCTGCAATTGTTCCTGCATCCTTTGTTGCTTGTCTTTGGTTATCGTCAAAATAGGCAGGGACTGTAATTACTGCCTTGTTTACTGCTTCGCCCAAAAAGGCTTCGGCATCTTTTTTGATTTTTTGTAAAATAAATGAGGAAATTTGTTGTGGTTTGTAGTCCTTCCCTTGGACTTTAAAGACATGGTCAGTGCCCATCTTTCTTTTTGCCGCAATTATGGTACTGTCTGGATTTGTGACTGCCTGATTTCGTGCGAGTTCGCCAACTATAAGCTGTCCTTCCTTTGTAAAGGCAACAACTGATGGAAATGCTTTGCCTCCGATTGATACTCCTTCTGCTGCAGGAATTAAGGTAGGCTTTCCACCCATCACTACAGCTGCAGCCGAGTTACTTGTTCCAAGATCTATTCCAATTATTTTTGCCATTTTTTCACCATTAGATTATATTTTTATTGTGATTTTTTCGATATTTCGACTAGTGTCGGTCTAAGTGTCCTATTATGAGAAATATATCCTTTCCTCAATTCCTTTGTAATTGTGTTATCATCCAAGGAATCATCAAGTGTAATTGCTATTGCTTCATGTAAATTTGGATCAAATATTTCTCCTACCGCATTAATTGGCGTTATGCCATATTCCGTCAGTAGAGAGTTAATATTTTTTAAAATTCCATCTAACCCTTGAGCGTCAGGATTTTCTTTTATGAGAACTTCTTTCGCACGAATCAAATCATCATATACGGTTAGGAACTGGAGCATGAATCGGTCTAGCTTTTCATTGATACCATTTTGTATATCAGTTTTGGTTCTGCGCTCCAAATTGATATAGTCTGCAAGTGAGCGCTTTAGTTTGTCTTCGCACGATATCAGGTTTTGTCTTAATTGCTCCGTATCATCAATAGAGGTATCTTCCTGAGTGATTTGGTTTTCAGCCTCGTTTTGTTCTGACATGACAAGTAATTTTTTGTATTCTAGTTTTATTCTTTATGCGATATTTCACACAGAGGGTTTCCTTTTATGATAATTAGATCATTGTCCTTCTTTTTGCGAAGACGTTCATAATCCAATTTTGAGCAAATTACAAGTATTGTGGTTTTGTCATTGTGGAATAGATCCAAGTTTGGATCCTCATATGCTTCTACATCTCCAATGTAGTCACGAAGTTTGGTGATTAAGTTTTGTAACATTTCTATTTTGTCTCCCCGCATTTCGTGCTGATCTAGTGACCAAGATAATGCAATTTTTGTTCGACTTGCTTTGAGATCATTTTTCTTAAGCGTTGCACGAATTTCGTCAATTAGTCTTTTGATGTAACCGTCTATTCCTTTGAGGCTACCATTGATTAGATACATCAATGTGTTTGCCCCTTCAAACGAAGTCCCAAGGGAGCGTAAATCATACAAGCCATTTACCATATCATCCAAGAATATATTTTGAAAGTCGTCTGATTGTAAGTCTGTTTTTGTGATGTCATCTTGTGCAAATTTACAGACTTCAAGAATACTACATAATGAAGAGAATCTTGAAAGCACATTTATTGCATGAAAGTGCTCGGCGGGTGAAATTCCAACAAACGATATTTCTTTTTTGGAATTTGTAAGAAGGTTTGCAAGACCTGAATCTTGTTTGTTGTTATAGGATCCTATTACCTTTGGAAGTTGATTTCCTCCACCAAGAGGATAGTAAAAGTAAGAAATTGATTTTCCAACTTCAAGGCCTGTTACGTGTTCTAGTAGTGAGATATTTTCGCTGTTTCCTCCAATCCCTGTTGGTAAAGTGTATACAACAGAGCTTCCTTTTTTTAGAGATGCGGTTGCATCTTTGAATTTAGAATGAACTTCGGTTTTTGTTTCTTGACCTATCTTGCGGATTCTTGGAGCAAAAAACAGATATTGAGATTTAGATATTGCAACATCAATTGGCTCCATTGCAAGCAATGGTTCATCTTCTTTTAGAGAAGAAACATTCGGGTATGTCTTTGCAATTTCTGCTTTTAGCGATATTGCAGATTGAGACGATTCATCAATGATAAAGACGTTGGCTCCATTTATCGCCATCTGGCATGCAATAGAGTAACCTTCTGTACTTAGACCATAAACAACTACTCTGCCAGATGCCAATTCATTGGTGCTAAACGCCAGACTAAGAAAAACTTATTGCATCAAATCTCACCAGATGTCATATCTTGAAGATTTGGTTTGATATTCTGACACCGAAACAAATCTTGTTTTTTGATCCAATGATAAGACAGCTACAGAAAAGCAATTCTGTTCTTTGCACCACGCGAAACTATCGAGAAGTAAATGAGCTTGCAAAACTACAAAAAATGAAGCTGATCGTAGTTGGAAAACATGGTGGAACAACTAAATCTGGTAAGCTTGATGCATCATTACAACGAAGCAGAGGCCTTGACAGAATAATAGAAAAATTCAAGCCAAACTTGGCAATTAGTTTTTGTTCTCCAGAGGCAGCGCGAGTAGCATTTGGCCTTGGTATAAGACATGTTGCCTTTTGTGATTCGCCTCACGCAGATGCGGTGATGAAATTATCAGTGCCACTAATTCAAAAATTACTTATTCCGTGGATAATACCAAAAAAAGAATTTACAGGGTATGGAATTACGGAAAAAAACATCATACCATACAAAGCAATTGATGCTTCTGTAATTGTCAAATATGGATCAAGGCGGAAACCAAAACAGAAAAAGAAAAAAAATATTCTGATTAGAATAGAAGAAGAGCAAGCAGCATATGTTCAAAAAAATAATCACACTATACAGATGATTCAAAAAATTGCAACTAGATTTCCTAATTTTGATATCGTTGTACTCCCAAGATACCGATCTCAAGTTTTGACACTAAGGAAAACCTTGGGAAATAGAGTAAAGATTCTGAGTAAAGTAGTGGTTGGTGGTAATTTGTTGCAAAATGTTGATATTTTTATAGGATCTGGCGGCACAATGACTGCAGAATCTGCTTTGCTTGGCATACCAACCATATCATACAATGCAGTACCAAATTTGGTGCAAGACTATCTTGTCAGAAAAAAACTTGTTGTACTTGAATCCAATTCAAAAAGAATAATTTCCATAATTGAAAAAATCTTGTCTTCAAATAATAAAAACTTGGAAAAAAATGCAAGACAAACATTAGCAACAATGGAAGATCCTTACAAAAAACTAATTCAAGTAATCAAGAAAAAATAGAAAATATCAATAATAGGGGTTTTTGAGTAGTCATTACAGGAAGCCCGGTAGTGTAGCGGTCAAGCATAGGGGCCTTTGGAGCCCTTGACCCCAGTTCGAGTCTGGGCCGGGCTACTGAATTTTACAAATCAAGTTTTGTGAGAAGTTTTATTGCAATTACAAACAATATTGTTGCAACACTGACTAATACCAACATTTCAAGCATGACAAATTCGTTAAATGTTCCAAAAATTCCTGCGCGAATTATATCAACTAGATATGTTAGGGGATTTAGATAGAATCCTGTTGCCAAAGGCTCAGGTGCACCTTGTGCTGGATAAAATGCGGTACTTACGAATGCAAAAAATAGAAAAACAGTATTGATTAGGACGTTGAACCCTTCGCTTGATTTTAGTCTTGTAGATATGATTGATGCAATGGAACCAAATAGAATAGAGCCCACAATTGAAGTAAAGATCAAAAGTAGTATTGTGAGTAAATTGAATTGAATAGATTGGAAAAAGAGTGGAAACCCAATTAATGTGATAAGTGCTGCGCTGATAAGACCGATTATTGCTATTGTGTAGACATTACTCAGTATGTAGTGACTTCTCTTAAATGGTCCAACCAAAATTTGCTCAAACATTCCATGTCGTCTGTCATTCCAAATTATGATTCCAGAAACAAGTGTGCTATTCATGATGTTAAATCCGATCATGCCAGAAGCAATGAATGCAGGATAATCCAATGACATTTCTTCAAGCTGGACAGAGTCAATAAGCGACGTGTATGCAAAACCTGCTACAAAAATATACACAATTGGAAAAAGTACTTGCCAGACTAAAAATCCTGGATTTAGGGATATTGTCAAATTTCGATTTACTAGTCTAATTGTTGGGTGCATTTGTATCTTTGACCATTTTTAGAAATATTTCTTCTAGGGTAGTTGGCATTGCGGAAAGATCCTCTATCGCAATATTGTTTTCTATTAGTATTGAGAGTACCTTAGATAAGACTACTTCTGCTTTTCTTGATTGTATGATAATGTCTGTTTCAGTGTTAAAATCAATTGTACAACCAGTAATTCCTGCAAGCAGTTGAACTAGTTTGTCATATCTACCCAAAAGATGAATTTTGATTGTTTTTTCCTGTCCAAAAGTGGATTTTAGTTGATTTGGTGTATCAACTGCCAGAATTTTGCCTTTGTTTATTACTGCAATTTCATCGCAAAGATATTCCGCCTCCGTCAATACGTGTGTAGTGTAAAATATAGTCAAACCAGTTTTTGCCTTGTTTTTTAGATAATCCAAGAGATTTCTTCTTGCACTTGGGTCTAAACCTACGGTTGGCTCATCCAAAAAAAGCAGATCCATTTCGTGCATGAATTCACGAGCTACCTGAACACGTCTTCGTTGCCCAATTGAAAGATCTTCGTTTTTTTTCTTTCTTATTTCTTGTAGATCAAAAACATCTATGAGTTCATCTGTTCTTTGCTTTCGTGTTTTTTTATCTACTCCCCACATCATTCCGTATTTTTCAAGTGCTTTTTCCACTGAAAGATTTGGTTCGTAACTTGGCTGTTGTAAAACAACGCCAATTTTTTTTCTTATCTCAAGAGGGTTTGTGATTGCATTTATTCCCAGAATTTCGATTGTTCCACTGGTAGGTGGGATCAGAGTAGTAAGAAGTTTGATGGTGGTTGATTTTCCTGCACCATTTGGGCCTAAAAATCCAAAGACTTTACCCGGTTCGATGTCAAGATCTATTCTATCCACTGCAACAAGATCTCCATACGACTTGAAAAGCGATCGGGTTGTAACGGACACAGATCTAATATGACTCTTGTCTCTTAATTTACATTAGTGAAATTCTTATTAGTGTATCAAACCATGATAGATTAAATTGGCTGAATTTGACGCACTACTTTCCAAATTATTAGAGTTAAAACCAGATCTATCAAAAACAGATGTTGAAAACCTGATCGCACAGAAAAAGGAAAAGATTGGGGCAGGCTACCTTACAGATCAGGGTGCATTATTTTTGATCGCATCAGATTTGGATATTATAATTTCAGAACCACCAAAAGGTGAGATCAATATCAAGGATTTACACGCTGGAGCAAAAGAGGTGACATTACAGACACGTGTGCTCAATGTTTCACCAAAAAAACAGTTTTCAAGAAAAGATGGCTCACAGTTTTACCTCAGAAATATGACGGTTTATGACAAAGATGCAGCAGCTACAGTAAAGCTTTGGGATGAAAAGGCAAACCTGCCAGAGATGGCAAACATAAGCCCAGGTGATCTCATCAAAATAATCAAGGCGTATGTCAAATCCGACCTAAACGGCCAGCTTACAATCAATATAGGCTCAGGCTCCAGCATAGAGCGTACCGAAACAGAAAGTGGTATCCCATCAATTGATTCTATTACCAAAGATGTGTCTGAAATAAAGGAAGGAGACAACAATATCGTAGTTTCTGGAGTGCTTGATGGACCAATCACATTCTCAGAATTTACAAACTTTAAAGGAGTTCCAGGAACTGCCCTACGATTAAGACTAAAGGGAAAAGACGAACGTTCTATGCGAGTTGTCCTATGGAACAAAAATGACTCTGAAGTCCCAAAGGTAATCCCTGCAGGAATAAAGACAAGACTCATTGGTGTTAAGGCAAAAACGAACCAACAAGAACTTGAAATTCACGGAAATGAATCAACTGCACTTGAAATTCAAACAGAAAAGCAAGTAGAACCCATAGTAATTAGAATTTTGTCTGCTACCAAAAATGAAAATGGGCAGCGAATGATTTTGGGGACTGACAAACAAAAACAACTTTACAACATTGTAGATATCGCGAATGTCACAGAATTATTTTCTCAAGATGATGTTTTGGAATGTATGCCATCAAAACTTTATGGGAACAGCGTCACAGTTGATTCACAATCATTTGTTAGAAAGATACAGGAAGACTTGCCTGGTATGCCAGAGCTTCGAACCAAAATTGCAAACATCAAAGCAGACAACAGCATATATTGTATTGAGGCAATAATTCTAAAAGCACCAGAAAGAAGGAATGTCCAAACAAAGGCAGGTGAAACAATAACGCTTTCTGAGATGTATGTTGAAGACGACACGGCTCAGATTTGGATCAAAGGATGGCGAAACCAAGCGCGAGTCTTAGACGAATGTTCAATAGGTGAAATCATTTCAATTAGTGGTGTGACTGCAAAACAAGGCTTGGAGGGAAGAACTGAGCTATTTTTGACTCCATATTCAAGTATTAAAAAGAAAAACTAGTCCCAAAATCCTCGCGTAGTTACATATTGGCGCTCTGCCTCATAGATCTGGCGATACAACGTTTCCTCATCAATCATGTTTCGAAGAATTCTGGATGCAGTATCAACCCCTACGCCATATCCTGAGAGAACTATTAGCGCTGTTTTGCCAAAGTTTTCTAAAAGTGACGCTGCTTTCCAAGCGCGAGAAAACCTATGATTTTCGTCTGCAGTGATCTTTTTTCCGGCAGCCTTTTTTTGTATGATTTTTGCTAGATCATAATCTGAATAAAATGTTGCAGTGATTTGTCGTGCCTTACAATAAGGACAAGATGGAATATTTTCTATTTCATTTGTTTTTATTACTCGCTCCCATTTTCCACATCTTGCACAAATGAATCTGTGAGATGTTTTGAAAAGACGTGCTTTGACTAGATCCAGAATTCCCTTGTCAATACTGGTAGGAGATGAATAGTACTTTGTAGTATGATCTAGGATTGGTTCTGCAAGTTTGGAGAATTTATTTTGCTCAAGCCAGTGAATTTGGATTTCATTAGAGTTGATATCAGATAGAACTTGCTTTGTTTTATCCAAATCATATTTATCGTGGAATAATTCCCGCAAAGCTTCTTTGACTAGTGGTGTTTTTGAATATCGTTCAAAAAGAAATCTTGCGGATTTTTTTTCATATACTGCGCCCCTTCCTACAACTCCAAATTTTTTCGCAACATTCCAAGTTCTCCAGCTCACATTGTGCGTTCCATTTAGAGATGCTGTGACGATTTCATACAGATCGTAAGTATCCATCAAAATTTGGCGTACTTGACTTTCCAAAATTCTTCCCTTTGATGACAATACGATTCTATATGCATCGGAGCGCGCATCCACTTGCAGACCAGTCTTTGAGGAGAGCATGGAGGATAGAAGCGTGGCCAAAGTAGAGTTAATTTTTGTTCCAAAGCAGCTATGAATCACTATGCTTCCTTGCCCTCGAACAGATTCCACTACAATTGTTTTTTCATCTGGAATTATCGGTAAATCGAGCTGAGAAATTACATTGTCTGGTAATACGAGTAAGCCTTGGCGTATTTTTGTCCTAAATTTTCCAACCTTTGAGGTTGTTTTGTAATCAACTGGTATGGTTTCGCCTTCCCAATATGGAACTGTGATTCCGCCGGAATGAATTGGTTCTACGTTTACCTTAAGTGATGATTCATCTACATTAATAATTCTCCACTGGGATCCACGTAAAACAAAGATGTTTCCAGGATCACTAAAATCTCCAACAAATCTTTGATCAAGGCTTCCGATTATCTTTTTTGCCACACTATCAAATACTTTGAATTTTAAAATGTCAGGAATTGTGGATAAATTTTCAAAATAATATCTATAGCATTTGGCAGTTTTTTTAAAAGTCATCTTTTCCTTGTCGAAAAATATCAAATAGTTGGAATCAAGCAGCTCAAGAACACTGATCAGATCCTCAATAGCGAGACTTCTAAAAAGAAATGAATTTCTAAAAATTTCGAAAGCATCACTAACAGACATTACGCCCAACTGCATTGAAAGTCCCACTAGATGATGTGCTAAAACATCAAGTGAGCCATCATGAATTAGCTGGTCCTCTATAGAACCCTCATGGATTCGCTCTAAGATTGCCTTTGTTTCTAGCTCATCATCTACATTGTTTGTAATAATTAGGCCCTTTGCGGAAGAATGCTTATTGTGCTTGCTTCGTCCAATTCTTTGCATAAATTTAGAGACCTGTCTTGGAGAGCCATAATGCATTACAAGCTCAACTGATCCAATGTCTAATCCAAGCTCAAGCGAGGAAGTACATACAACTAGGCGTGATTTTCCTGACTTGAGATTTTCTTCTGTTTCTTCACGAACTTGTTGTGATAATGAACCATGATGTAACTCGACTGAAAGGGAAGATTTTTCTCGCAGAATTGAGGCCAAAAACTCTGCTTCGCCTCGAGTGTTCGTAAAAAGTAATATTGGTGAATCTAGATTTAGCTTGACTAGATATTCAACGATATAGTCTGCCACATCACTAATAGTACCATTGACATGTTTGATCTCAACGTCGTATTTTCGAATCGTGTTGTCTCTAATTATTTGATATTTTCTTTTTGTACCAACTAGAAATTTTGCCGCATCATCTGAATTGCCAACTGTAGCAGAGAGGCCTATTCTTGTTATTTGGTGCTTGGCGTTAAGCTGAAGCCGCTCAAGGCTAAGCGATAATTGAGAACCCCTTTCATTGGATAACAAATCATGAATCTCATCAATTATTATCCATTCTAGATCTGATAGCGCATTTAACATTTTTTCCTGCGTCAGTAAGATAACTAGTGTTTCTGGAGTAGTGATAAGAATGTCTGGTGGGTTGGTGGTGATCTTTTTTCTAGCAGATTGCGAGGTATCACCATGACGAATCTCTATTGTGAGATTTTCTAATTCAGCATCCTTGATTATTCTCTTGAAAACATCTCGATTTAGTGCCCTGAGTGGAGTGATGTATAGTGCCTTTATCTTGCCTTCCTCTTTTGTTGCGGATACAAAAGAAAATGCTGGAATTACAGAACATTCTGTCTTGCCAGAACCAGTTGGTGCAATAATTAGTGAGTCTTTTTTCTGAATGATTGATGGTATTGCCTTTTTTTGAATTTCTGTTAGTTGTGTAAAACCTAGGCGATGAAATTTAGCAAGAACTGAATCAAGTTGTTTGCTGTGCGTCTTTTCTTGCTTTAGCTCGCTCATAAACCATTATTCCGACAACTCCAATTGTAAACAAGATTATGGATATAGCTGGGATGGAGTCGAAAATTCCTGCCATGATTTTTACAGATTTGTCGCAGTTAAATAGCTTAAGTCAGATCAATTAGTCCTTGTTTTGTTATGACGTATGAAAATTGGTTTTGTTTCATTGGATTAAGAAAGACTTGGCCCTCATAGTTTGTCTGTTTTTTAACTAGCTTGATCTTGACATGCGTGTATAAAGATATGATAGAGTCCAAGTTTTCTTGTTCTGTGTCATCAATTTTGCGCATCATGTTTGTAACAACAATTGGGATTTTTGTTTTGGATGTAATTTGAGAAAGCCTTTTCATATATTTTGAGAACTGTGTTGTTTTTTCCATGAATTGCTCTTCTTTTGTATATTCAAATGAAAACAGATCCGTTACATTGTCAATTATTACCAAGGTGAAATTCGATTCATTGATTTTATCAAGACTATTTTGCTGTTCTGTCACATTAGTTATTCTTCCAACATGAATTTTGTCAAGAAAGTGCGAATCCAAATTTTTTGGCGTTGCCATTTCAAGTAATCTTTCAGGTCTAAAATTTCCTGTGGTATCTTGATAGAATACGGTGTTGTTTTCTAAAAGAGAGTTTACAATTATTTGTAATGTCAGCTGAGTTTTTCCAGTCCCGCCCGCCCCGAAAATATCCGTAATTATGCCACTTCTTAGGCCACCTCCAAGTATTTCATCTAATTTTTCAAGGCCAGTTCTGATCATAACTAATAAAATCTAAAAAAAATAGAAAAATAAATGAATCCTGAATTTTGGCTACAAAATAGGCAAGGCTTTTATTCAGGTTACCAAGCTAGCATCACAAGAGAGCAACCATTGTCACAAGTAAACGCAAAGAGACCGCTAACAACACTCCAAAAAAGCACTAAGAAAAAAGTTACCGTACGACTAAAGAACGAAACTGAATACAAAGGCAAAATGGACAATGTGGATTCATACATGAATTTGATTATGAATGATGCTGAAGAGCTTCACGACGGTAAGATTATTGCAAATTATGGTAGAGTCATAGTTAGAGGAAATAACGTATTATTCATCAGACTAGAAAACGATTTGTAGGCGAATCTCAATGGCACGAAGTTTCCTTTTTACTTCTGAATCAGTAACAGAAGGCCATCCAGACAAAATTTGCGATAAAATTTCAGATGCATTGTTGGATGAATTTCTAAGACAAGATCCAAATTCGCGTGTTGCAGTAGAAACAATGACCACTACCGGAATTGTCGTAGTTGCAGGCGAGGTAACTACAAAGGCAAAATTTGACATTCAAGATGTAGTTAGAAAGACCATTAAGGAAATTGGATACGACAAACCAGAATATGGTTTTGATGCAGACACGTGTAGTGTGCTGGTGTCAATTCATGCACAGAGTCCTGACATTTCACAAGGAGTTACTGCTACTGAGAACAAAGATCAGGGGGCAGGTGATCAAGGACTAATGTTTGGGTATGCAGTAAATGAGACAGATGAGCTCATGCCGTTACCAATTTTACTTGCACACAAGCTTATACGAAGGTTATCAGAGGCAAGGAAAAGCAAAGAACTTGCATGGGTAAGACCTGATGGTAAATCTCAGGTCACCGTTGAATACGAAGACGGAAAGCCAAAAAAGATAGAAACCATAGTAATTTCAACTCAGCACGCCCCAGAAATTGACAATGCCCAGATTAGACAGCAGATCATTGACAAAGTCATCAAACCTATGTGTGGTAAATGGTGGCACGACAAGATCAAGATTCATGTTAATCCTACCGGACGATTCGTAATCGGAGGTCCTCCGGGAGACTCTGGGCTAACTGGGAGAAAGATCATCGTGGACACCTATGGTGGAGCTGGAAGACATGGTGGTGGAGCATTTTCTGGAAAAGACCCATCAAAGGTGGATAGATCAGCTTGCTACATGTGCAGATACATCGCAAAAAACATTGTTGCTGCAGGATTGGCAGAAAAATGCGAAGTCCAAGTAGCATATGCAATTGGTGTTGCAGAGCCAGTTTCTCTCATGGTCAACACGTTTGGCACAAGTAAAATTCCAGAAGAAGACATTGAAAATTTGACAAGAAAACACTTTGATATGAGACCTGCAGCAATCATTTCACAGCTAGATCTCAAGAGGCCAATCTACAAAGACACTGCAGCGTTCGGTCATTTTGGTAGAACAGATGTTGCATTCCCATGGGAAAAAACTGACAAGGCAGAGATCTTGCGAAAGGCAGCAGGCCTATAGAATATCTGGTTTTTTTAGCTTAATTCCGGACAACTTTTCTAATCGTTTATGATTTGATGTAAAGTCTCCAATCATAATATTAAGATCGTCTACTCCATAAATCGCTCTTTTTGGATCATTTAGTGCATCAAAATAGGCCTTTTCTAAAGAGATTTTTTTAATTTTGATCTTTTTACCGTGTGTAAATTTTTTTACAAAGTTTTCAAAGCTGATTGTTTGTGGACCTACCAGATCAATAATTTTGTTTGAAAGTTTTTTATTAACAACGCAAGCAAAAATTATTTCACATACGTCAGCTATAGATATTGGCTGAAGTCTGTATGATCCAGATCCTGGTATCAGTATGGTACTGTCCTTGATTTGTCTTGTCAAGTTTTGCGTCAATGGATCATCTTTTCCAATTATATATGATGCACGAAGAATTGTGTAATCAAGGCCAGATTTTATGATTAGTTGCTCTGCTTTTAGCTTTGAAATAAAATATCCAAATGTGGTAGAGTCACTAACGCCAAGGCCGCTGATGTAGATGATTTTTTTTATGTGTGATTTTTTGCACAGATTAATGATTTTTTCTGTTTGTTTGACATTTACTAGATTATAATCAGTGTCTTTAGCTTGCGCGCCAGTACCAATTAGATGGACTAGTGCGTCACAGTTTAATTTTGAAACATTATCTAGATCTGAAAAAACTATGTTTTTTTCAGATTTGAGGTGTTTGTGTTTTTTTCTAGATAAGCTAATGATTGAGACATGTTGTGTGATAAGGAATTTTCTGAGATTTGTCCCAACAAACCCAGTAGAACCGGAAATTGCAATTACGGGTTTTTGTTTTTCCACCTAGTTAGGAAAATTGAATATAATTTTAAATGTTAAATCCAAT
>JBQTIZ010000088.1:0-17269 GCA_052387615.1 Candidatus Nitrosotenuis sp. | reverse complement strand
CAAGACATTAATTTATCTAAAAATGAGCAAATTTTGAATTTGTACAAATCCTCTTCCGAATCTAATTCGCCGCAACCCGGTGCAGGCAAGCTAATTCGATTAGGTATCGTTGCAATAATCGGCGTAATTGTTCTGGTGATGGTTGGAAACCAGGGCGTAATCTTGTCAATGAACATGACAGAATTTGGTGACCAATTCACAAAACCACTTCAATATTCTATAATATCATCAGTTGTTTTGGCAGCAATTGCCCTAGTTAACGTGGATGTTAAAAATCGCTCCTCAATGGTCTGGTATGCCATACATGTGTTCATTACATTCTTGAATAGAACAATGCATGATCCCGTCTCTAAGAACATTTCCAGTTTTCGTGATTACAAGCTGAGCATTCCACAGTTTGCTGTTTGGCAGATAACAAAGATCTTCCTCTTTGGCGCATTCTTTGTTAACATTATGTTTGGTCTAGGCCTAATCCACATGGTTGATGGCAACGATTTAGGCATTGATAAAATTCCAAACATATTCTTATTACCATTTAACACACCACAGTCTTCCGAATCTGCTCAAACAGTGATCGAATTAATACCAACCCTAACAATAATTGTACCGCCACTACTCGGCGTAATTGGAATCAGGCTTGCAATCTATGTTGGATTGCACTCTATAATCAAGGTAATCACTTCGTATCTTTATGATTCCTCACAAGGTAAACCAAAATTCCTCAATTATGTCTCCACAATAGAGGCAATAATTGGCATCGGAATAATCTGGGCAGGAATCAACATGTTCTTTACAGAACAAATCGATTATAACACAAAATATGTAATCGGCGGAACTCTTCTTGCTGGATTTTTGCTGGTTGGCTTTTCAATCTTTGATAAGATTCGCTCCAAAATACTCACACACCCAATAAAGCGCGACATTTACATTCGAATTTTTACACTAATTGCAATTGGAATAATCGCAGGTTCCATTATGGCAGTAAACAATAGCATTGCAGACACTCGTAAAATAGAATATTTGGGGCCATACACGCAACAACAAATCACGCTGAATAGGTATCTCGGTGAGCTTGACAAAGTCAAGATAACCAACGATGACATAAAGCTGTCCTCGATTTCACCAAACAACATCAAATCTTACATGGAACAGAATCGTGATGTATTAGAGTCCATTCGAATATGGGACTGGGAGGCGGCATTTGCCAAGCTAAAGCCGGAAATCGGCCTAATTCCGTATATTACATTTGGCGATAATGATATTCTAAGATTCAACAATACTCTATACTGGACTGCATCAATGAAGCCAGTTATTCCAAGCACCGTAAGCCTTGAGAACAGATGGTACAATGAACACCTAGTGTATACACACGTGCCAGATGGATTTTTGACACTAGAGGCAACAACTGGCCAATCAGTAAAGACAGAGGATCTATTCTCACAAAGATCAATCTATTATGGTGAGGGTGGATTGTTCCGCGAGACATGGTCCGCATTCCCAACAAACCGGGGAGGTACAAGCGCTGAAATCAATAATGCATTATACTCTGGTACTGGGGGAATCACGTTATCTCCACCGCTAAGCTGGGTCTTTGAGCCAAACTTTTTGCTATCATACCCAAGCACATCAGTTCATGTAATGAGATACAAGGATGTCTATGACAGAATGGAAACACTATACCCATATTTCCTGTATGATCTGTTTGGACAAAAGCTAGACATCTACCCAGTAACTGATGGCAAGACCACCTATTGGCTTGTGCCACTAATCATAGGATTTGATACACATTCAGTTCCATGGTCCATGGGAAATCCATATCTTAGATTGGTTGGATTTGCTCTAGTTGATACCTATAACGGTGATATCACATTACTAAAACACGGCGATGATTATTTTGCGAAAATACTTGAAAGTCAATATGGAGAGAATTTATCATCAATCCCATCATGGCTAACTGAACAGATTCGATATCCACAGGAATTATTCACATGGAAGACAGAAATGTTCAACATTTACCATGTAACCAACACTGAAACATTCATTCAGGCAAACACGTTCTTTGAAATCCCAGAAAAGCTCGATGCATACTATATCGAGGCAAAACCACCTGGATTTGATACTACAAAATTTCTGGGTTTATTATCGCTAGAACTCAGAGACTCTAAAGGAAGGAATCTTTCAGGTTACATGATAGTAGAAAACGATCTACCAACGCTTGGTGACATGCATTTCTATCAAGTGCCGCTTAACTCTACTACAAAGCTGATAGGCCCAACCGCAGTTCGTGAGGCACTAGAAAAAGACAACGACTTTGCACAGCTCAAAACCTTGCTTAGAACTCCAAGAATTGGTGATAATATTCTGTACAGAGTCGGTGATCACGATGTGTATTTCATTCCGGTGTATACTGCAGGATCTGGTGAGGGAGTAGTAGCACAACTAGGAACAATTGCCGCAGTTGGCGCCGCATTCAATGGTGAGTATTATGTTGGTCTTGGTAACACGCAGCAAGAAGCCTTTGAGGCATATTTGCAAAAGCTGGCAGGCGTTGTACCATCATCCACATCAAAAGTAGATCCAGGATTTGACAAAGAGGCAAGGATTACAAAAATTAAATCAATATTTGAAGAAAAAGGACTAGAAATCGTAACACCGACGTCCCTGTCAATCCCATTGTCGTTTAAGGAAGGCGAAGTATCTTTGTTCTCCCATGCAGATACAGAAGCAACAGTTGATGTACTCAACAAGTTTGTAAACGATTTTGCCCTACAAAAGACAAAACGAGTTGTAATGTGGCAAGACGAGGACACAATCAACATTGGTACCATAACAACAGTTGAAGGCGTGCCTGAGCTACACTATGTTGCAATAGAAGTGGGCAAGTAATCACAAATAAAAGAAGTATCGCTTTTTTAATTATTCATGCTATTACTGGTTGACAATGGATCTGTGTTTACAAAAAACATTATCGAGTTTTTGTCCTCAATAAAGATAGATCATACTGCTTTATCATTTGATAAAGTGAATCTTGATGTTGTTACAAAATTTGAATCGTTCATTCTTTCCGGTAGGCGTCATAACGATCAGGCCATGAACGCATTAAACTCAAAAATAATTCAACACGCAATATCTGAAAAAAAACCATTGCTTGGAATCTGTTATGGGGCAGAAATCCTGGCACTAAGTGTTGGGGGAACAATTCGAAAGATGCAATCTCTGCAAAAGGGCCAGGGCGTAGTACAGGTCATGCAAAAAAATCCCCTATGCGATGGTCTGATACAGGTCTATCAAAGCCATAGCTTTGAGGTGTCTCAACTTGGCAAATCATTGATACAATTAGGAAAATCTGATGCTTGTAAATATGAAATAATACAATATGAAAACTCTAAAATATTTGGTACCCAATTTCATCCAGAAATGACAAGAGATGGTTTGTCGCTAATTGAAAAATTTGTGAACATCTGATCGGTATTAATACAAATCACAAAACCAAAAATCATGAGCGAGCACGAGCTTTTACTTCCACAAGTAACTGAGGAAAACATTTGTTTGCCTTTGGCAATAAGTGCCGTATCAAAATACTGGAACGTTAATTTGCCATTATCTGAAGCAAAGGAAATAGCAAAAAAATATCCAAATATGCGCGGGAGCATTCTAATTGAAGGAATAGAACTTGCACAAAGACACGGCCTTGCCAGCCTAATTTTACACTCGTCATTACGAGAGCTTAAAAAAATAATAGACATGGGAATTCCACCAATCGTAATCTTACCTGGCTTGTATGAAACAGTCCAGCATGCATCAGTTATCTCTGGCTATGACGATACCGAAAAAACAATCATTCACTATATTCCTCAGCAGGATCAAATTGGTGCAATTCCAGAAAAACAGTTTGAAAAACTATGGGATGAAGACGGCAGGCTTGCCATACTTTTGGCCCCGCCAGATGTGATAGATACCATACGGGTTGAGAACAAGTCCAAGGAAAAATCAAACCGACTCTGCTTTGTTTCTGAGAAGCTAAACCTGCAGGGAACTCAAGATGATGCAATCAATATTCTAAAAGAAGCAATAACACTTGATGCCAACAATTCAACTGCGTTATGTCTGCTTGGCGGAATTTACAATGAAAAAAACTTACCAGAATGCGTTCAATTTTATGAAAAAAGCATACAATCCAACAAAAAATGCTATTTGGCATATAGGGGCCTTGGTAACTATTACCTCAAGACAAAGCAATATGACAAAGCTGACTATTACTATTCTACTGCAATTGAGATAAATGAAAGCAGATTTGGACCAATTTACAAAAATCGTGGCCTTGCTCGAATGTCTCAAAACAAAAACAAGGAAGCAAAGCAAGATTTTGAGAATTATCTAAAATATTCTCCAAATGCAAAAGACAAGGCTGACATTGCACAAGCACTAAAAGAAATGTAGTGCGGTGTGCGGGAATTGAACCCGCGACCTTCAGCTTGGGAAGCTGACGTCCTGCCAGGCTGGACTAACACCGCGCAGATCGGTTTCTGCAAATTAGCGTTAATATAGTTTTGAGACCATTACGACTCATGGATGCAAAATGCCCAGAATGTGAAAAAGTTGCAGTGCTCAACGATGAGATGAGCTCAATAAAATGCCCTCACTGTAACTTTGAGACAGATTATGACACATACTTGGAAATAATGAAAGACAAGGCAGTAAACATGTCAATTGATTATTTACCAAAAAGACCCGGCCTATAATTTTACCAAAAAGAACCCTTGTCCGAACAATCAAGGTGTGCGCCACAATTACTGCATATCATGTGACATGCCTGCATGTTATCCATTTTGTTATTGCATCTAGGACACGCGATTTCCTCTTTCATCAGAACTGTATCATGTAATGAAAGCATAAAGATTTTGTCCAAAGATTAATTAGCTACCCGTATATCTTGAGCAATACTTGGCTAACTTTAAGCTGACAATATCGGACAAGAAAGGAAAATCGATCTCCAAAGAGATTAAAGATAAAGAGGCTAGTGGATTTATTGGTCTTCATCTAGGCAATGAGATCGACGCAGCAATTGCAGGCCTTGCAGGCAAGCTCAAAATCTTGGGCGGAAGCGACAAATCCGGAATTCCAATGCGCAGAGACATTTATGGCTCTGCAAGAAAACCAGTCTTAATTTCAAAAGGAGTCGGACTAAAAAAAGTCGATAAGGGGCAACGCAGAAGACGATTAATACGAGGAAACACAATATCTGAGGAAATCTATCAGCTAAACTGCTCCTATGACGGCGAGCTCAAAATAGAAGAAGCTTCTCCGGCAGAAAACAAGGCATAAGTTAACATATTAGGATTTTTGAATCTGTACATTGCACTGGCGTGAAACTTTACCTGATTGGTATGTAAAACAATATGGTTACCAGCCATGTGTCAACATTGGCACTGCAGGACATGTAGACCATGGAAAAACAACACTAATTCAGGCACTCACCGGACAGTGGACCAGTGTTCACAGCCAAGAGCTAAAGCGAGGAATCACGATTCGAGTTGGATACTCGGATGCGGCATTCTACAAGTGCAAAAGCTGCGAAGTACCACTAGGATATTCAACTACACCAAAATGCCCAAACTGTGGAAAAGAAAGCGAACTATCACGCGTAGTCAGCTTTGTGGACAGCCCAGGCCATGAAAGCCTGATGGCAAACATGCTTTCTGGAGCTGCATTAATGGATGGAGCACTACTTTTAGTTGCCGCAAACCAAAAGGTGCCGCAACCGCAAACAAAAGAGCATCTGCTAGCATTACAAATTCTAGGAATCCAACAAATTGTAATTATTCAAAATAAGGTTGATTTGATATCATACCAAGACGCAACTGCAAACTATGCAGATATTGTCAAGTTTGTCAAGGGAACAAAGGCAGCAAAATCGCCAATAATTCCAATTTCTGCCCAATCAAGACTAAACATTGATGCATTGATTGGAGCAATTGAGGAAACAATTATCACTCCAAAGCGAGCGGAGTCAAAAGAGCCGGTAATGCATGTCTTGAGATCATTTGATGTCAATAAACCAGGAACAAAAATCAAAGACATCAAGGGTGGTGTAATTGGAGGCAGCTTAACGCAGGGAATATTCTCAGTAGGTGATGAAATCGAAATCAAACCAGGAATTTTTAATCCTAAAAAGAACACATACGAACCAATTCGAACTCAAATCATATCACTTGGAACTGCTGCAGGCATTGTAGACAATATCAAGCCAGGCGGTTTAGTGGCAATTGGCACAAAACTTGATCCATCAATGACAAGAAGCGATTCATTTGTTGGTTCTGTGATTGGAAAACCAGAAACGTTACCGCAGAATGCAGTAGATGCAAAACTAGAGGTAAGCCTTTTTGATTCTGCTGTTGGAACAATGAATGACATCAAGGTTCTACCAATACAGGTAGGTGAATCACTGCGACTAAACATTGGTACAGCACCGGTTTTGGCCAAAGTAAACAAGGTAAAGTCAGAAAAAATCGAGGTCCAATTCAAAAGACCTGTATGTGTATTTGAAAAAAGTAACGTTGCATTAAGTCGCAAAATAGAAGATAGATGGAGACTAATTGGTGCAGGAATAGTTGGTTGAGGTAATATGCGATACAAGCTTTCTAATTCATCTAGCTAACCATAGAATCAAAAATTTAGCCACACTTGATACTGATATCGGCAACATCAAATTTTTAGTGCCAGACATAGTGATTTCTGAGCTTAACAAGCTTGCACAACAAGAAGAAAAAAACAAGGAGGCAACTGTCACAATTCAACACATAAAAAAATTCAAAAAAATCAAGATGGGTGGAACTTTTGCAGATGATTCTATTTTGTCTTATGTGAAAAACAATGGAGGGATAATCGCAACAATAGACAAGGATCTCAAATATAAAATCAAAACCTATGGTGGCTCTGTTATTTCAATTGCAAATAACAGAATAGTACTTGAAGCAAATAGCGTTTAACTATGATTTGATAGTGTAGTGGTTTGTACTATGGTGCATACGTTCCAGATAACAAAGTCTGAGCTATTATGTGATTCTGCATCGCTTCCTCCACCTGTTTTTTTGTGGCGCCTCTCCTGAGAGACAATTTTGAGTTCAATGCATAGAGTTTGAAAACATAGGTATGTCTCTTGTCCGGGGGGGCAGGACCACCATATCCAATTTCACCAAAATCCGTAATTCCCTCAACTGCGTCTTTTGATAAATGAGATTCTTTAATCTCGGATTCTTTTGTGTCAATGTTCCAAACTACCCAATGAATCCATACCTTCCCTACCGCACCCATTGCATCTGGATCATCCATTATCAATACTAGTGATTTTGTTTCTGGGGGGATCTCCTTGATTATTAGGGGGGGGCTAACATTACCGTTTTTGTATCCATATTTTTTTGGGATTTCTTTTCCATCCTCAAAACTTGGACTCTGTAAAATCAATCACATAGAACTAGTATTTTTTACCAGTTAAATTTTTCTAAATAGAATCATATCTATTAGAAATAATGTATACTTGACAGTTAACAAACAAGCATTATTGTGTCCACAAGAGTAATAAACAGACTTTCTAAAAAAAAGTCAATTGATTTCTAATAAAAGACTGTTCTCTGTAGGAAATTTTGAGTTCTCTCTACATCATCTACTGATAATTGGAGTACTTTCACTATCGTTTTCAATATCTGTAATGATTCGTTCACAGGCTATAGAATATGGATTCCAGTTAAACGAGTTTGATCCATACTTTAACTATAGAGCTACTCAATTTATTGTAGAAAACGGAATTCCTGCGTACTTTGAGTGGTATGATGATATGAGTTGGTATCCATTCGGTAGAGATGTCGCTAATACATCGCAAGTAATGTTACATATCACAGCTGCGGTTTTGTATGGTGCATTTGGAGGAACTGATCTATATGGATTTACAATAATCTTTCCCGTAGTATTTGGATCACTTACTGCAATTGTAGTATTTGCATTAGTAAGGGTGATCGGTGGTACTACTGCGGGACTGTTTGGCGCACTACTTTATTCTGTATCACTTCCAGTGATCACAAGAGGTACTGTTGGGTGGTTCAAATCTGAACCTCTTGGACTCTTTTATGGTTTACTTGCAGTCTATCTACTTTTGAGTGGAATAAAATCAAAATCCCACAAAATTGCGGCCGCAAAACTAGTCGCCGGTGGAATCTTTCTTGGATTCGCCTTTTCCGCATGGGGCGGAACAGAATTTTTTATCCTTCCAATAGGGCTATTCATAATTTCGTTAGTATTTACCAGAAAGGACACCGGATTTCTAAGATGGGCTATACCGTTATTTGTCCTAGGCTTTGCAATATCGCTTGCACCATTTGATCGGCCAGGACTCTCATTTTTTGGGAAAACAAGTGGATTTATGATAATCGGCCCGACTTTATTCCTAATAGCATCCTCATTTATTCAAAAAATTGGCGGCGAGCAAAAAAGAAAACGAAATACTGCATTATTTTTGATTGTAGTAATTGCCGCAGGGATTGGCATACTTTCTACAAATGTATTCGGACTGCCAACCTTTAGGTATCTAAATGCAATAAATCCATTTTTGACCACCTTGGATCCACTAACTGATTCTGTTGCAGAACACGCCACAACCACCGTGTTTCAGTCATTTTTGTTCAATTCTGTCTTCATGATATTTGCTGGAATTGGAACATGGCTCATATTCAAAAATCTCACTAACGAATCAAATGAAAAAAGGGACGTACATGTATTCACGTTAATCATTGGGCTTCTTGGCGTGTACATCAGCTCGGCATTCATAAGATTGGAACTCTTCTCATCTGTTGCATTGGTGATATTGGGCTCAGTCGGACTCTCGCTTTTAACAAAAGAGATCTTTAAACCAGAAAGACAAGAAAACAAAAAACTAGTCAAATCTCACCCAAGAACAATCAAGATCTCCTTTGTTGTAGTTATTACGATTTTCCTGATAATTCCGTTGATGGTACCAGTTGGTTCAAACTGGATAAATGCAGCAAAGGCACCACCAACAATTCTGAATGGTGGTAGTAACTATAACATTGCAACAAGTGATTGGCTTGATGCAATGCAGTGGCTCAAAGAAAACACACCAGAAGATACAGTGGTTGCTGCATGGTGGGATTATGGATACTGGATTACTACACTTGGAGAGCGTCGTTCACTTGCAGATAATGCTACTTTAATTGATTGGAGAATTAAGAACATAGCTCAGGCATTTATTAGTACACCTGATGAAGGATGGAAAATGTTACAAGAATTGGATTCAGATTATGTTTTAATTTATGTTGCTGCGCAAAGAGTGAATAACGAAGAGCCGCCGCTGTACTTTGTTCAGGGGGGCGGCGATGAAAGTAAAAAACAGTGGTTTATGAGAATTGGTGGTTTTGATACACAAAAATATCTTTACGATGATGGACTAAGCCCAACTCCTGAATTCTGGAACAATACATTACTTGGTAAGATGATCCCATTTACGACATTTGGATATGTTGATGTTGCAGGCCAAAAACAAGCTCAGTCATACATTCCAGGCTTTACTCCAGTTTATGTCGATGATATCAAATATCCAGAGGATGGAAATGGTCCACTAAGACTAGCTTACATGTCTTCTGGTTTTAAAATAAAAAATTCTGGCCCAATAAATGGCGTATTAATCTATGAAATAAACAAGGATTATACTCCATCAGAGTCCACAAAATCCGAAATTTCATCAGAAGAAACTTCAAAGACAGAAACAGTCACTCCAACTAGTAAACCAACAATTACAAATCCAACTGCAACAATATCCACAAACTTTGGCGATATTGTAATTGAGCTAAAGCCAGAAGTTGCGCCAAAAACAGTTGAAAATTTTGTAAAACTTGCTGACTCTAAATTTTATGATGGAACAATATTTCATAGAATAATATCCACATTTGTTATACAGGGGGGAGACCCAAATACGATCAATCAACCTCCTGGGACATGGGGAACTGGCGGGCCAGGTTACACTGTTGATGCAGAAATCAGCAATCTCAAGCACACCAAGTATATGGTTTCTATGGCAAGGGGGACAGATATCAATAGCGCAGGCTCACAATTCTTTATCGTAACTGGTGACGCACCGTTTCTTGATGGTAAGTACACAATATTTGGTGAGATTATACAAGGAAAAGACGTAGTGGACAAGATTTCATCTCTGCAAACTGACTTGAATGATCGACCAGTTGATTTTGAAGCAGCACGAATGAAGAGTATTAGAATTTCCTAGTGTCCTTGAATTTGTCCATTATTCTATAACGAGCGTACTTGTCGTCAGGTGAAAATTTAGCAGGATGCGCAGTTGTTGTCTTGGATTGACAGTGTGGGCATTCTTCCTTTAAGGTGTATCTCTTACATTCAGGACATTTGCGCAGCTGAAACTTCAAGGATCATCCCTCCCTTGTCTTTTTTGATTCTTCTCTTGTAAAACTAAAGGTACCGTTACTTTTCTCAATCATCTTCTGGATCTTGTCCAATATTGGTTTGAGCATTCTTTCTACACTTTTAAAATCCTGACCCTTGACACTTAGTCTGTATTTTGGAGCACCAATATAGGTGACAGAAATGTTAGGGGCTTGATCCTCTATGGAATCCAAAATTGCCTTTTTGATTACCTCGACACCACTTGCCTGATTGCAGGTAAGCTCACAAATTCCACGTATCTCGACAGATGGTGGCTTTATCTTTGAACTGGCCTCCTCTATTGCAGATAAGGTCTTTTTTGCCAGCTTGAGCTCATCTAAAGCCTCTATTCCACTTGTTGCAACATCCAAAAATGCGTCATAAATAAAGTCATATTTTGTGAAAATTGCATCTTCAAACTTTTCTACGTCTTTATCTGATAATACGGCAGATGTTTTAACCGTATCTAATAATGTCTTCCCCTTTTCAATTCTTTTAACTTCTAGTATCTTTTTCTTTTGTTGCTCTTTTGATACTTGTTTTAGAGATAGATCAATTTCGGATCTTCCAGGATTTACTTTTTTTACAAGAAGAACTTTTTTTTCACCTTCTCTTACAAACTTGCTAACAGAACGTACCCAACCAGGTGCTATTTCTGATACATGAAGAAAGCCCTGTATGTTATCATATTCATCTAGTGTTACGTATGCACCATGATCCGTTAGCTTTGCAATTGTGGCAAGTACAATTTCACCAATTTCTGGAAGCTCTTGAGTTTCAGTAACCAATGTAGCTCTGGCTTTAACTACATAATTTAATGTTGTCTAAAAGTCAATGCCTTTTTTTGCGCGAATTCCCCGCTGAAATGGATGCTTTATCTCCTTCATCTCAGTTACTAGATCTGCGACATCAATTATTTCTTGTTTCACATGATTTCCAGTCAAAACTAGAGTTACATCTTGTGGTTTGCTCTTTATCAAATCAAGAACATTCGCTACGTCAATTAGTCCAAGATTTACTGCATAATTTATCTCATCCAAAATTACGATATTGTATTTTTCTGAGAGGATTTTTTCTTTGGCCATTTGGATTGCCTCCTTTGCAATTTTTTGATGTGTTTCCCTTGGCGTCTTATCATCTAAAATTCCCACAAAGCCTTTCCCGATTGCAGTGAGCTCAAATTCCGGTTCTAGCCTTTTGGATGAGCTCATCTCACCATAATGCCAAGATCCCTTGATGAATTGGATCATGCAAATTTTGTAGTTATGCCCTATTGCTCGTAGCGCCATGCCTAATGCGGCAGTAGTCTTTCCCTTTCCCCTCCCAGTATAAACAATCACCAGGCCTACGTCGTTTTCCATAATCAAAAAACCATTTCAGGCTAGAAAAAGATTGGTATAGTTCGCTTTTGCAGAGAAAGAAAATGAAAATACCAAGAATTGTCATTGCTGGAACCACAAGCGGAGTTGGGAAAACCTCGATTACCTGCTCTATTATTTACGCGATCAAAAAGAAGGGCTACTCAGTTCAACCATTTAAGGTCGGACCTGACTATATCGATCCGACATATCTTTCGGCAATTTCCGGTAACCCTGCAAGAAATTTGGATTCTTGGATTATGGGAGAAAGTGCAGTTCTTGAAAGCTTTACCAAGAATTCACAATCCGAAATTTCCATTATAGAGGGAGTCATGGGGTTCTATGATGGGTTTTCTGGAGCAACAAATCAGTCCAGCACACACCACATTGCAACAATTCTGCAAACACCAGTTATTCTGATACTTGATGCAAGCAAGACTGCCCGCTCTATTGCAGCAACCGCGTTGGGATATGTCAAGTTTCATAAAAATTCTAGAATTGTAGGTTTTATTCTCAACAAGCTTGGAAGCAAAAAGCATGAAGACATGTGCAGATCAGCACTTGCACCATTAAAAATTCCAATTCTTGGTTGTATCCCAAAAAATTCAGAGCTTTCTTTGGAGTCACGACACTTGGGTTTGATTCCAATAATAGAACAGGAACAATTAAAACAAAAAATTACAAAAATTGCAAAAACACTTGTTATTCATCTTGATGTTGAAAAAATAATCTCAATTGCAAATCGAGTATCACCAATTTTACAAAAAACTAAACCGTGTATGGAAAAACCTAAAATCACAATCGCAGTTGCACTAGATAAATCCTTTAACTTTTATTATTATGATAACTTTGACGCTCTGCGTAGAAATGGCGCAAAACTAGAGTTCTTCAGTCCAATTTCAGATTCTTCCCCACCAGAATGTTCTGGAATCTACATTGGTGGTGGATTTCCAGAAGTGCTAGGACAGCCGCTTGCAAAAAACCAACACATGAAAAAATCCATTAAAAAGCTGGCAGAATACAACATGCCAATTTATGGAGAGTGTGGGGGATTGATGTACCTTACAAAATCTATCGCTTATGGAAACAAAAAACATTCAATGGTTGGACTATTTGATGCAGAAACAAACATGGAAAAGAAAATGGTACTAAATTATACTAAAGCAGATGTAGTTTCAAATTGTCTTATTGCAAAAAATTCATCAAAGCTGCTTGGCCACGAGTTCCATTATTCTGAATTAAGATCTGTTCCAAAAGATGCTAAATTCGCATATCATCTATCTATTGGTGTTGGAATTAAAAACAAAAAGGATGGATTAATTCAATACAATACATTGGCATCATACATGCATCTTTATCTTGATAGGGGACCACATGCACAAAACTTTGTCAATAATTGTATAAAATATTCTAGAATCTAGTTCTCTCTAATTATCTTAAAAAGTGCATTGATTATTGCGGCAGCGCAAGAACTACCGCCTTTGCGACCTTTATTTGTAATGTATGGAATGTTGACTGTTTGCAGATCGTCTTTTGATTCTGACGCGCAAACAAATCCAACTGGTATTCCAATGACTAGGCTTGGCTTTGTTACACTTTCTTTTATCATCTGAATTACCTCTAGTAGTGCAGTTGGTGCATTGCCAATTACAACCACAGCACCATTCATCTCCGACGCACGAATTCGCATTGCTGTCTGGGCACGTGTTTTGTTGAGTTTTGTGGCCTCTTTTACTACATCTGGATTTGAAATATCACAAATTACATTATTCTTAAAATCCTGCAAATTTTGTTTGTTAAGAAGACCCACAATTCCATTTACGTCAACTATGATGTTTTTACCTGATTTTAGAGCACCAAGTCCTGCACTTATTGCATCTCTATGAAAAATTAGGCCATTTTTACCGGCAAAATCAAAATCCGCAGTAGAGTGAATTATTCTCTGTACTATTTTCCACTCGTGTCCCCTGTACGAATGGGGCCCAATCTCTCGCTCAATTATTTCCATACTTTCATCTTCTATTGATTGGCCTTTCCTAGTTTGCATTTTCAACCTCGCGGGCTCGCTCTAAAACAAAATCAATCATCTTACCATCTGTTCCAATATGTTCTGTTATGAGAGTTTTTCTCAAATTTGCTTTTTCAAGTGCTGGATTGAGATCTCCATAAATGTCTCTTTTTACATGAGCTCCCTCATGGAGGAAATAAAATACAATTACTAGAACTTCGGGATTGTTGTTACTGCATTTTTGGATTCCCTGTGCAATATTTGGTTCTTCGATTTCCAAAAAACAATAATCTATGTTTCTGTATGTTGGAGCTAAACTATCAACTATGTATTTTATTGAAATCCGTGCATTTGGATCCTTGCTACCATGACCTATTACTAGGACATCTATTTTGTCTTTTGATGATGCAATGTTGTTTTTCCTCAAAGCTAACTCTATTTTGGAATTTACAATGTCGATCATGGTTTTGTGCATGCTCATTGGTTTTGTGACTGTGAATTTTACACTAGTTTTGGCCTGAAGCCTGGCCGCCTCAGTTACCGCTATTTTGACTTTTTTTCCTGGATACAAAAAATATGGAACTATGGTCAGTGAATCAACATGTATTTTGAGGCAATTTGTAATTCCCTCTTCAATGAATGGTGGTATTACCTCTAAAAAACAATAGTTAGCAAACACATAGTTTCCCTTTTGTTGCACTTTTTTGCAAATGTATTCAAGCTCATCTTTTACTTCTTGTTCTCTACTCCCTCTATCAATTAATAATAATCCCCGTTTCATTTTTCAATCCTAGCTATGGCAACTGTGAGATCTGGTGGGAATTTTTGCTTTTCAACGACAAGCTTTCCACCTGAACTTTTGATTGCAGCTGCTTCTGATACGCTTGGAATCCCCTCATAAGCTGCAACCATTTGGGAAGGATTTGGGATACTGATCGATGTAAGCTCATCCTTTTCAAAATATTGTACTGGCACTCCGATGTCTTTTGCTACATCAATCAAGCCTTGAATATCTTTTGGTTTTTTAAGTGACACTAATCTTGCTACACATTTTGAACTAAGCCCATATTTTACCAAGGATAAATCAAGACTTTGCATGATCTTTTCCTTTGTGGTATCACCATGCAATCCAATACCAACTACTAGTGTTTGTGGTCTGTATATTACAGAATTTTTTAAAATCTTATCATCAAATGTTTTATCCGAAATAATCAGATATGCTTTACAATCCGATTGTTTTAGTTTTTCAATGGAATCATACACTGTGACATTTTTTGGCAGTTCAGTCTTCCACCAGTTTCTTTCTCCCGCATCTTGGTAGATTCCAATTTTTTCCTCATTTACCATTAATGCACTTATTCTTGTTACATTAGAATCACCATCTATTTTCCAGCCAAACTCCTTTCCAACTAGGTCAACTGGTATGGTTTTGTTTACGTCTGCCGCTGTAGTGATTACTGGCGTTGCGCCAATTTTCTTTGCAATCTCTTCGGTTAGCTCATTTGCACCACCTAAATGTCCAGACAAAACAGAGATGACAAAACTTGCCTTGTCATCTATTACAATTATTGCTGGATCTGTTTTTTTGTCCTTTAGATATGGAGCAATAAGCCTAATCACCGCTCCAAGTGAGAATAAGCATACTAATCCATCAAATCTTCCAAAAAGCTCTGCAGTTTTGAGAGAGGTTTGTTCTTCATACCAGCTTGCGGAAATAGCTTGTTCTCGGAATTTTGATGGAGCAAAGATCTCCCAATCTGGGAAAATCTGTTTTATGGTATGTGCAATTTTAATACCGTTTTTTGTAATTGCTAAAATTGCGACTTTGTCCATATTTACTATTTTTTGCTGTTCAATAAAATTTCTTGCTAAGGATATCTACCTAGTGTACAGCCATCAAAATCAAAGAGGATTACTTGGATCTCTATTTTGTTTTGAGAATGCATGCGTATTTGATCATAGGCCTCTTTACACACTGCAGAAAAAAATCCGTTAACTTTGTTCTTTGTAATGATTTCTTGTACATGTCTTGCCGTGTTTGCCTTCTTTATCTGATCCAGTGTTTCTTTGTTGGCATTACATTTTTGTGCAATTCTTGCCAGAAAATCCATGTCTACTTTGGAGCCTTTCACATGAGTCTGCTTGACTCCCATTGAGATTTTGGTTAGCTTGCCAATGAATCCTGCAACATAGGCCTTTTTGATTGATTTTTTGACACATTGCTGTATAGTATAGCCAGAAAAATCACCCATCTGTACAAAACAATGATCAGGCAAGTTGATCTCTTTTTTTGAAAAATCTTCACTGCGTCCACCGGTAGTTAGAACAACTGTATTGTCTTTCATAGCAATTGTCACATCGAGACTTTGCCGTATAGACGCTGCAAATGATGCAGTTGAGTATGGCAGTACTATTCCAGTTGTACCAAGAATCGATATTCCACCTATGATGCCAAGTCTTGGATTATCTGTCTTTGGAGCAATCTCTTCTCCACTCGGAACAGAAATCAAAACCTTAATTCCATTTTTTTGCAAGATCTCCTTTCCCGATTCAGTTAGATTCTGGATTAGCATTTTCTTGGGGGTTGGATTAATTGCAGCAGCGCCAATTTCGAGGCCAAGGCCAGGTTTTGTTACCCTTCCAACTCCTTTTCCACCATCAATCTCAATTTTACCTATCTTATCCGTAATTTGCAAATCGACAATTATTTCTGCACCATGAGTAACGTCTGGATCATCTCCACCATCTTTTATCACAGAACATTTTGCTGTATTCTGATCAAATTGGCAACTTGCAATATTAATTGTTATTTTTTTTTCTTTTGGTAGTGATACTTCGATAGAATCAATTTTCCTTTTTATGATTATTGCCACAAGCGCTGCTTTTGCAGCTGCTGTTGCACATGTACCTGTAGTAAAACCGGTTCGTAACTTTGGGCGAGGCCTTTCTATCTCACTCACAATATAATGTTCTATTTTTGGATAATAACTCTTATTGGATTACTTTAGGATTTCCGAAATAATTATCCACAGGGCTATTGCGCCAAGGCCTCCATATAGCAACAAATGCGTCATTTTGTGGGAAGCAGGTTTTTCTTCATCTTTGTTCTGGAATTCGTCTACATTTGCGCCAAAGTTACGTCTGAACTCCTTTCGATATGCCTCATAACCAAAATTAATCTCCTCATCTGTTTTTTTGTCATAATATTTCCAAAATTCAGTTTGTGCAGTCTCAACATCGCCGTGATCGGAATTTTTCTTTTTTTGTTCAATTTTTAACATTTGATATGCCTGTGTTATCTCTTTGAACTTCTTCTCAGCATTATCATCTTTGTTTCTATCTGGATGATATATGAGTGATAATTTTCTGTAGGCTTGTTTTATCTCCTTTGGAGTTGCATCTTTTTGTAATCCAAGAATCTCATACCATTGAGATGCAT
>JBQTIZ010000087.1:0-5303 GCA_052387615.1 Candidatus Nitrosotenuis sp. | reverse complement strand
TGCGTTTGCACAAGAAGATGCGCTAAAGGGAATATATGGTCCAACTAGTGATGCGCTAAGTGCGTTTGCAGTCAACGTGGCAAACAGCATTCCAAAGGTAATTGCCGCAGTAATCTTGCTAATAATTGGATTTGTCGCAGGCAAAATAGTCGGCCGAGTTGTAACTCGAGTTGCAAAAAACATTCTGCAAAAAACCCGTCAGCAAGCAGACAACTCGCAAATTCTAGAGGGAATGCCTGAGAAATTTGACTCTGTCAGATTGATCTCTGCTACAATTCGTTGGTTTGTCTATCTGTTCTTTATTGTGGCAGCCGTCAATGCCATGCAGTTTGAGCAGCTCACATCCGCACTAACAGATCTGTGGTTATGGGTGCCAAACCTTTTGGCATTTGTGCTGATTATAGTGATTGGCTCTATTGTAGTCAACTTTGTTAGCAAGTGGGTGGAGCATCAACTATTGGAGCATCATATTGGTGGTCCAAAGCCAATTACTGCAATTGTAAAGGCAGTCATCTATGGTATTGTGTTTGCAATTGGATTTACCCAGCTTGGTGTTGGCGAATCAATAATTCCAATCTTGGTCTCTGCATTTTCATGGAGTATTGCAGTGGCAATAGGTGCGGCAATCGCAGTAGGGCTTGGCTTTGCTCTAAAGGATATTCTGCCAGCTGCAATAATCGGTGCGACAAATCAGCGCTCTATACTCAAGGTTGGACAAAAAGTCAGAGTTGGCGACATTACTGGTATAGTGACTGCAACACAGATGCTTTACATCATTGTAACAAATGAGAAAAACGAAAGCACCGTAATCCCAACCAAAGACCTGATGAGCAAGACACTAGTAATTTTGAACTAAGTCTAATTGATCTTCAGATGAATCATTTCGCCCTTGTGCGAATCTGAATGATAAATCATCTTGGGGTGATTTCCTTTTTGCTCCAAATAACTCTCAATTAACATTGCCCAGGGCAATGAATGACCAGAGTTTATCTTTGATTCCAGTATGATGTTGTTTGACTTTGCGTCATATTGGACCTTACCGGAGCATGTCATTTCTAGTGTTGAATTTACAATATCTAGTACTTGCTCAAGGGATTTGTCTTTGAATGAGATTCCTGACTTGTCCAAGAACTTTGCAAAATCCACAAACTTCGATTTTGAATTCATTATGGAATGTAGTGCAAAACCTAGGCCGTTCTGGTTCATGCTGTTGATTATTTTGCACACTTCTAGTGCCTGGCTTTTTGTCATTTCTGATAAATTGTCAATTTTTAGCGCATCCTTCCATAATTGCGCAAATAGCCTTGTCTGGCTTGCACCCAAAATATCGGTTGCAGAAAACACTGCACCGCGGCCATTATTGCTGTCTATAAGAAGCAATTCCGTGTCATCAAAGATAAAACAATTCTGAATTATCTCAGATGAACGAATAGTAACTTCGTCTGGAATCATTCTAAATGACTCTGAACCAATTACTGAAACTGGAACAATCAGTCTTACTTCCAAGTTTCGTCGAAGAACTGACAATAATTCTTCTTTGCATTCCGCTAAAATGCTCAAGCCCCAAGAATCCGCAGTGATGTGTATGGATGATTTTGCACCATCAACCATTGTGCGCATTTGGTTTACTACGTAATTTGCGCTGAGATGAAAATATCGCTTCTCTTCTGCACCGCGGGCCTTTTTACTTTCCTCACTGATTTTTTTCATTTTTGAGACCAGCGTGTTCATGGCATCCACTTTGTTTATCTGCTCGTGAACAATCTCATCAAATGCGTCTTCAGGAGCTATCCCAGTACACATTACTGGCTTTGACTTTGATAATATGGCGAGTTTTTTTTGCTGTAACTTTAGCAAAACTGGATATACCTTGGTTCTTGGTAGTTCCGCGTAATAGGCAACCTCGCTTGCAGATATGGTTCCCTTTGTGATTAGTGTGACATAGGCTCGAGCCTCATACTGCGATAGCCCAAATTCTTCTAGACTGACTGTGATTTCCCGCTCTTTTCCCATGAAACATTTTTGTAGATTCTTAGTCAAGACCGCTTGTCAAATTCAGTAAACAATTAGAAAAAAAGTGTAACCATAGGCACTTGTTACCGCGGTTAATGCAAATTTTGTGACAGTGAGCTGATAAGCAAAACACAGATCTGTTGATCACAGGTATGGTCGCAAGCTCCGTATTCGTAAATGATTCTGTACAGGTTTTACCAAACCCATATGCACTAACAATCAAGCCAAGACTGGAATATTCAATCCATGTAGCTGGTATGGCTCTAGACAAACTAGAAACAGAAAGGACTGCCATACACCAGACAAATTCCAAGTTTTACTCACAAAATGACGATTTAGAAAATACCGATTTTGCAAAACAAGCAGAAATTGAATCAAGTGTTATGGTTGCAATAGATGCAATCAAGACAGTCAAAGACACACTACGCTCGGTATCTCAAATTTCTGGCATTGCGCAGATTTCTCCGCTGATTTCGATAATCAGAATGGTAAATTCCAATATTTACGGAATCATACCGCAAACAAGACATGACCTAGTTGAGCTCTCGACTTCTTTGGGCAGCATTGTTATGGATTCGGGGTGTTTACTTGAAGCCAAATTTGACTTTAAGCAGACAAACTCCGAATCCAGACAAATCTTGACTGAACTAAATTTGATTGCAGAATCTAAAATACGCAAGCAGTACCCTAATCTAAATTTCTAGAAAAACACACCATGAACTTTGAAAGTACCTCACTTGAACGTGATTTAGCCAAAGTAAGGCAGCTTTCAAGCATTGTACGAAAGAGAATCCTAGAGTCAAACCCAAACTATGAACGTAAAATTGACAATCTCACCCAAGAAGAACTGGAAGACTTTGATAGTATATTGACGCTAGCGGAGCAGCTAGTACTAAAACATCATCACAAAAAGGAAGCTTATCTCTTACTCAAGGAATTTGCAGACATGATGAAAAACTGGACAATGTCGATTGGCGAGGTAAATGACCAAATTCAGGAACTACTCATATCTGCAAAATCGTCCGTATCCGAAATTAAAAGTGCACAAAGCGATGTATCCTCAAATCTTTCCTTTGGTGATAAACCCTCACAAAATCAAGGTACAATAAATTTAACAAAACCTGCTACGGGAGTTTACACCCAAGAATACCAAGGCAAATCTCCAGTCCAATACGAGCAGGTAGTATAAGATGAGTCTAGCACCACAAGAATTAGAAAATAATGCAAGCAGATATGCCTCTGACGCAATAAAACTTGATTCTCAAGGCGCCCGAGGAATGGCAATTGCCAATTATCAAAAGGCAATCGACTCGCTAATGAAGTTAATCCATTTGTATCCAGAAAATAAGCTAAACAAGGTTTACACAGATAGATGCAGAGCATATGAAAATAGAATCAAGACTTTGCAGATGAGCCATGGCGTGGATGTAGAGCCAGCCGTGGACCCAAACGCAGCACCTTCTGAGCAAAAGGCACAACTTGAGAAGAAAAAGGACGAAGATAGCTTTGATGATCTAATAATGAAAGAAAAACCCGATGTTACCTGGAAAGAGGTAATTGGACTAGATGATGCAAAAAATGCCTTGCGTGAATCTATTGTATATCCAACTCAACGCTCTGACCTATTTCCACTAGGATGGCCAAGGGGAATCTTGCTGTATGGCCCACCAGGATGTGGAAAAACAGTGCTTGCAGCAGCTACTGCAAATGAAATTGACGGCTATTTCATCGTAGTTGATGCCGCATCAATGATGAGCAAGTGGCTTGGTGAGGCAGAGAAAAATGTTTCCAAAGTATTCAAGATGGCTCGAGGTTATGCAGAAAAAGAAAACAAACCCGTCATACTATTCATAGATGAAATCGACTCGCTACTTGGAAACAGAAACTCCGAAGTAGGGGGCGAAGTTAGAACCAAGAACCAATTCCTAACAGAAATGGATGGAATCAACGGCAAAGGTAAAGACATCAAAATGTATGTCATTGGCGCAACTAACAAACCATGGAGTCTGGATTGGCCGTTCTTGAGACGATTCCAAAAACGTGTCTATGTTCCACTGCCAACCTTGGAGGCAAGAGAAGCACTCTTTGAGCTATACACAGTACAGCTCAAAAAAGACGACAAGGTAAAACCAATGGAGCTTGCAAAAATATTTGATGGATACTCTGCATCTGATGTCAAAGATGTCTGCCAGAGCGCACAACTAAGAATAGTAAACGAATTATTCACACAGCCTGGATATCACGAACCAGTTGAAGGTGAGGCCCCACCACAGCCACGAGAGCTAACCGTCGCAGATTTTAAGGAAATAATGACAAGAAGAAAGCCAAGTGTCTCAATGGATATGATTCGCGCCTACTACAAGTGGAGCGAGCAGTTCCGAGCCCTATAATATCGAAACTAATCTCATCTAATCAATCATGTCTGAAAATTTTTCATGCTCATTCCTTGCCTTATATGGCAGTAACGACCTTATTGGGTGTGTTAAAAAAAATAATTTCAAAACTAAGACAAAGACAAAAAATGGTTTCTGATGAGACAGTAAAATCTACAAAACCTGAAGAAAAGGACTCCAAAAAAGAAGAAAAATGATCTATAATTGCAAAGACTGCGATTTTCGTTGGGTGGGATGGATGGATACATTCTCCAAAGTAATTGAACATGAAAGAACCCACTTGAAAAAATAATGCCTCATTTCATTCCGTTTATTACTGCATATGAATAATAAGATCGTGGAAATTCTTGAAGAAAAAGTACATCTCTGGATTGAAAGCGCCAGATTTGTCAAATCAAAACCAGGCGTTTACATCTTTTATGATAGAAAGCTAGATCCAATATACATCGGTGAGAGTGACAATCTTCAAGCTCAGTTTTCAAAATATCTGGATACTGATTTTGACGGTGATGAATGTAAAAAAAAGACACATACCTATCAGAGAACATTCACCGTAAATCAAAAAGAACAGAAAAAAATTCTCTTGGAAGAATTCAAGACAAAATATGGCAGACTTCCATGCTGCAATACTGAGACTGAAACCTCAATCTGCTAAAAATAGAGGTTTAGAAATCCTCTGTATAGTGAACCAATAGTGTTTTTTCCATTACTGGATGAACTGCTATGATCTTTTCGCCTTTTTCGGACAAAAATTCATTCACTACATCTTGGAGAAAGACTCCGGGCTGCAATTTGTCAGCTTCAAAATATTTTATTTTATGAATCATGCAGAACTAGTAGAACTGGATGATATAACAATACGTACTCAATCATACATAATACATCGAAAAGATAACC
>JBQTIZ010000086.1:0-5093 GCA_052387615.1 Candidatus Nitrosotenuis sp. | reverse complement strand
TCGTCCACCCATGGATGACAGGCAAAGTAACAGTGGAATAAATCCACACTAATTTTTCTTTTAATTTTTCTAAATCGTCTTTTTGTGTTTGTATAATGAATAAGTAATTACCATATAGCCACCATACCAAAGCAAGTTTACTGGGTGAATCAGATCATATTGATGAAGCGCTGCAAGATATGAATACCATTGATCACCAATTGTCGTAAGTGAAATTCCAATTACCAGTACTAACCACGGTGTACCCAATATACCATGCCTGAATATCAAAAATCCAAGTATTACAAACGAAAAGATTGCAGCAGAGCCAAAAGCATATGATAATCCATAAAAGAATTCAAAAGTTATTTCGCCTAGAATTTGGAATTTTACTACAGAATATGCAATAACTAGAACTGTAAAGACAATTGGACTGATAATTTTTTTTGCAATGTGTAGATCTTTTGGCTTGAAAAATAAAATGTTCTTTGTCAGATGGTAAAATGTGAATGGATAAAACGCTAGGTAAAACACGTCTGCAATGGATGGGATTGCTTCAAGGCCTAGTGAGCTATATGTGTAATAGCTTAGTGCCCCAAGAAAATTCATGAACAGCCCGATTGCTAATGCTAGATATGCTTTACCAAAAACCTGAGAATTCTTGTATCGTCTGGCAACATAAAAGGCCATAATTGAGCTAAGTAATGGGTTTACGGTGGTAATCAGACCAGTTACAACTCCAGCAGCGTCAGTGTCTTTTACCACATAGATTAGAACATGAAATGCTATTACAAGTCCAAGAATTACAAAAAGCACTCGTAAGTCTATTTTGTCCTCCAGTTTTTCTGGAACTTTGCCTGGTTCCATAATTATTATTATCTATTGTTGTATTAAATGATTAAATTTCTTATCTATTAGTTGAAGCCTCGCCACATAGTGCAGGAGTATCACATGGAGAATGATCCAAGATGGCTATTTTTGCATTGCCGTTGCTTGATCTAGTTAGCTCAAACTTTACCCAAGATATGTTGTTGTCAGTATTTTCCTCAATGAAGATTTTGCTTGGATTAGTTTCGCTAACAAAATAATAAATTCCAGCAGGAGCGCCAGTGATGTCTACTTGTTGTCCATCAGTAGATTGATGATATTGATCAACCCAACCAGGTGAGACTCCCTGATAACCGCTCAGACAATCCCAATATGCTCTTTCAGTGGTAGGAGAGTTATCATCCATTTTATAGAGATCGAGAAGACAAAAAGATGTTTTTAGTGTTTGACTAAAGATAGGGCCTGATGGAGATCCAGTATGAACCGAGAATAGCGCAACATCGGCAACATGCCAATGATGGTGTGTTGGATGATATTCGAATTGGCCCACTTGAACTTCTCTAGCAACATTACCATTTTGATCAAGTATCATTTGGAATGCTTTTTGTGGCGTGGAGGGATCATCTAATGGAAATTCTGGCCTCATCTGCCAATATCCATCTCCAGTATTTGCAATTCCATTTGAGAATCGAATTATTTCTTTTTGATGACTATTTACTAACTGGACATGCGATGGAACCACTGTAACCAGATCTGGAAGTACTTCGATGTTGACTGCATAGACGTTCGTATAGAGCAAGAATGCGGCACCAACGCCAATCACTAGAGAAAGCAAGAATATGAAAGATTTCAACTGAATATGGTACTAACGTACGCATAAATAAGCATTGTTTGAGAAAACTTAGTTTATTTTTGATATGTCTTGTTGTAGGTTTTGTGCCAAGGATTCATAGTCTGCTCGAGTTTTTCCAAGACGCTCCAGCTTTTTTTGCTCCACATCATTTAAGCTTGAATTGACCTTATCAGACACTCCAGACAGACGCATTTCAGCCATCATGAACAATCGATTATTTTCCTTCCAGAGATGCTGATTCATATGCTCAACGTATTGTGAAATGTCTGAAACTAGTATCTCAGAGGAGCCTGACATGAGGTATTCTTTGGCAGATTCTTCCATTTTTGTAGCTATTTTACGCGTAATTTCATGCTCCATTAGCATTACTGCGATTGGCCCCATGTTTGCAGGCATGCCTGATTGTTCAAGGGCTGGAAAAAATAATTCTTCTTCTTTTCCATGATGACACACATCAGTAAAGTTTTTTGAAAAATCAACTGTTGGCATCAAAATCGATTCTGGGATTTTTTTGCCAGATTTCAGCAATTGTAGTGTAACTTCCATTGCGCGTACTACTTTTTCTATTAAATCATGGTCTTTCCGAAGGGATTCAGTTGCCACAAAAAATGCACGAATTGAATCTCATTTAAAGCTAATTTTACTTTGAAAAAAATTGGATTATTTTGAACCCCACAAGACATCCCACTTGTAGACATAGTGTGTTAAAATCTCAGATACCACATCACCATAGCTTTGCGAGAACGTGGCTGCCTCATCTTTTGTTGCCTCAAAGACTGCCATACCACTTGTACCGTCTCCAAATGGTCCAGACCAAATGAACTTGCCAGAGTTTGTCCACTGGTCAATTAATGATATGACTTGTGGCGCTATTCTCTCAAGCTCGGCATGATCGGCGTTTTCTTTGAGCTGGCTTACCAGCACCCAAAGCTCTTTTTCTGCAATTTCTTGGATAGTTTTTGACATGAATATGGTGAGCAGATTTGCAAGTTAAAACTAGCGGGGATTTTACTGCGTTGTTTTATGGCGGTGTTTTATCACATAATTCCAAGTCTAGAAAAACTCGTCCAATGCATTTTCTCGAAGTGGCTGCGCATCATAACCCATTTTGGTAAGGTCTGATGCAAATTCGTCTACAAAACCATGGATAGTGTAGATTTTTTGCGCCCCGCTTTTTTTGACCAAATCTACCAATTCCAAATAATCACAATGATCTGATAGAGGAATTGAATAATCACTTTTTCTAACAAATGGCGCATTTGATTTTGCCCATCCAGAAAAGCCAATTGTTATTGCATCATATTTTGACTTCATTTGTTTTATGAATGGATTATTCTCAGACATTAATGGGCAAACCATCACCCAAGGCTTTTTGTTCAAAAGCCCCTTTGCTCCAGCTTCAGTGTGGCCTATAGCATTCTTTAGTGGCACGCCCAACTTGATGTGCAGATCATTCATTGCCTTGACAGAATCATGATAGTAAAGCGGTTCCCAATGTCCAAAAAGATGAGATATTGTCTGGGCTTTACCAAGCTGATAACCCATCAAAAGAATCGGCTTGCCCTTGTGGTATAATTCAGATATCAGCTCATTAACTCGTCTTATGGTATCGTCAATTCCTGGAAAGACAAACTCGGGTTTGCCAAATGTACACTCCATGATCAAGGTATGGCATTTTGGGATTGTAGCGCCTTTTAGAAACCCTCGTTCTCGAGTACATATATCACCAGTATAGAAAACATCATCGAATAGTACACCTCTTGCGCCCAAAATATGTCCTGAATCGTACAGTTTGAACTCATCTAGAGATTCCACATGGTTTGATATTGTGTGCCCTCTGATAGTCGCAATCTCCTTTGTCTCCTTAGTTGCAAGCACCAAACCACTATTGTCAGTTGGCAAGTGATCAGAATGTGCATGAGATACAAAATTGATGCAGTTTGGTAGTGCAGACTTTGGATCTAAGTTTACTGTCTTACCATCAAGATAACAGACTATGCCAGTTTTTGCCATTTTGATTTTTGCCAAGAACAATCAAGGCAGAATTGATATTGGATTTAAGTTTGGGTTTTGATTGATAATTGACAAACAATGTGTTTTTTTGTACAAAAAAACGAAGATTAGTGTCCAATTCACTTGGCTAGAATTCGAATCGATACCACTGTATCGGCGCAAGAGAGCAAAATCAAGTAGCACTTGATGGCTAGCTCAATTGTGCAATTGGACACCTCATTCCCTTACATTTTCGAATCATGGTGCATAGGCGTCAAAACTACTTAATGCGGATCCTTCCAAAAGTAAAAATTTGTTCAATATAGGTGCAAAATTAGGAGTCGCATCAATCATTTATTTAATTTCAACAAAAAATCTGTACAAATGTTTAGGATTGAGAAGGTAAGGCAGTTCGTATTGGCTTTTCAAGCGCCTCATGCATCGATGTCTCGGCACTCTCATGTTTTGCTCCTAGTCGACTCCTCAACATATAGACTCCAACAAATGTCAATACTATTGATACCACATTAACAATGGTGATTGTCTCAGATAGAATAATAGCTGCAAAGATTACCCCAAAAACGGAATTTGTTGAAAATATCAAAATTGTTCTGACCCCCCCTATGAATCGGAGTGAGATCAGAAACAGCATTGTTGCAATTCCGGTTCCGCCTATAGCAAAGATAGCTATTGGCCCCAGACTTGTTGGCTCAACATCAAACGGGATATTGAAGGCGATCATTGCTCCAATAGCAAAAGCCGCAGAAACTAATGAAGTCATTTGAGTAATACGCTTTGAATCTATTTTATCGCTGAGATATTTGCAAAGCATAACATCAAGGGCATAAAATGTGCCTGAGAGAATTATCAAAACGTCGCCCATCACCACATTGGACATCATCATTCCCGTAGAATAGATATCGTAAGATACTGGCAAAACCATCATCCCAATTATCAACATAACAAATGGCCAAAGCTCACGTCTTTGAAGATTTTCCTTAAAGATAACCATCGTAATTAGTAATGAGAAAACAATCTCACCGTTGCTGAATATGGATGCATTTGTAGCTGTAGATTCCTTTAAACCAGAAAAATACAAAATTAAAGCAATTACTTCAGAAATCCCAATTATTATCAACAAAGACAAGTTCTTTTTTCCAAGCGATGAAATCCGCATTGATTTTTTTGTAAATGGTGTAAAAAATGCCCCATTTATCATGTAAATACAGGCAGCCAGCGTTATTGGATGAATTTCAAATCCAGTTTGATTGTCAAGTAAGGGTTTTGCCAAAACATGAACCAATGCAGCAAGAATGGCTGAAATTAAAATTAGTGTATAGCCAAGCTTATTGGAATCATTGTTTTTGGAAATAAAGCCCAGTAAATTCCTCGTCATTTCCAATTATGGTAACAACGTGGATCCTAATATCTTGATCTTTAG
>JBQTIZ010000085.1:0-15348 GCA_052387615.1 Candidatus Nitrosotenuis sp. | reverse complement strand
TCACTTCCTCCCCGCATACCCCAATAACCCATTTTGAGCGCAATTGGCTCTAAGAACACTGTATTATGTTTGCCAAAGTTTGCATCAACTATTTCTGGGCGAAGTGAATAATTCTCAAGGGGGCCACCTTTGGCAAATCCGATTATTGGGCCATCTGAGCTGCCGACTCGTAACGTATTGAGAATTGTTTTTGGATCTTGTACTGTTTTCACAAAGTTCTCTCTGTTTATCTGAAGAGGTGTTGGTAGCTCGTTAAAGATTTCAAAAAGTGCAGACTGGAATTCTTCTTCCTGCCGCGAGCGCATAGATTCTATTTTTGGAATTAATCTTAGGTTTTCATACAAGTAATCTGATTGAATTTTAATTTCTTGCTGTCGTAAGTTTAAAAATCCAGTTACGGCATCCATGAAATTTTTTCTCATATCTTTTGGCAGCGCGCGTAAAACAGTATCGCACATCTCTGCTTCATTATTTAGAAGATTCTCAAAATATCCTACTGATCGCTTTACAATGTATGATGGATGCCATGCTAACGCATGTGCGTTTTTCTTTGCCATATCCATAGCCTTTGTAAAATCTCCCAAGGAATATCCACCAACTCGGTCAATTATTGATAAAAGCCAGCCCAAACGCATGTAATAGTCTTGCATCTCTAAATTATTTTTTGTGATTGGAGATTTGTCAAAACATTTTGCAATTTGTCGCTCTGCATGTTCTTTTAGTTCTCCAATCCATGGATATGTAGTGCGAAGAATCAATGCCATTATGATGTTGACATCAAGATCTGCATCAGCGAATAGTTCATTTACGCTTTGATCATGTATTAAAAATCTAATTACATTGTCCTCGTGTGGCTTGTCCACACTTTTTTGCGGATCAAAATCATGAAACAAAGCAGCTGCATAAAGATACTTGAAATCTTCCTCTTTGATGTTGTTTAGAATGCTTTTCCATTTCAGGACAATTAGGGTTACATAGGTAACTTCAAGCTCATGTGTGATGTTGTGGTATCCATAGTATTCCTTGCCAAGACCTTGACTCTCAAATAATTTGATAGTATAATCCAGCATTTTCGTATAGCACGGACTGTTCAACCCACATGATACTGCCAAATTTAGAATTTCATTGCGTAATGTCTGTGGGTTTGCAAATAACTGCATCAGTGTACCGGTGGGCAGTCCAGTTTTAAATCTGTAGCTAGACTTTTCTTGTAAAAATTATAATAAACTCTGTGGTTTTTCCAAACAATTTGATTTTGCCATATTTGCACCTAATATGGAAAATCAGCCGTTGGTATACTCAAGTTCGAGGTAAGATTTGCGTGCAAGTCAAAATAGAATTAATTTGACTATTCTGGCTTTGTAGTCAGACATAATCAAATTCTAAAGATTCAATACGTGATTTTTTATTTTCGATTTTATGGCACTTGACAAAGAAATACTTTCAGCGTTTGTACGCAACAAGATGAAAATCTCAGAGCTTATAATTCAAAATAAAAAATACGCAGTTGAATCATCAGAATTTAGTTATTCTGATGTTCCAGTAAGCAGACCTACGACTCGAGGTGGAGTATATTTTTCTGATACAATGGCGTTCAAAGCCAAAGTGTTTGTATCTGATTTGAGACTTTCTGAGGTTTTATCAAAGACAATGCTTGGACCAAATCAAGAATTTGCTCAGATTGAGCTAATTCCAGTCGCTAACACGCAGATACAAATTTTTGCAAATTTGACAAACTATGTTCAAAAAAACACTGGCTTTGAGCTGAATCTGATGATAGTTGAGACATTATCCAAATGATGCTTTGAAATATTTGTCATATTCTGTCCTTGTTTCGTCATCTGATAAAATTTCATAAGCTTTGTTAATTTCTGCAAATCGCTCCGCGCTTTTTTCATCCTTTGTTCTGTCTGGATGATGCTCTTTTGCAAGCTGTCTGAATTTTGTTTTTATCTCATCCTGGGACGCGTCATTTGGTATGCCAAGTATGCTGTAGTAGTTTGGCAAATTAGATTCCTGCATCATTTTGCGAAATTCTTGGGATTCTTTTGGTTTCTTTTTCTCACCAAAAAAGTCCTCATCTTCCGTATTCCATTCAGAATGGTATTTTTCATAGTCCCGGTTTTTCTTTGATTCGTACTCTCTTTTTTCATATTCCGACTTTCTTCGTAATATTACATCTCTAGCTAGATACAAAAACAAGATAACTACTGCTATTGCAATCCCAACCATTGCCAATTTGACGTCATCCGGGTTGTAGTATTCGGAAATCTCATCTGATCCGCGCTGTGGTTTTTCCAATATTGTTGGCTGCTGCCCATGTGCCAACATTGGTATGACTACAAGCACTAGTACGAATAAACCAAGTTTTGTCATTTATGTCTGATTTTCTTTAAAATTTTATTAATATTCCTTATACTAGCCTAAAGTCTTCTTTTACCGTATTTAGGACAATGTTCGTAATGGTCTTGTCTACATTCGGCTTGGACGACAATGTCTTTACAAACTTGCTTAGCTCGTCCCTATTTTTGAACTTGGCAACAATGACTGTGTCTGACTCTCCAGTCACATCGTATACTGCGCAAACGTTCTCAAGGCTTGCTATGTCGTGCTCAATTTCGACCATCTTGCCTTTTTTTGTGTATATCTCAATTATTGCAGTAAGATCGTATCCTAGTTTTTCATGATCAATTATTGCAGTATATCCTTTGACTATCTTTTCTTGCTCCATTTTCTTGATTCTAGTCAGAATGGTGACTGTTGACATGCCAAGCTTGAGGGCTAGTTGCCGCGAGGAAAGCCTCGCATCGACTAGAAGGTTTTTAAGAATTTTTATGTCTGTTTTATCTAGAACCATTTCATATTATATTGGCTTTACAAATATTAAAGGTTATCCGGTTTTTTTAAAAATGTTTTTAGATTCTCTCTAATGAGCCATAAATTCATCCATGATTATAATATATTATACATTGATTGAAAAAAGATTTGATTTCAACAAACTGTATGGAAGAATAGTCAGATACTATCTGGACAAAAAACACTATACTAAAGAAAAGGCAAATCTGATTGCACAAAAAGTAGTACAAAAAGAAATCATGATTAGAACATGCAACAACTCTGAATGTGGACACTTGATTCATGATCATCTGAGAAACTATGATTCATGTCTTGTGAATAAATGTGGCTGTGAAAAATTTACTAAAAGTTAACCCTGAATCTTTTGAACAAAAGCATTCAGAGAGAACGGCTTTTGTAAATATTCTACTCTGTCTTCTGGATGCTTGATTTGCTCGGTTCTATTTGACACATCTGTAGAAGTGAAGATTATCTTTTGCGTTGGTTTGATACTTAGGATTTCCGTTGCAACCTCCGAGCCACTCTTTTCTGGCATGGCCTGGTCTAAGATAACTAGATCAAATGGGTTGGCATCAAGCGTGTCAAATTCAGTGCGTTTTAGCTGTTTTTGATATGTTCTCAGGCATTCAGAGCCATCCTTAGTTATTGTGATGGTGTGCCCATATTTTTGTAAAATTCGGCTATATTGGGATGTTGTAAACCGATCATCCTCTGCAATTAGTATGTTCAACTGATCTTGAATCTATTCTACGGGAATTAACACTAGTGTGTTCTTCTCAAACAGACAAGAGAAAATCACAAAAGGCTCGACTGTGTATTGTATGGTGTGCCCAAAGTATCAGAATTGCTAGAAAAAGGAAAAACCCTACTTTATGAGGGCAACTTTGATGATGCTCTATCTTATTTTGAGCAAGCGCTTGTTTTGGAGCCAAGCAACGTCCAAATCTGGAATCAAAAAGGGGTAACCCTTCGAAGTCTTGGCAGATATGATGATGCATTAGAATGCTTTAATCGTGCATTAGAACTAGATCCGGCAGACAAGACTGCATCATGATATGAGGATAATGCTTGGGTTGTGTTTCAAACCCAAGTTAGCATCAAAGATACTGACGAGGCTATGATTAGATTCGCCTTTACGTAGTTAAAAGAGTTTTTGGAATCACTGTCACAACAATAGATGCATCTGAAATAATATGATAGCAAGACTAATGTTCGCAATCACCATTCCAATATGTGATACCTTGAAGGATTTAGAAAAAATTTTGAATCAGGCAGCTGAGTTGTGTCATGAAGGAGAATTCCAGGAGGCAATCACATTGTATAACAAAATTCTGGACTCCAGTCCTGACCATCTTGATGCAATAATTGACAAAGGCGTCGCATTACAAAATCTTGGCAGATTCAAGCAGGCCTTGAAATATTTTCACAAGGCCACCATGCTTAGCCCTGAAAATGTAACTGCGCTCTTAAACAAAGGAACCGCACTTCACAGCCTCGGAAAATTTGATGATGCAATATCTTGCTATGACGAGGCATTATTCTTGGACAAAAAATGTGCAATGGCATTGGCATACAAGGGATTGTCGCTTGGCGAACAAGGACTCATACAAGATGCCTTGGGATGCTTCAAAAAAGCACTGGACATAGACAAAGACTATGATATTGCGCAAATTAGCAAAGATATTGTAGAAAAATTACTAAAAGAGTCTAGTTCTAATCAGGACACGATACGCAAAAACTCTTGATTGGTATGGTATTTTAGAAACGCACTGTGGTTTTTTGTCCTATGTTTCATTTTTTGATCAGATCTTATTGCACCTCTCAATGCTGAAATTGCTTCATCATCTTTGCCAATTTTTGATAGAGCAACTGCCTTGTCAAATAAGACTTCAGAATTTTCTGGATAATCTGATAAAATTCTATCACAGCACTGAACCGCGTCAAGATAATTCTCGGTGGCAAGCAAAATTCGTTCTTTGTGATACAAAACTGTATTATCGTTTGGATTGATCTTGAGGATTTGATTACAACAGTGTAACGCTGTATCGTACGACTCTATCTTTCTCAAAGAAGAGATCTTGTTTATGAGCAGTGTTTTTTCATTTGGTTGTATAGCAAGACCTGCATCATAACACAATATTGCCTCGGTGTATTTTTTGAGCTTGCTTAACACATATCCCTTATTATTTAGTGCATCAAGATTGCTTGGCGATTCTTTCAGAATCTGATCATACAGTATTATTGCATCCAAATATTTTTTTGTCAAAAACAACTTGTTAGCTTGTCTTAATGTAGACTCGTCTAACATTTTTAAAATACAGTAATGTCGCCAGGCGCTGGCTCTCTCTTTTGATTTTCATGATAGCTGATAAATTCGTTGTGTTGTGTTTTTTGATGCTCCCTTAGGGATTCAATAGTATCGAAGGCGTTGTTGCAAACATAACATTTTGGCTTGTATTCGTCAACTAAAGGTAACACCATATTCTACGTATGCAATGTGCCTAACTAAACTTTTCAAATGGTAGAATTACCACAGTGGACAAGACGTAGTGACGAATCATTCCACAATCTTAAATACACTCAAAATTGGAATTTTGATATGCGAAAACTAGGAATCCTAGCATCGATAATACTACTAAGTGCCGCACTAGTTGGACCAGTAGGTTTTTCATTTGCACAAACCACTGATTCAAATTCAACAAGTACAGAAACAACTACAGATACCGTAACAGAAACTACACCAACTCCTCCACCAGCACCTAAACCGACAAAGCCGCTAAGCGATGAAGAGCGTATCAAAATGAAAATTGCAGAGGAAAAGGCAAAGCTCGTCAACCGAATTGACGATAAAATAAGGCAACTCAAAGAACGGGCTCTGCAAAAATCAAAAACATATGACGATCGACTAGCAGAACGTGAAAAGTTTCTAGCAGAAAAACGAGCAATGAAAGAAGTCAAACTTGACGAAAAGCAGGCAAAGATGGAAGAGAAAAAGGCCAAGACAGAAAAGAAAATGACCGAAAAGAAATCAAAGTTTGAAGAAAGAATAACAAAGAAAGTAGCAAGCTTTGAGGAAAGACAATCTGACGCAAAAAAGAAATTTGATGCAAAAATGGCTGAAAAATTAGCCAAATTCAACGCAAAGGCTCAACTCAAATCAAAAAACACTGTCGCAAAAATTCCGGCAACAGAAACACCGACAGAAGATGCTTCTAGTAGTTCAGATACTGGTTCTAGCTCAACGGAGTCTGGTTCTTCAGAAACTAGCTCTGATTCAAGCACTGGGACAAATTCCACAGAAAGCTCGACATCAAGCGCAACTCCTTAGCTGAACCGTTAATTTCTTTTTCTTTTGGAATGATTATTAGTTATTATTTTATAGTGTGATATGTCACACCACATCATGAAGAACGTGGCCATATTTGCTGGACTGATTCTTTTAGCGTCTATTGTTTTCATACCATACTCACAGTCATACGCACAAACTCAAGATGTTTCTGAACGTGAACTAAAAAAAGATAAACAAACCACATCAGAACGCATCGCTGAATTTGAGAAAACTCAGGAAGAAAAATTAAAGCAATTAGAGGCAAAGCGTCAGGCCTTGCTAAAAGACGCAGAATCGAAGTCAAAGGAAACACTAGACAAAAGAAAGCAAATACAAAAAGATCTAGAGGCAAAACGCAAAGAAATGGAAGAAATGAGCGAGGCCCAACGACAAGAATTACTACAAAAACGGCAACAGCGACTAGATGAAATCAAAGCAATAAAAGAAAAGGCTCAGGCCAAAGTTGAGGAGCTAAGACAACAACGAGAACAGACAGTAGCAGAACAAAAAGGTGTCAACACTAAAGATGACTTGGATTCAACTAAAACAAACATTGACTCTGAAGCAAAAAAAGGAAAAGAAAAGGGGCTCTCTGAGCAAAAAGAGATCCAAAAGATGATGGAGCAAAAACGCAGAGCGGCGGAAAAGGCAGTAAAAGAAGAAAGAATGGCGCTCGAAGAAAAGGCAAAACAAGAACAGAAAAACTTTGAAAAACAGCTAGAGATGTTAAAAAAGGCAAAAGCATTACAGGTAATCAAAAAACCACAGAAAACTATCTCAAATGATGCTAAAGAGTGAAAACTCTGGTTAATTGGCTTTAAACTGTCTCAAAAACCACTCAATATTGGCGCATTATTTTTATATTGATTTCTTGGTTGCACAAGCATGCAAAAACTAGGTATCCTAGCTTCAATACTTCTTTTGACCTCTGTCGTTATCGGTCCAATCGGATTATCCTATGCACAGACAGCTAACACAGCTGCTGCTGCAAAGGCAAACCACGATGAGAGCAGAAACGCATTTGATCAAATGAGAGCAGACAGATTAGAAGCCCAAAAGCAAATGGCCGCAGATATCAAGGCAGCAATGATGGCAAAGAAAATGGCAGTAGCCAAAGCTATCGAAGAAATGATTGCCGCTCGAAATGCAGCAATGAAGAAAAACGATCTTCCAACCGCAGCTGAAGTTCTTGCAAAACTTAGAGAAGATGCAAGAGCAGCAATTGATGCACGCAAACCAGCAGGTGGTCCAAGTGATTCACAAACTGCGCTAGAGACAGAACGTGAGGCATTTGCAATGAAGGTAAAAGCTCACAAAGAATCCATCCCAAAATCTCCTGAAAAGGACGTAAAGAGAAGCTTTGACGAGTCCGTTAAAGTACCAAAAGTCCAAAAAGACTTGGGCGCAACTGATCAAAAAGCAAAAGAAGAAGCTCAAAAAGCAGAAGCAGAAAAGGCAGCAGAAATCAAAAAAGACAAATACGGTAAAATCCACTACAACCGCAAATAGACAGTTCTAATAGATTGTCTATTCGGTACGTTTCTTTTATATTTACAAATTTTTCAAAATCAATACATGTTACGTGATTTGATTGTTGATTCTAAGGCAATAGATAGAGCACTTGCCGGAGAAGATCTTTCGTATAATGATGGATTGGAATTGATGACATCTGAAAATCTTTTTGTAGTTGGAGCAACTGCTGATTTAGTTAGAAAAAAACTAGTAGGAAACAAAGTAACGTTTGCAGCATCATATTACATGAACTATACAAATGTCTGCGCTGCAAGCTGTCAAATGTGTGCATTTTATCGCAAAGGAAATGAATCTGATGCTTACACGCTAAGCCCAGAGCAAATCGAAACGCGTGTGGCCGCAGCAAAATCGCTTGGTGCAACCGAGGTACACATTGTTGGCGGCTTTCATCCAGATTTACAATTAGACTATTACGAAAACATGATGAGAATAATAAAAAAGAACCATCCTGAGATGACAATTAAGGCATTTACTGCTGCAGAGATATTTTTCCTATCAAAGCTCACAAAAACCTCGATTAAAGAAATTCTCTCACGCCTAAAGTCTGCAGGGCTTGATTCTATGCCTGGTGGTGGAGCCGAATTGTTCCATCCAGAAATTCGAAATCAAATAATCCGTGGCAAATGCACTGGGCAGGAATGGCTTGACACCATAGAGCAAGCTCATACACTTGGAATCAAAAGCAACGTCACGATGCTGTATGGGCATATTGAAAAGCCGGAGCACATTATTGATCATTTGATAAAGGTTCGAGAACTACAAAAGAAAACTGGCGGGTTTATCACGTTCATTCCACTAAAGTTCAGCCTTGATAATACGGAGCTGGAACAAAGGAATCTAGTAAATCACGAATCATCCGCAATTTATGATCTAAAAATAATCGCACTATCTCGCCTAATGCTTGCTGGAGTTCTCAATAACATTTCGGTATACTGGGTAGCGCTTGGTAAAAAGCTTGCCCAAGTTGCGCTCTCCAATGGCGGAAGTGATCTGGTCGGAACCGCATTCTCTGAGGAAATCTATAAGGCTGCAGGCAAGCCAACCAACTCTTCAGTAATGGAGCTTGCAACAATGGTAAAAGAAATCGGACGCGAGCCTGCTCAGCGCAACACTTTCTTTGAAACACTACGCACTTTTTAGATGCCTGTCTAGAGACTCGATCTTGTCCTGAGCGGATTGTTTTTTGTCTGTTCTGGAATCGATCTTAAGAATTACCTCTATTCGTTTTACTCCTAATCTGTGGATGGTTTCAGTCATGATCTTGGATGCCTCGAAAATTCTCTCAACGCTGTCTGATTCCAGAATTGTTCCCATCGGCGTTACTTGATGTGTAATTTGGGCAAGGCCTTGTATTGATTCAATTGACTTTGCAATGTAAAAGCTAAGACTAGTAGAGTCTGTGCCAACTGGATAGAGACTGATCTCTGCTGTAACCAACGAGTTTTGTTTACACCGATTTCGATTAAAATCTTTAGGATGTCGCCGGTGGTTTTTTCTCTATCGTCTTTGTTCCGCCTTTTTTTCTTCTTGCGCCAAAGCTAATCAAGACTAGCAAAAAACCAACCCCTGCAAGCATTGCGGCCAAGGTGGAATAATTCTTGTGCTCTACTTCCTGCCTCATTAGGTCTAGTGCCTGCTCTTCCGTCATGCCGGCAACACCAATAGGTACCGTGGAATTCAGGTATGCAATTAAAATCATGCCGACAGCTAACATGGCAAGGCCACCGCTGAGAATTTTTTTGTCCACTAGAACCATCACACCGTGATTGGTTTTCATCATTATTATACAAATCGTATCACCAAACAACTGTTAAGAAATTCTGGATTTTATACGGTTGTTCTGTTGCATTTGTTTGAGAATTTTTTCATCATTAAACAAATTGCAAGTTTGGCCCTGATCACCTTTATGTTTTAAAATCGCGCATATATTATGAAGCTAACACAAGCTCGCAAATATCACAAGGTGGTAATAGATATCTTGTTGGTAAGCGATGACCTGTTCAATCGCATTTGTGCTAGCTTCGTCCTATCTCAACTAATCTGCAAATTGAATTTTGGAACTAGGCTCTTTTTTGCGGCAAGATCAAAGAGGTGTATAATTGACTGCTCGCCTGCCTTGCCCATGTCTACGGTGACATCGTTTACGTACATTTTGACAAATTCCTCGATTAGCCCTTCCGGCTTGCCCCTGCTGTATTGCATGGAATAATCCAGCGCATCTTTTGGGTGCTCTATACCGTACACAATGGAATCGTGTAGGTATTTGTCGAATTTCTGTATGGTTTTTTTATCAAATCGATTACTCATCACGTTTGTGCCAAGCGGTACTGGAAGCCCATTTGTGGACTCATCCCACCATTTTCCGACATCTAGGATTTTTGTGAGCTTTTCCTGTTGATAAGACAACTGGGTTTCGTGAATGACTAGGCCTGCATCGATTGTACCATCACGTACTGCTGCAGGAATGTCGCTGAATTTCATCTCAACGTGATCAAATTTACCAATCATTAGCTGGAGTAACAAAAACGCCGACGTCATTTTGCCAGGGATTGCAATCTTTAGCTTTGGCAATTTTTCTGGCACGATATCTTGTTTTGCAATAACTATTGGGCCATAACCAATCCCAAAGCTCCCGCCGCTGCGCAATATTGTGTGATTTGGCAAATATGCGCAAGCATGGACAGAAACTGCCGTTACATCAAGCTCCTCGCTTAGCGCTCGCTTGTTTAACTCCTCAATGTCTGCAATCACGTGGCTCACTAAAAAATCATCAGAGTGAACCTTGCCTGTCAGCATTCCGTAAAACATGAATGCGTCATCAGAGTCTGGTGTGTGTCCAACTGTAATTCTCATGAATTGGGCTTTTATGGCTTGGTAATAATAATGTGCAACTGTAATCTTTGTTCAAACAAAAATTGTTATTTCATTATGCAAAAGAAAAGCTTGCACTGTAATCTCTGGCATGATCTAAATTTTTTCAAAAAATCGATTGTTTTTGAATAAGATTTAATACACCTCCGAAAAGAAATCCAATCAAATATGAAGTACAAGGCAACTGAGCAGATCCTCAAGATCATCAAAAACAAGGAAAACATCCGCAACTTTGGTGTAATTGCTCACGTAGACCATGGAAAGACAACCATGAGTGACAACTTGCTAGGATATGCGGGAATTATTTCTCCACAGGCCGCAGGCCGTGCGCTCGCTTTGGACTCTATGAAGCTTGAACAAGACCGTCAAATGACCATAGTTCAGGCAAACGTTACATTACTTTTCGAAAAAGCCGGCAAGGAATATGTAGTGAACATGATTGATACGCCTGGACACATTGACTTTACTGGGCGTGTGACTAGAAGTCTCAGAGCAATCGATGGTGCAGTCGTAGTATCTGACTCTGTAGAAGGCATCATGACTCAAACTGAGACCGTAACCAGACAAGCGCTAGAAGAGCGAGTCAGACCCGTCCTGTATATCAACAAAATCGACAGACTCATCAAAGAGTTAAGACTCACTCCAGAAAAAATGCAAGAATGGCTTGCAAATATTGTTTCTACTTTTAATGGATTAATCGACACGTATGCCGAACCTGAATACAAGGAAAAATGGAAGGTCTCAATTCAGGATGGCTCGGTGTCTTTTGGCTCTGCAAAGGACAGGTGGGGATTCAACATCGATGTGATGAAGGAAAAAGGAATTTCGTTTAAGGATATTTACGCAGCATACCAAGATGGTGCAAATGTTGACGACTTGGCAAAAAAAGCGCCACTGGCAGAAGCCGTGCTTGGAATGGTTGTCAAGCACCACCCACCACCACACGTTGCACAAAAATATAGAATTCCAAAAATCTGGAAAGGCGATTTAGAATCAGACATTGGAAAAGCTCTTTTGAGTTGTGATGATAATGGACCTGCAGTAATGATGATAGTAAACATGGCAATGGATCCTGCGGCAGGCCCTGTTGCTATTGGAAGGTTGTTTTCAGGAACCCTAAAGGACGGAATGCAAGTCAATCTCATTGATACTAAACGCGAGGGAAAAGTCCAGTCTGTGAACTTTTTCATGGGCAACCAAAGAGAAATGGTCGGAGAACTCGGCGCCGGAAACATTCCTGCATTATTGGGCCTGACTGAGGCTAGAGCAGGCCAGACTCTTTCTACCGTTAAAGACGTTGCAATCTTTGAGGGAATTAGATACGTCTCAGAGCCAGTCGTGCAAATCGCAGTAGAGGCCAAGTTTCCAAAAGACCTGCCAAAGCTAGTTGAGGCATTGCGAAGAATAACAATCGAGGACCCAAACCTTGTCGTAAAAATTAACGAAGAAAGCGGAGAGACAGTAATTGCCGGAATGGGCGTGTTGCACTTGGAAATTGCTACATCGTTGATTGGTGATGCAGGCGTTCAAATTGTAACATCACAGCCTTTGATTAATTACAGGGAGACCATACAGGGCGGCTCTGAAGTCGTAATGTCAAAATCACCAAACAGGCACAACAAGATTTTCATGAAAGTCGAGCCACTAGAGCCAGAAATAGCAGACATGGTTCGAAACGGCCAGCTATCTGAGATGAAGGACAAAAAAGAAATGGAAAATCTTTTGCGCTCCAAAGGATGGGACACTGATACAGCAAAGCGTGTGATGAGATTTGACTCACGAGGAAACATTATGATCAACGGCACCAAAGGTGTCCAGTTTATCCAGGAATCATCTGATTCTATCTTGTCGGGATTTGAGGAAGTAATGAAGGAGGGCCCGCTTGCAAGGGAGCAGGTGCGAAACTGCAAATTCACATTTACTCACTTTGTACCGCACGAGGACACTGCGCACAGGGGTTTGTCACAATTGTCACCTGCATCTAGACGGGCATGCATGGGCGCAATGCTAAAGGCGCAACCCATACTGTTAGAACCAATGCTTGGAATAGAGGTGCGGGTTCCGCAGGACATGATTGGAAACGTTGCATCGGTATTGTCTGGAAAACGTGGCAAAGTACTGGACATGCAGCAAAAAGGCATCACTAGTATTATCGTTGGCGAGATTCCAGCTTCTGAGACATTTGATATTTCTGAGGTGATGAGGGGACAAACCGCCGGCAAGGCAATGTGGAACACTCATTTCAAGGCGTGGACCCCAATGCCAAAATCAATTCAGGCGAATTTGATTGCAGAAACTCGAAAGAGAAAGGGACTGCCGCCAGACCCGCCAACAGCAGACGAATTTATCGACAAAGAGTAAAAATGCAATGCCCCCCGCTTGTGAGGAAAAACTGAAGCTATTTCGTTATGACTAGGTAATTACGGAAGTTAGGATTTGTTGGAAATTATCTCTTCATAATTTTTTCTAGCATTGATTTATTGTAAATAGCATTTGCATGAGTAGGAGGCTCTGGGTAATTTGTAAGACCTGTAATTGATTTTTCTCCCTGTTTACTTTCGAGACCCATCTAACTTTGATCATTGTTATTAGTTCGTATGGTACTGGATTACTATGAGTTCAGAACAAGGCGTTAAGAAAATAAAACGAAGATTATCTCCCGACGAAAGACGGATTGAAAAGTTGGAACGTGATGTACAAAACCTGAAAAGACAGGTTGAACGTCACGAAAGAAGGTTCACAAATCTTGAATTGCAAGTAAAGAAGATCAAAGGGCTATGAAGGTTTAGGTCATTTCTTAAATTTCTTCAAATTCTCATCTATGAAGTTCATCAGCTTTTCTGGTAACGCAAAAGAACGATTTAATTTGTCAAACGCATTACGTATTGCCTCTTCGCTGATTTGTTGTTCATAGGTTTTTGCTTCACGTTCTAATGCCTTTTTGACATCTTTTAGGTAGAAGTATTTCCTCGCAAGTAGTTTCAGATCTTTTGACATCTTTGCAAAAGTTGCGGCAGAAAGCAGTACCAGAAACATGAGATAATTCTCAGCGTACTCATAAGTTACGTTTTCAATTTTTGCTACATTCGTAATACTGTAACCTTTTGAATGCAGTAAATTGTTAGTTTGCTCCTTAACCATTAAAGAAAGATCTGAAAATATGTTCCTGATTTGACCATCAATCCAGTTCATGATAATGAAAATAAAAAATCCTATTGCCAGTAACGGAATCAAAATTACAAAAAATATCCATTGCTCCAATGGATAAGTAGAATTATAACCAAATAGAATTGATAGTGCGATTCCTATTCCTGATAAAATATAGTTACGTATTTCTTTTATTGATGAAGATGAGTTGTCGGATAATTTCTCATACCCTTTTTCCATTTCAGCCAGTTCTTTGATAAATAAATCATGAGCAAGATCAACTCTCGATACCATCCACTTTATTTTTTCATTTTCTTCTATCATTTTTCTGACTTGCATTTTGAATCAAGGTTATCCACTTGTTATTTCCTTCGATTTTAATGCCGCTTGCTTCGGCTGGGGTTTGACCATTTAACGCCATGTGCGGTCTGATGTAGTTGTGGTAAATCCTATAACCTTCAATGATTGGTGTGTCCTGTCTTTTGAGATTTCGCATTACCTTTTCCCTGTCTCGGATCTCATTGTTTAGGCGTTCCATTTTGTTGTTATTCATATCGCCTTTGAAGTGAATATGTTGAATGTGTTCTGGATGTTTTTCTTTTCCTAATCTGACCATTTTACATTTCCCATCGTTGCATTCCACACGGTCATTATTATCGGTTAATTGAAAAAACTATCTCTTTTCATACAATAATCAATTAAAACCTGAACTGAAATTTTTGCAATCGTGATTTCCTGAACTAATTTCAGCCCATCATTGGTTTTAGCGCCATGTTTAAATTCAAATTTTCTCTCTTTCAGGAATGTTCTTTCCAGTAACTCCAGAAATCTTCTAATCAAATCATTATCCAATACAACAGAACCGTCTTTTGTGAATGCATAATCTTTGAGTCGAATTGTCTGTCCGTTCGACTGAGAATTTGCCAATTTGTACACAGAATATTCAACCAACCAACGAAACGGCTCCATCAAATCATACACGAGAGGCTGAAATCCAGTATGTGTTTTGTGCATAAATCCAAAGTATGCATCTAGACCAAATCCATTGACGTACTTGGAAATCTCACCAGCCAACACAGCATAGCCGTAATTTAACAGACCATTGATTACGTCTGAAGCGTTTCGTTTGGTTATTCTTAGACTTGAATTGTTTCTAGAAGTAAAACCATATTTTTCAGGTATCAATTTAGCATAAGATCTAAAGTAAATATGAGAACTTGGAGCCTCAATTCTTATTGGTTCTAGTTTGTCATCCTTTATCTCATTCAGATACCATTCTAATCTAGTAATTCCATCTAGAACATCTTGATTTTCAGTAGATTTGAGAAAATTAATCTGAGATTCTAGCTTTGCCTTGACAATCTGTCTTTGTAGATATCGACATTTTTGAGGATCTCTAAATGTATCATATTGTGCCATACGGTATTTGGCAGCTGTCAATGACTCCATCATACCATTTAGGAACGAAACTGGTTTTCCGTAAGTATCCACAAGAATCAGATTACGATTGTTTTGATTCAGTAGCGATAGTGCTTCAGTAGAAATGTAACCCTTACCACTTAGAACTAACTTCTCGTAAGGAAGATTTGTGATGAACCATTCTTCTTGATCTT
>JBQTIZ010000084.1:0-8385 GCA_052387615.1 Candidatus Nitrosotenuis sp. | reverse complement strand
TTACCTGTTACCGTACTTTAAGGTACCCTACTATTTAATGTTTTTTGTAAATGGGTGCTGTTAAGTTGTGGGTTGAAAATTCGTGGTGTTAAGGCTCGGTTGATATGAGTTTCACAGAGTGGCATCTTTTAGGATTGGGACTTGTGGGATTTCTATTCGGCTATCTATCTTGTTTCTTTGGTAGTTACGCCAATTACAAAAAGACCAATTCCGCCAAGCAGACCGACAACAGCCAAAATTTGAAGTGATTCAATAGGCACTTTCATTATCGCAGAAAAAGTTTGAAGTATTATTGGTGAGACTAGACAAATTAAACTGATTAGTGCACAGCTGAACCTGTACCTAAAAATTCAGTTTTACTCATATCTCATTCTTAGAGGCATTTTGAATTAAAGTAATCCATTTATTCTGACCTTCGATTTTTACTCCGCTAGCCTCAGCTGGTGTCTTTCCTTCAAGGCTTAGATGAGGTCTGAAATAATTATGATAGATTTGGTAGCCGTCAAACAAGGAACTGGACTGATTTGCAAATTAATGATAGCATAAATAATTAGACTCTATAACAAAAGCAGCTTTGACAAGAGGCTATCAATCAGAAGATGTACAAGAAAAACTAATTGAGATTTTATCAGAATCTAAAACCGGATTGTCTGGCGTAGAAATTGCAGAAAAGCTTGGAATCAATCGGGCAACGATGGCAAAATACCTCAATGTATTTGCAGCCGAAGGAATAATCCAGCAAAAAAACATCGGTAATGCAAACTTGTGGTTTGTGGAATCTGGGACAGAAAAACTCCAATTTCCAGCAGACTATTTTCATGTTAAAGAAAAGTTCTTGGAATGTCTAACATCTAATCAGCAATACAGAGCATATCATTTGATGAGAAACTCTTTTCATTCTGGCGCAGAGATTCCAAAAATGATCAGTGAAGTAATTTTGCCTGTAATTGGCTCAATTGAGGACCTTTATCTGAAAGCAAAAATTGGCAAATCCGAAGCAAAAATGCTTCGTGGAGTAATTTCAAATTCTATCCAAATTCTAAATTCCCAAAGTGAGGCCGATTCCAAAAGAAACATAGTCATTCTTTCCGCCGAGTCACAAAGCGCGCTTTATGCACAGGCAGCGTCATGTTCTTTGGCTGCTAAAGGTTGGCAAGTGTGGCCACTCGGTGATATGTCTGATGCAATCGATGTCTTGTATGATTTAGACTTGCAGAAATTCGTCACAAAAATCTGGAAACAAAAGCAAGGAATTATGATAATTGCAATTTTTTCTGCAACAGAGGAAGGTGCAAAATTCTTTTCAGAATCCGCAAATTCAATAAAGCCAAAATTTGGCAAAAATCTGCACATTACGGTACATTCTAGAGCACAAAAGCAAAGTGCCAAGGCGGAATTCATAAGTGATAACTTTGAGGCTGTGCTACAGTGGATTGAGTCTATCTCAGGTTTGTAAAATGGTGGGCCGAGAGAGATTCGAACTCTCGACCTTTCGATGTCTGAAAGGTTGTTTTATCAGTCGAACGCTCCAGCCAAGCTGAGCTACCGGCCCTAAAAAAATCCAATTACTACGGTCTTAAAAGTGTGTGGTCAGTTCTTCCACTTTATTGAACAACCAATTGACGGATCAAAATCTCTTGCTATTGGTTGTCCCCCAAGTAATTTCTCTACTGCTCCAATCATTGTTTTTTCTGTTGCCCTGTCTTCCGGCTTCATTGCATTGTCTATCTTTCCATGGAAGACTAGCTTTCGCTCTTTGTTAAACAGAAATGGGTCTGGGGTGCAGACTGCTCCGTATTTTTTTGCAACTTGCTGCGTTTCATCTACTAGATAAGAAAATACAATTCCTTTTTCCTCTGCAAATTTTTTCATACTATCAAAACTGTCGTCAGGATAAGCAATTGCGTCGTTGCTGTTAATTCCGATTACTGCAAGTTTACCTTTGAACTTGTTCTGAATTTCATTTATTGCATCAACTTTGGCCTTGACATATGGGCAGTGATTGCACATGAAGATGACAAGTAGTGCATCATAGTCTTTGTAGCTTGCAAGTGAATGATTTTTGTCGTCAACTCCAAGAAGATCAAAGTCTGGCGCAGAATCGCCCTTTTTGAGGACTACTTGAGATTCCATTACGACCATGTTTTGCGCCATTTGTTTTACAAATAAAAATTCTTGCCTATCTGAGGACAACAATTAAAATCTGCGCAACAAAGCCATTCTCTGAGGGCTGATAGTTCAGTGGTAGAATGCCCGCCTTGCACGCGGGAGGTCAGGGGTTCAAATCCCCTTCAGTCCACTTACATCGATCATTTGCAAATCTGGATCTAAGAGATGGATTTAAATATGATATTTAGAGTGAAAAATTGGAATGGCAGCACCATCATACGTAGCAGAATCCATCGCTGTATGGATACCACTAATTGTCGGCTTAGCTCCAGGATTAGTTTACTGGTTTGTTATCACCGGCATGCGAAATAGAAAGTAACCATTCATTTCTTATCTTTTATTCCTAATTTTTGTAAAACCTTCTAGTCCACATTGTTTACAATATGAAATTCCTTATGTGATTAATGCCGCCTGTGTAACAAAAACGAAGTGAAACGCCTACTTTTGGTATCTGCACTATTGCTCTTACTATTCCCAGCAAGTCAAGTTCTCGCACAGGTAACTGATACACAATCCACGCTTGGTGTAAAGCTAACTAACACTGCACCATTCATCTACAAAGATGAAGAAGGATACACAGTTGTTATTGGCGAGGTTGAAAACACAAAGAGTTTTCCTGTGAACAATGTCAAAATTTGGGTCGGATTCTTTTCTGGGAGTGCATCTGGATCTGCGGGCGAGCCTCCACTTGAAACGGTAACTGGCACAAGCCTGCTCAAAGTAATTCCGGCAAAAGGCAAATCACCATTTGTAATAAAATCCGTAACCCCAGATCCTGAAATTTCCGAAATCACAATAAACATGCTTGGATTTAATTCTGCAACACAAAAGCAATATCTCTTGGAAATAAAACCAGGCGCACTATTAATTGGAGAAACAATAACACTTGAAGCACAAATAACAAACATGGAACAAGACACAACAACAAACACAAAAGCTCATCTGATTGGATATGATTCGTTTAGTCCACCACGAATTGTTGGAATACAGACCATTTCAGTGGATAATATTGCGTCAAAGAAAACCGTCAACATCGCATTTGATACTATGATGGATTCTAGAGCGTCATCGTTTAAGATAATTGCAGAATCCGATAACTCTCAAGCAAAACTCACAAACATCGATGAAGTTTCACTTGATGCACCAACAAGACTAATCACAATTAATGATGTCGACGTGTTGGACTCTGATGGTACTAGGGTGTCGCAAATCAAGGTGGGTGACACTGTGCACATTACAAGCGAACTATCCATACAATTTTCTGCAATAAATGGACTTCAGCAATATGTTTACTATGCACAAGTAAAACAATTTGGAGACAAAGCACCAGTGGAATTTTTGGGAATTACAGAAGGCAAATTTGATTCTTCTGAAACACAAATTGCAGAGGTAAGTTGGACTCCTGAACATGAGGGTGGATTTTTCGTAGAAACATACGTGTGGGATCTTGACGCAATAGCACTTGCAGCACCCAGCAAAACAGTATCTGTTATTTTAGTAACACCATAAATCCATCTTAATACAATCTCATATCATGACGAAATTTCAGCTCGTTGCAATGGGTGGCACCTTTGATATTATCCACAAAGGACACCTTGTCTTACTTGAAGGAGCCTTTTCTATTTCATCCAAAGTGATAATTGGGCTGACTAGTGACGAGTTTGCCAAAAAAAAGGGCAAAAAACTAAATCATAACTATTCACAACGATTGGACTCACTAAGACAAATAATTGAAAAAAAATTCCCAAACCAATCCTACGCAATTAGCAAGCTCGACAATGACTTTGGACCTGCAGCTCTTGAAGAAAATGTAGATGCATTGGTGGTAAGTGATGAAACTGAGCATCAAGGAGACACATTGAACAAATTACGAAGAGAGAAAAATCTCAAGCCAGTCAAGGTTGTTACAATACCATTGGTTTTAGCGCAAGACGGCAACAGAATATCTACAACTCGAATTAGAAATTCTGAAATTGATGTACAAGGAAACTTGTTATAAATTGACAAAGTGCTTGTCTATCTTTGATTCATCTAAATAAAACAAAAATTTCCAAGCACGATCCACTTGACTCTGATTAATCATCTGTCAAAAAAATTCACAAATAATGTAGCTGGTCTTCAAGAGGGCTTACATCCAGAAAGTCTGGCGTTTTGGTACTCTGAAGTAATAAAAGAAGCAAAAGACATGGCGCCTGCTTGGCTTGTGGATAAAATCAATGTAAAACAAGATCAAATTTTACCGATGAAGTTCAACTTGGATATATCCAAAAGGGCCGTCAGATATTTCATGATAGCAGTGGATAATAATCTGCACAAAATGCCAAGCTCAACAAAACTGTACTTTCTTAAAGTTCAAGAAACGCTGTCCAATGAAATGGACAAATCACTTGTCTAACCCTTAACAATTTCTATTGTTTCAGCAACTGTTTTTATCTCTATTATTTTGTCCACGTTATCCAAAACGGACTGGATGAAATCTACGAAAATGTATACCTGATGCGTATCCTTGAGCACAACGGAATGCGCTGACTTGTCCTTTAGTGCTATGACCACCTCATTTTCATACACATTTAAAATTGATGAAATGAATGTCTCCTTCCCATCTTTGATGAAGATCAAGCTTGCAAGCTTGGTTGCTTCATGTTTGTCCTGGCAAATTACCTGTACTTTCATTTGTCTTCGTACAAAAATTTCTCTAGTTGATCTTTTGCTTTTTCTCGCTTTTCTTGGTGTGACACTAAAAACTCCGTTACCTTTTCAATCAGAATTGCTTTTAGCTCGCCTGTGAGCATCTTACCTGATTTGTAATCATCGTATATTGTCTTGAGTTTTTTATCATCTGGCTCAAAGAAGATTCTTAAGTATTGGTATGATACATCAATGTCCGGATTTCCTCCAATCTTTCTGTGATCTTCTACAGTTGCCTGGCCTCCAGAAAACGCGTATTTGTTTATCTTCTTTTTTATTACATCTGGAGAGTCAGTTGTGTATATCGTACCGCCTTCTTCCGATGCAGACATTTTTCCACCAGGACCTGAAAGAGACGGGATCATAATGTTGTGAATTAAAGCTGGTTTCTCTCTGCCTATTCTTGGCGCAACATCTCGCGTTATTCTAAAATGGGGATCTTGGTCTACGCCAAGCGGAATTAGAACAGGCCTGTCCTCTATGAAGCATGGTGCTGATTGGAGTGAGGTATAGAAAATCATGCCGACATTTGTCTCGTTTGTAAAACCAAAGACTGCTTTTGTGTTTGAAAAGTTGATCTTTTTTGCAACTTGTGCAGCAATCGGATACAGCGTTTTGATGTTTTTTGTATCAATTATGATCTTTGTTTTTTTCGGCTTGAAGCCAAGTGCAATAAAGTCTAGCGCATTCTCATAGGCAAAGTTACGTGTCTGCTCAAGCGTTAGCTCCTGTTTTGTGTAAAACTTTTCATCATCCGTTAGCTGGAAATACAGATCTGTATCAAATTTTTCTTGCAGCCATTTTGTAAAAACCCAAGGAACAAGATGTCCTATGTGAGTATGTCCGGAAGGCCCACGACCCGTATACAAAAAGAATTTTTTCCCCTTTTGATAGTCATCTAGAATCCTTCCAAGATCTCTATGTGAGAAGAATATGCCGCGTCTTAGCATAAAATGAGTCTCGCCAGTGACTTTTTCGATTTTTTTTAGGATTTCAGATGTAATTTTTTCAGTCCCGAATTGTTTGATGAGCTTGTCATAGTCAATCTCTCCCTCTACATGCCATGGTGTGACAATGAATTCATCAGAGGGCATTCATGATCAAGTCAGGTTAAGGTTTAAAAAGTCTTTTCGGGTCGTTTTGCTGTTGTCTCAAGTTCTCCATCCAATTGAGAAAACAATAATCAAATTATTACAAGCTGAAAAAAATCTCACAGAACAACAAATTGTAGAAAAAACCAAACTCTCAGCTGATCAGATACGACGTGGAATTGAATGGCTTCGACTAAAGAATTTGGCTTTGGTAGCGGAATCGGAAAAATCATTTCTCACCCTTGGCAAAAACGGACTTGCGGCAAAACAAGAAGGATTGCCTGAGCGAAAATTAGTGGATCTAATAGCAAACGGGCCAATTCCATTTGAAGATCTGCAAAAAAAACTACTCGATGATATGAACGTGGCAATTGCAAACGCAAAGAAGAACAACTGGATTGAGATTTCAAAAGATGATTCAGGAAGCATTGTGTCTCTGAAACAAAAACCAGAGCAGACAAATGAGGAAAAAATTCTTGAGCAAATTGCCGAAAACAAAATTCCATTAGATCAAATCAAGGATCAATCTACACTAGAATCACTCAAAAAAAGGCCTGATTACATCATAGTTGAATCAGTAAAAACAAAAATCTTGTCTCTCTCAGAACAGGCAAAGTCAATTGACGCTGACTCTATAGATTCTGGTGCAATAGATGTGGAGGCAGATGTTCCGCATGTTTATGCTGCAAGAACTCATCCACTCAAAGACACAATAAATGAAATACGCGAAGTCTTTGTTAGCCTTGGATTCTCAGAAATCTCAGGAAACTTTGCACAACCAAGCTTTTGGAATTTTGATGCATTATTCACCCCACAGGATCATCCTGCAAGAGAAATGCAAGACACATTTTACATAAAAGATAAACTCGCACAAAGATTTGCATCACAAGCGCAGATAAAACAAGTATCTGATTCGCACAAAAGGGGATGGAAGTATTCCTGGAGCCAAGACACTGCAAAGAAAATAGTTCTTCGAACGCACACCACATGTGTTACAATCAAGTATTTGGCAGAAAACAAGCCAAGTGAGGCCAGAGTGTTCTCACTTGGGCGAGTATTTCGAAATGAAAAGGTAAGCTACAAGCATTTGGTAGAATTTAATCAAGTGGAAGGAATTGTTGTTGGAAAAAATGGCTCACTGCGAGATTTGATGGGAATTCAAACAGAATTTTACAAAAAGATGGGATTGAACAAAATAAAATTTTGGCCAACGTTTTTCCCATACACCGAACCGTCACTTCAGACCATGGTGTATAATGAAAGACTAGACAAATGGGTTGAGTTGTTCGGAATGGGAATATTTAGGCCAGAGGTAACAAAACCATTTGGAATCACAAAGCCTGTGTTGGCTTGGGGTGGAGGCATTGAAAGAATTGCCATGCTAAAATATGGATTAGATGATGTACGGGAGTTTTACAACAATAATCTGAACTGGTTGAGGAATGTTACAAAATGCCAGTAGTCACATTGCATCTCTCAAGATTGCAAAAGGTAATCGGCAAGACAAACAAAACCAAGATAATTGACACATTACCGTTTTTGGGTCTTGATATTGAAGAGCAGACAAAAGAGTACGTTCGTGTGGAGTATAGCCCAAACAGGCCTGACTATGCTACCGATGTTGGCATTGCAGCAGGATTACAAGGCTTGCTTGGAATAAGAAAAGGGATTGCAAAGCTTGATCTCAAAAAACAAAAAGACAAAACATTTTCAATTAAAACAAATCCCACGGTAAGAAAAATTCGCCCTTATGTTTTGGGATTGATTGCAAGGGGGGGAAAACTAGACGATGAAACGATCAGACAACTAATTGCATTACAAGAAGATCTTCATTTTGGAATAGGGAGGCGACGTAAAAAGGCCTCAATTGGGATTCACGATCTTGATACAATAAGGCTGCCATTGCTTTACACTACAACATCTAGGGATCACAAGTTTGTGCCGCTTGCAACACAAAAAGAAATGTCGGTAAAACAAATCCTTGAAAACATGAACGTGGGGCAAGACTATTCCGTACTTCTTGGGAGCAGTCAAAGCGTACCGATGATTTTAGATGCTCAAGGAAATACAATCTCATTTCCACCAATAATTAACTCTGCTTTGACTGCTGTGTCGACTGGGACTAAGAATCTACTAGTTGAAGTAACTGGAAATGATCAAAGTGCAGCAGCAGATACGCTGTCTGTAGTTGCCTCAGCCTTGCAAGGCCTAGGTTTTACACTATATGATCTCAAAACAGACTTGAAAAGCTCAGCAGATCTTCTCAAAACAAGGACAATAATTCTTGATCCAAATCTTGTTAACCAAACTCTTGGATTGCAACTCTCACCAACACAAATCTGTACTATGCTGCAAAAATGCAGATTGGACGCGATTGTAAAAAATAAAAAAATTACATGTACAATTCCAAGATTCCGGTTTGATATTTTTGGCCCAA
>JBQTIZ010000083.1:0-6704 GCA_052387615.1 Candidatus Nitrosotenuis sp. | reverse complement strand
AGAGCATGATTTAATACGCGGTATGGCAGAGGTTTAAAATCGTAAAATGAGTCAACAGACAGAAGGTCAAGACATCAAGAAAAAGATCCTATCTACCGGAATCAGAGTAGGAACTACTGTCAAGACAACCTTCATGCAGCCATTCATCACAAAGGCAAGTCCTGAAGGCCTATACATGATTGACTTGGACAAAACATTGGCAAGAATCAATACTGCTGCAAAATTCATCAACAGGATTGATGCGGACAAGATTTTGGTCTGCTCTGGAAGAGAATATGCAAGCACTCCAATTGAGAAATTCTGCGAACTTATTGGAACGCAGAAAATGTTGAGCAGGTTCATGCCAGGCTCACTGACTAATCCATCATTACCGTTTTACACCGAACCAAAGCTAGTTATCATTTCTGATCCTCAGGTTGACTCTCAAGCAATCATAGAGGCAACAAATGCAGGAATTCCAGTTATAGGCATATCAAATACAGATAACGTCACATCAAAAATTGATGTAGTCATTCCAGCAAATAACAGAGGGCGAAAATCACTTGCAACTGTCTTTTGGTTATTGGCAAGAGAAATTTTAATACAAAAAGGTGAGCTCGGGGAAAACGACCCAATGAAATATGAAATCGATGATTTCGAAACAAAGATTTCTGAAGAGGAAATAGAATAGATGCGTGTTAGAACACCGGCGGTTGCTGGCATGTTCTATCCAAAAGAAAAATCAAAACTTAAGCAATCAATTCAATCTTGCATATCACATCAATACGGTATTGGAAAATTAAATCAAAACCAAAAAAAAATCTACGGTGCAATTTGCCCACACGCGGGCTATATGTATTCTGGGCCTGTGGCAACACATTCCTTTGATAGTATTGCAAACCAAGATTTTGAGCTGGCAATTATTCTAGGACCAAACCATTGGGGAATTGGATGTAACATTGCTACGATGATGGACTGCTCATGGGAGACACCATTAGGACAAGTGGACGTTGATTCTGATGCAGCAAAACAAATCAATGAAATTTCAAAACTAGTAGAAATCGATTATTTTTCTCATACTCGTGATCACAGCATTGAAGTCCAAGTTCCAATGTTACAAGAATTTTATAAAAAGACATTCAAGATTTTGCCCATCATACTCAATGATCAAGATTATGAATTTGCACAAGAGATAGGTGTGGCAATTACAAAGCTAGCCAAAACCAAAAAAACAATCATAGTCGGATCATCTGATTTTACTCATTATGAAGAAAATGAATTTGCGCACAAGCAAGACAAGGCTTTGATTGAGCCAATATTGAAATTAGATGTAGAAAAATTCTACAAAGTGTTGAATGAAAGGAGGGTAAGTGCGTGCGGATACGGAGCAATTGCTTCCACCATGGTTGCATGTAAAGAACTTGGAGCGACAAAGGGGGAGCTTCTAAAATATGCAACGAGTGGCGATATTGCAGGTGATACAAGCTCCGTTGTTGGTTACGCATCAATTGTGTTTAGTTGAAATCAATAGCATCAGCACCTGCAAAGGTGATTTTGTTTGGCGAACACTTTATCGTATATGGTGGAAAAGCGATTCTTTGCTCAATAGACAGGAGGATTACGGTAGAATCCAAACTTGTCAATAGTGATTCCATAGAGATAATCTCCGAGCTTGGAGATATCAAAACATCAAAGGAAGAATCAATCAGAGATGTCGATTCCAAATTTAGGCCAATAGTATTTATCGCCCAAAAAGTTCTCAGGCAATTCAACTCAAAATTAGGATTGCGGATTTCCATTAGATCGGAGATTCCAGCTGGGGTTGGACTAGGATCATCATCTGCATGTTGTGTTGCAGCAGCTAGCTCCATTTCTGGTCTTTTTACAAACTATTCCAAAGAAGAAATACTAAAGCTTGCAATAGAAGCAGAAAAGACAGTTTTTGAGAACGCATCTGGTGCTGACACTAGTATCTGTACATATGGAGGAATAATGGAATATACAAAACAAGGAACCAAAAGTCTTGATTTGAAACCAAAATTTCAACTAGTGATCGCCAATTCCAAAATGACTCATTCAACTGGCGAGGTTGTTTCGCGTGTTAAACAATTCAGAGAAAAACAAGATGGTGTGTTTTCTTTGCTATGTCAGAATGAATCATCATTAATTGAAGTGGCGCTAGATGCACTAAAAAGAAACGATCTGAGAACAATCGGGGAGAAAATGCTGGTAAACCAAGCACACCTGCAAAAAATCGGTGTATCAAATCATATCTTAGATGCAATGATTAATTCAGTTGGAAGCATATCTTATGGGGCAAAGATAACCGGTGCTGGAGATGGTGGGTGTATTGTTGCACTAGTTGATGATTCTAATCTGAAAAAAACACTAGACATACTAGGAAAATACGAATGCTTTGCAACAAAAATAGACATGCTTGGTATTGAGCAAAAAATAGTAAAAGATACTGCATGAGCCATTCGATACTTTTTAACTAAGCCAACTTCTGAAAACAAATATGATTCTGATCAAGCTTGGCGGATCTATCATAACAAACAAGGAAAGACCTCTTTCTCCAAGAATAAAGACCATAGATAACATTGCAAAACAGGTCAGAAGGATTTCAGAGCCATTTGTCATAGTACATGGCGGAGGATCTTTTGGACACTACTGGTCAGTCAAATATGATATGCACACCAAGCCAGCAAGATACGATTCTCATGGAGTTGCAATAGTAAAAAATTCAATGGTGGAGTTAAACAAGATAATTTTGGATTGTTTTACAAAAAACAAGCTAAATCCGTACTGCCTTCCACCAACAGACTTTATGTCAGGAAACAAACCTATTCTATCCAAGATAAAAGAAATAAAAAAAATTGCAGAATCGGATTTGATCCCAGTTACATTTGGTGATGCATTATGGTTTGGGCAAAAAAAATCTTACATTCTCTCCGGCGATAAAATAATGAGTATTTTGGCAAGGATTTTGCGTCCAAGACTGTCTATATTTGTCCTAAATGTAGATGGACTCTACTCTGACCTAAAGACAAAACACCTCATTTACGATATGAGGGATAATCAAGTATCAATACAAGATACACCAATGGATGTTACAGGCGGGATGACGCGTAAGGTGGAAGAGGCAACTAGAATCTCAAAGATGGGCCTCAAAGTATTTTTTACAAACGGAAACAGGCCAGAACGAATTGTTGATGCGGTAAAGAAAAACAGATTCGAAGGAACCGTATTTCGAGGCTAAGATGGCAGAAGAATTCCTGATTCTAGTTGACAGCAACGATAATTCAATAGGAATTGAAGAGAAAGTAAAGTGTCATCTGCCAAACGGCAAGCTGCATAGAGCGTTTACTGTGCTTTTATTTAATAAAGAGAAAAAATTGTTGCTTACAAGAAGAAGTGAAAGTAAAATGCTGTGGCCAGGAGACTGGGACGGTACAGTTGCTAGTCACCCACGAAAGACGGAAACCTACGTTTCATCTGCTGAGCGAAGACTTCCAGAAGAAATAGGCGCATCATGCAGTTTGGATTATTTATTCAAATTCGAGTATCATGTTCCATACAAAGACATTGGATCTGAGAATGAAATCTGCGGTACATTGATCGGCCAAGTAGATGATTCATTTCAGATGAAGTTAGTAAAGGACGAAATCAGTGAAATAAAATGGATAGATGTGGAAGAGTTATTTTTGAACATTGGAAACAATCCGCAAATTTACTGTCCGTGGATGCTAGTCGCACTGTATTTTCTTTCAGAATCTGACAAACAGATGATTCAAAAACACAAGATGGTTTTTGACAAATGGATGAAACCACAATACAAATCGGTATTGGAAAAATCACTCAAATACCACTTTCCAACAAACAATTGGAGGCTGCTAAACTAATGGTAAAAACACTTCCAAATACCGCAAAAACAGTAAATCACTATCTAAAATCAAAACTTGACGGAAAACCTGATGTTTTGTACAAGGCATCTGCTCATCTAATTGTAAATGGCGGTAAACGACTAAGGCCATACTTGGTTGTGAAAAGCTGCCAAATGCTTGGTGGATCAACAAAAGATGCACTTCCAGCAGCTGCGGCAATCGAGATGGTTCACAATTTCACTCTAGTACACGATGACATAATGGATAATGATGAGATGCGACACGGGGTTCCTACTGTTCACACTAGATTTGGAATGCCGCTTGCAATACTGGCTGGCGATGTTTTGTTTTCAAAGGCATTTGAGATGGTTTCTACAGATAATGTGAAAAACGCGCAGGTCTCCTCTGGCTTGGTCTCAAGGCTTGCCAAGGCTTGCGTTGATGTATGCGAAGGGCAGGTCCTAGATATCAGGATGGCAGAAGGCAAAAAAATTCCAACAAAATCAGAATACATCACCATGATAGAAAAGAAGACATCAGCTCTCTTTGAGGTGTCTTGCGCAATGGGTGCAATCTGTGCAAAAAAACATTCAGATGTCGCAAATTTGGCATCATTTGGAAAAAACCTGGGAGTGTCATTTCAGATAACTGATGATTACATCGGAGTTTTAGGCGATCCAAAGGTTACAAAAAAACCAGTAGGCAACGACTTGCGTGAAGGAAAAAAATCATTGCCAATTTTACTTGCAATTCAAAAAGCAGATCCAAAAACAAGAAAAATTATTCTCAAAGTATTTGGGAATTCAAGGGCCACAAAGTCAGATATTGCAAATGCAGTGCAGACAATGCGCGCTTTGGATATTGAGGAAGATGTAAGAAGAGTTGCCCTAGATTACGCGCAAAAAGCAAAACGATCATTGGCAAAATATTCAGGCCCTGCCAAAGCAGAAATGATTGCACTCTTGGATTTTGTTGTAACAAGGAGTTTGTAAGTTGAGTGAAGACATCAGAGACAAGATACTAAAGATAGCACTGCAAAATGCTCTTGATCATGGAAAAACCCAGGACAAGATAGTTCTTGGCAAAATTCTTGGAATGGAATCAAGCCTGCGAACCCAGGTAAAGGAGATCATGCCGACGATCATAGAAATTGTAAATTCCGTAAACCAAATGTCCGCAGACCAGATAAAACGACAAGTGCAGGACAAGTTCCCGGATTTGCTTGTAGAAAAGCCGAAAAAACAGGAAGAGCGAGAAGGCCTCCCACCACTTGAAGGTGCAGAACAAGGCAAAGTAATAACAAGATTCCCACCCGAGCCAAACGGATATCCGCATGTTGGTCACGCAAAGGCTGCCATCATAGACGAGGAATATGCCAAAATGTATAGCGGTAAGCTGATCTTACGATTCGACGATACAAACCCAGAAGCAGAGAGACTGGAGTATTATGCAGCAATCAAGGTAGGCCTTGACTGGCTTGAGATAAAATACGACAGGGTAAAGAACACGTCAGATGACATTGATCTTCTTTACAAAAAATGCCAAGAGATGCTAAATGGAAATCATGCTTATGTTTGCACATGCAAACAAGAAACAATCAGTGCAAACAGGCGAGAGATGAAGTCATGCAAGTGCAGTGTTGGAGAGCAAGGGCAAAACATGGAACGATGGGACAAAATGTTCTCAAAGTTCAAGCAGGGCGACGCAATAGTCAGATTCCGCGGAAATATGAGCTCAGAGAACACCGTAATGCGAGATCCAGTAATGTTTAGAATTATAGAGACAAGACATCCGCTTTTAGCAGACAAATACAGGGTCTGGCCAAGCTATGACTTTGCAGTAGCTATAGAGGACAGCATTGACGGGGTAACACATGCATTCAGAACTAAAGAATATGAATTAAGAAACGAGCTGTACTATACAATTTTAGATATTTTGAAGATGAGAAAACCCAAGGTCATGGAATTCTCAAGACTAGGTTTTGAGGGAATGCCGGTATCAAAAAGAATTTTGCGGCCATTAATTGAGGAGGGTAAGGTATCTGGATATGATGATCCAAGGCTACCAACGCTAGAGGCGCTAAAACGACGAGGAATAAGGCCAGAGGCAATTAGAAAATTTGTATTATCACTTGGATTTACAAAAGCAGACACACTTGCGCCCTTTGAAACTCTGGAATCATTTAATCGTAAAATAGTCGACCCGGAAAGCATTCGATTACATATGATCAAAAATCCAGCTCAAATCAAGGTGAGAAATCTGCCATCAAGCAGTATTATCATGCCTAATCACCCAACAAAAGACATCGGAAAGCGCACCATAGAGATTGGTGAGGACTTTTACATTGAATCAGAGGATGTTGAGAAGCTAAAAGTTGGCGATGCTATTCGCTTTATGGGTTTGGGAAATGTCAAAATAACAAATCAGTCTCCAACGGAGGCACAGTACATTGGAGATGAGTTAGGCCACGACATTGCCAAAGTACACTGGGTGCCACTGAAAAATGCGCAAAAAATCAAGATTTTGATTCCAAGTCAGCTTTTCTTTGGAGAGCAATTCAATGAGAGCAGCCTTGAGGAGATTAACGTTTTTACAGAACCACACTATACTGAGCTAAAAGAGGGAAAGGAAATACAGTTCGTAAGATTTGGATACTGCAGAAAAGATTCTATGTTGCAAGCAGTTTACACCCACAAGTGAGAAAAATATGAAAATTGGTAGATTTTTAATTTCAGGCAAGGAAACTTATGGATTTGTTAAAGACGGCCAGATTGCAACAAAAGAAGAAATCATAACAAAGACCGGAATTCCAAGTCCATTATCAATTAAGGAATTTCTTTT
>JBQTIZ010000082.1:0-7041 GCA_052387615.1 Candidatus Nitrosotenuis sp. | reverse complement strand
TCGCCTTCCAGGAGTCATTTCCTTTGGCACCTCCAAGACCTCTTTCGAGGTTAGCAAAACCTTAGGTTCTGAAATCGACAGTCGGTTAGAAAAGATTCCAGACTTTTCCAAGATGCTTAGGCGCAAGTCATCATCTAGGATCATAGGACGTGATTTTGGAATTATTCTAAATGATACAGTGTCAATTCTTGTGAAAGATCTGGTTTAAGATCAGTGCTTAGAGTTCTTTTCCTGTCATTCCATACTTGAGATAAAAGGGTCAGAGTTTTTAGTGTGTAATCATATATCATACAGCCACCGTCTCATCATACCCCTAATTCATACGATTGAGTAGATTCTGTGTTTTATTTCTAATTTCTTGTGTTATTGGTACAATTACTAGGCCTTCGTTTGGTTGGCCATACATTACTATCGAATTTTCTGGTGCATGGATGCAAGCTGGAATTACGAGTAAGTCTTCTTCTCCATTTACTAGAATTTGGATTGGTGGTTTTGATGAAAACGCCTTCATTATTGTTTGGATGCTTTGAGTGGTTATCTGCGCTGCAGGATTATCACAGTGTAACTTTGTCGCATTGCTTTGTGGTGGGATTCTTCTACCTCTTTTCTCATATCCATCAACTATTTGCAGCGACGGTTCAAAACCAAACTGGAGCATTTTCTCAGTAGTTGCATCACCCACGGTTATTAGGTAAGAGTTTTGCGAGATGTGCTTTGAAATATTTTCTTTGGATGTATCCTTTAGTAAAATTCCTAATGGAATTTTGAGCTCATCGCGAAGACTTTGTGGTAGATTCAATTATATCATTTATGCAGCTGCGCCTTGCATTTCTTCTTTTAGCTTGGCTGCCAAAATACTACATTGAGCCGCAATGTTTTTTGCGGCTGAACGGATTGCCTCAGCGGAAGGTGAACCTGGATTTGTTATGATTACTGGTTTGCCCTTATCATAGCCCTCCATTATTCCAGAGTTAAGTGGAATTTCTCCAAGGAACTGCATGTTGTATTTTTCGCTGATTCGTTTTGCTCCACCCTCACCAAAGATGTAGTGCTTGTCACTGCATTTTGGACAAATAAAATAACTCATGTTTTCTATGACGCCAATCAGTGGAACATTTAGTTTGGTGAACATGCCAATTGCTTTTGTTGCTACATTTGATGCGACATCCTGTGGTGTTGTGACGACCACTATTCCAGTGATTGGAATTGTTTGCGCCAGAGTCAGCGGTATGTCACCGGTGCCGGGTGGTAAATCCACTATTAGATAATCAAGATCTGACCAGTTGGTATCAACTAGGAATTGTTTTAGAATGCCGGAAATGATTGGCCCCCTATAGATTGCTGCTTGATGTTCTTGTTCTGCAAAAAACCCAAATGACACAACCTTGATTCCGTTTATCTCTGCTGGCTGCAACTTGTTGTTGTCCACTTCCATGAATGCTTTCTGCATTCCAAGCATCAGTGGAATGCTTGGGCCGTAAATGTCTGCATCAAGTAATCCAACTTTGGCTCCGGTCTGTGCAAGTGCAAGTGCTAAATTTAGCGATACTGTAGATTTTCCAACGCCACCTTTTCCGCTAGCTACTCCAATGATGTTTTTGACGGAGGCCATTGCTTCGTCTGCATCTAGTGCACGACCCTCCATTACTTTGGCAGTAACTTTGATGTCAGAATTTTTGATTCCATCCAATTCTCCAATTGCGCTACGAACATCTTGCTCAATTTGATCATTGAATGGGCATGCTGGAGTGGTTAATTCTAGTGTGAATTTGAGACTTCCTTCGTTTAATTCTAAATCTTTAATCATTCCCATCGATACGATGTCTTTTTTCAAGTCTGGATCGATTACAGTTGCAAGTTTCGATAGTACTTGGTCTACGCCAACCATGCACAAAAAATTTGATTTACATTATTTAAAGATAGGTCGATTTTCATAACAGTGAAATCTTTCTACAAATAATTTTAGCTTAGGGACTCCTAATCAGAAATAATTTTTTGATAAATCAAAAACCTCGCAATATAAAATTCACATAATAATTGGTAATTCCACATCAAGATTCTCAAAAATTATTGAAAATTTACCCAAAGATTCATAAATTCAACTCTTGGAGTTTCGCACAGTTGTTTTCTATATCTACCCTAGAGGATGTTGTCAGAATTCCACCAAGCATGTTTGGTGCATCGCTAAAAAAAGCAGCAGTCGCTATTCTCAAAGAAAAATACGAGTCCATGATAAACGCAGAACTAGGATATATCATCATGATTTTAGAAGCCAAAGTCGACGAAATGGGAAAAATGATTGCAGGAGACGGTGGGACATACCATCGTGTTGAATTCGAGGCATTGACATTTACTCCAAAATTGCAAGAAATTGTTTTGGGAGAAATTGTAGACATTACAGACTTTGGAGCATTTGTTAGAATTGGTCCAACTGATGCATTATTGCACCTATCACAGGTAATGGACGACTATTTACAATCTGATGTAAAATCTGGCATGATAATCGCAAAACAAAGTAACCGAACACTAAAGGTTGGCTCTACTCTTCGCTCAAGAATTACTGCAGTCTCATTAGGCAAAGCAGCAACTATGGGTAAAATTGGCATTACGTGCAGACAGCCATTTTTGGGCGCTGAAGACTGGATTGCAGAAGAGATAAAGAAATCTAGCAAAGACAGTGAAGCCCCAGAGAAAAAAGAAAAGAAACCGGTAGAAGTGAAAAAATAAATGGTCAAAGAAATGGCTTGCAGAAAATGCAAGTGCGTGTTTGTTGGCAAAGTTTGTCCTGTTTGCAAATCATCTGATCTGACACCAGACTGGACAGGGGTTGTTCTAATCGGTGATCCACAAAATTCGTATGTTGCAAAAACCCTCGGCATAACTGAAAAAGGCAAATACGCATTAAAAGTGGCCTAAACATTAACGTATTCCAGAGTGTTTCATCAGGTTAAAACGCACAACCGATTGATGAAAAATAAAATGAGCAGATATAGAAAAGATTCTATGTAGGCACAAAAATTCATTGTGTGATTGAATACAAAAAAAGAACTTGCCAGATTTTTGGCAGAAGATATCAATAAAGGCGACATAACCAGTGCAATTCTCTCAGGAAAAAAAATCACAGCCAGCATAGTTGCTCGACAAGCTGGAATTGTTGCCGGAGTAAAACATACCAAAGAGATCTTTGCAATGAGAGGCTGCCAAGCTCAGATTCTAAAAAATGATGGTAGTTCCATAAAAGCAAACCATGCGGTCCTTAGAGTTTCAGGTCCTGCAAAATCAGTTCTGAGCTGCGAGAGAACTGCATTGAATTTATTATCAAGGATGAGTGGAATTGCAACTGCAACATCAATTCTTGTCAGACAGATAAAGAGTGTCAGTAAAAAAACCGAACTCTATTCCACAAGAAAGACGGCTCCTGGCTTGAGATTTTTTGATAAAGAGGCAGTGCAGATAGGAGGTGGAAAAAAGCACAGAATCACACTATCAGATATGATAATGATAAAGGATAATCATATTGCATCCGAGGGCTCCATTGTACCACTAATCAAAAAAGCGAAGAAAAATGCAAAAATCTTTGAAGTCGAAGTCGATACCAGACAAGACGCAGTTTTGGCTGCAAGTCTTGGTGTCCCAATCATAATGCTTGATAATTTTTCCCCAAAAACGATAAAGCAAACAATATCAGACTTGGAAAAAATTGGCCTAAGAAAAAACATACGCCTTGAGGCATCTGGTGGAATAAATGCAAAAAACATCAAAGAATTTGCAAGAACTGGGGTTGATATGATATCAGTTGGAAGTATTACAAATTCTGCTCAAGTAATAGACTTTAGCCTTGAAATCTAGCTAATAGCAAGCATTCTATTTATTGCAAGTCTTGCCTTGTCTGCGGTTTGCTTTGGTACACGCACTTCGTATTTTTCTTCCATCAGAGAAGAATAGACTTTGTCAAGTGTTATCATTTTCATGTACTGACACACCGCTCCCTTTGATGCGGGAATAAAATTTTTGTCAGGATTTTGTTGCTGCATTCTATACAAAATTCCAGTCTCGGTTGCAACTACAAAGTTTTGTGCAGTTGATTGCTTTGCATAATTCATCATACCTTCAGTTGACATTATCTGAACTTGGCGGTTTTTGTAATCGCCAACTGCGACATCATACATTATTTGTGATGTGCAGCTGCATTCTGGATGAATTAGTAATTCTGAATTTGCATGTGAGTCTAAAAGACTGTGAATGTCATCTGATCTAATGCCTGCATGAACATGGCATTCACCTGCCCAGATGTACATGTTTTTTCTACCAGTCATTTTGGCAACATATGATCCTAAAAACATGTCTGGCAAAAACAACACATCCTTGTTTTGTGGAATTGCTTTGACTATGTTTACTGCATTTGATGATGTGCAGCAATAATCAAGCTCCGACTTTACCTCTGCTGACGTATTGACATATCCTACGGTTATTGCTCCGGGATGTTGCCGTTTCCAGTCCCTTAGCTGGTCAATGGTTATGGAATCAGCAAGTGAGCATCCTGCTGCTAAATCCGGAACCAGTACTTTTTTGTCTGGACAAATTATTGCGGCAGTCTCTGCCATGAAATGAACTCCGCAAAAAAGAATTGTTTTGTGTGTAGTTTTGGCTGCCTCTCTGGATAATCCTAGTGAATCCCCCACAAAATCTGCCACGTCTTGGACTTCGGGCAGCTGATAATTGTGAGCAAGTATGACCACATCCTTTTCTTTTTTGAGTTGCATAATTTTGTCTTGTAGCATCCGATCATGATGATGCTCAGAATATTCATTTAAAGACTGAGATAATAGTTCGATTTTACGCACATGGCGTAGATTACGGCAATTTTTGCCAGAATTACGTACCTATTTTGAGATCATCAGAGCAGGCGGCCCTCAGACACTCTATTGCAGACAGAATTGCGAGTCTGCTAGTCTTTGGGTTTGTTTTGTCTGGCACATTTTCGACTTGTACGGTGATTTTGCCAAAGGCACCTCCTGCCTCTATTTGGTGTGTGTTTTTGTCAGTAGTAGGATCTGCTATTATTTTGACCAGAGTTTTTGTGCTTCCTAGACCTGCCAAGCTCAACAATGCCGCCACAGTGATGTTTGCTGGAAATAATGTGACCGCTTCTTTTGCTGCTCCTTCGAAGATTGTGGTTTTTTCTTTGATGGAAGTAATATCCATATTTTTTGATTCAAAGAACTTTGCACCAGCTAGTGCCTTTGGATTTTTTGTCGTAACTAGTGTAACTGATTCCAACTCATCCTTGACGGATTTGATTGCATCAAGACCTGCAATTGCACCAGATGGCAAATAGATTTTCTTTTTGAACTCATGGCATGCATCAAACAAAATATCAAATACTGATTCGTCAAGGAGTGCGCCGACACTCATTATCATTAGGTCTTTTCTGTTTTGCAGAATACTCAGTGCGTGGTTTTTGACTGCATCTTGTGATGCTGCCTCTACTACCAAATCCACATTGTTTGACGATAAGAGGTGTGGGTTTTCAACTATGATTGGTTTTTTATCAAGCCTTGCAACAAGTGACTCTGCTTTGGCTTTATCAAAATCGTAAATGTGTGTAAGCTCTGCTGGGATCCTGCCAGAATTGATAGCCAGTGCTATTTGTGTGCCAATTGCACCGCATCCCAAAAGCCCTATCTTTTTCAACACAAAGCCAATCATAGAACTGGTAAATGAATTATGGTATATTGCCAAACAATTCAAACTAGGAAGAATTAACTAGTCAGAATATTGAACCAAAACATGGTAAAAAGAAAAACTGGTAAGCACCAAAGAAAAGCAGATCAAAAGGCTGCCCGTAATTGGAGAAAAAAGTAAATCAGCTTGTAGCTAATTCTGTGTTAATGGTTCTTTCATCCCAAGGGTTTTATTTTCTGAATTGAAGGTAACCTATGCTCAATACGGTTTACAAAGAGGCAATAAAAAACCGTGAAAACATTCTTTCTGTTCTTAGAGGGCCTAAATTTGAGCAAATTGTAGAAAAGGCAAGGCAAAACTGGATAGAATACACTCCAGAAAAGCAAGACGCCGTACTTGCCGGAATCGATTCTAGCTTTAACAGTACAAAATTTCAGGGAATGGAGCTTTGGGTTGTGACTGCCGTTGCAATAAAATCAGACGGTACGATAATTGACGATCTTCACAGACAGGGCTTGGGCAGGGTTGGCCTCGACATATCACGACTTGCAAGCGAGATGGAAGTGGATGTTTGCAAAAAGGCAGTCGATGTTTCCGATATTGTGATGATGGATGGTTCGTTGTATTCTCAATTTATGACAAGGCAAGCTAGTCTAACTCCTGCAATTGTTAGAGTCATAACAAAAAAGAATAATGTCATTTTTATCGCAAAGACATCAAACACGAATGTCCAATTTTCGGATCTCGGATCCCAGGCAGGCGATATTTTCTATTATAACCATGCCGCCAAGACCCCTGGATTTAGCAAGATTTTTGTCGACAGAGAATTTGGGCGAGACAAGGCAATCTCATCAATTTATGCAAGACTATCAGATTCCACACCATTAATCAAAATAGAACTCTTTGGTGACAATCACACCGAAGATGAAGTAAAATCAATTTTGAACAAACTCTACAAAGCAAGCGTTGGTGGATACCCATACGCACTCAAGCTTGCACACAATAACTGCAAAATAAGCAGTGCTGACTTGGCAAAACTTGTTAGCCTTTACGGCATATCAAATGAGATAGGCTCTCGAGAAGTTTTGGAGTGATTATTTTGGCTTATGGCCGATCACGTTTAATGTGGTTGTTCCCTTAATTCCAGGAAGTTTTCGAATCTTTTTTGTCACGACATCAGAGATTTCATTGTATGTTGGAGCCACAACATTACAGATTACTTGATGTGATGTGAGTAACACGTCACTATCAATTACTTCAGCTATTGATTTGAGACGGTTCATGGTGTCTATTTCTTTTCCTTTTTCGCACTCTAGCAGAATATATGCTTGCGACATGTATGTATCCAAAACATCT
>JBQTIZ010000081.1:0-4815 GCA_052387615.1 Candidatus Nitrosotenuis sp. | reverse complement strand
AATGGATTCATGGAAATGTTTGGATCCTCTAGGAACTTGTCAAATGAATTGAGATACATTGCATCAGACATTGTCTCAACTATTATAACTGGCCTAGAGTTTGTGCCAATTTCCCTATCTACAATTGATTCTACTAGACCACGCGACAGCCCATACAAAATAGGTATTAGTGTTGCATCATCCGCATTCCAGTAATCATAATGGATTCGGCTCAAGTGCTTTCTCTTGTCTAATTCAACTACGAGTAGATTTCCTGGAGTATAATCAAATATCATAAACGGTGAATGTGTTGCGTACAAAACTTGGTTGGAGCCTGCCAAATTCTTCAACAAATCCGAGATTCCCATTTGTTGTGCTGGGTGTAGATTTCTTGCAGGCTCATCCAATAATAGAATTGCCTCTTTTAGCTCTGCACGCTGAGTTTCAGCTGCAAAATTGACAATAAATGAAAATGTCCACTTGAATCCTTCTGCCCTTCTGCTCAATAAACCAGTATTAGTTACTGTTCCATCTCGGTGTACATCTGAAATTACCACGCTCATTATGTTACCTGGATTATATCTTAGGTCCACATGGATTGGGTCTCCCTTCCATGCTGGGTTTAGTCTGTCAGTAAGTCTTCTACTTGCGCTATTTAGTAGTTTGATCAATTTTGGAGGGCTGTTTTTGTATTCCTCCAGCTTTTCGGTATCAAGCTCTGCTAAATAGAACAAGTTTCGAACTGTTTCCGCCTTGTCAAATTCCTCATAGTCTAGACCTTCTGGCCTCTGTATCTCCTTGATATATTCATCCAAGTTTATGTTTCCGTAGATTTTTTTGTAATCAGAAAAGTAGACAAATCTTGGATGCAAATGCTCTAAGATGAAATTCTCTAGCGCGGTTTTCTCTGTTGAACCAACCAGTAACTCGTCATAGGTTTTTTCTCGGTCTTGATAGAACCTAGACCATTCTGCTAAGATGTACTGACCATCAGATGCAAGTACGTTCAATGAATTGTTAAAAACTGTCATTTCGCTAAGAAATGTCTCTTTGTCTTTTGGAGGTGGGCCCTCAAAGAACTTTGTTTCCAACTGAATTCTAATGTGGTTCGGTACAGTTGAGACAAAGCTTAGGATTTTTTCTGTGTAATTCTCCCAAGAATTTAACGCCTTGTCTTTTTCCTCACTTAATTTTACAGAGCCAAAGTCGTATTGGACTTCGGCATACTTGTTAGATCTAAATATTCGTACATTGTTAATTTCTGGCAAACGTGGGAATCGTTCTTTGACGATTTTGACCTCTTTTGGTGTTAGCTGAAAATCCCCCTCGACTAGTGTTATCTCTGACTTTAGCTCTTCAGTCATCTCGTCGCACAAATCTAGTTCAGATACATGTTCTTCCTTGTTTAGTAAGGTTAATGCCTGCAAAATTGTGGTCTTGCCGCTTTCGTTTCTTCCAACAAATGCTGCCAAGTCTCCAACTTTGATTTCGCCAGAATCATGGATGCATCGATATGCCCTAACTCGGAACTTTCTTAATCGCATCTAGCGCCTGTTTGGGTGGCAATGATTTAACTTATTCGACATTGTCATATGCCCAAATTTTGCTATAGATATAAAAACACAAGACGGCAAGAAAAATTTGATGGCATCACGAGGACTAGCAATTTTCATAATTCCAATAATATTCTCATTTGTATATGGCGGAGTAGTACTTGGCTCTATACTACAGGAACCGTATGCAGAACTTGGCGCAACGCATCAAACAAGTTCAATTGAGATTGTAAGCTTGCATGGATCATATTCTAATGTAGACAAGATTGAAGCACAAGCATCAGTAAATGATGCTGCATTTGACTGCGGTGACCTATACATCACAGTGTATGATGTTTCTGGAGGACAAAAAAAGGCAGTAAAGCAAGGTGCATTCTTTGATCAATGTTACGGAGAATCTGGAACCTTGCCACTCAATGAAAAGTTTTCAGAAAAATTTGACGCGGGGCAATACTCACTTGAAGTTCAGCTGTTTGACAAAAACGGAGACAAGTTTTTGAGTGCAACTCAAAAATTCAGTGTACAATAGAATGCGATGTTATATATTGAAACTAGAGTGAGTAAGCACACGTGATTTATCATGGTAAAATCAAAGGCTGTTGAAAAAGATTCTAAAAAAGACGACAAAAAACTAGCTAAAGAAAAACCGGCCAAATTAGACAAGAAAACAGCAAAACTAGACAAGAAAGCTGCCAAATTAGACAAGAAAATAAAGGACAAGGCAAAAGAAAAAATCGATAAAAAAGCAGCGGTAAAAGAAGAAAAAAGGAAAAAGAAGGAAGAGGAATCGGAAAAAACTCTAGAAGAGCAATTAGAAGAAGAACTAACTGATGAGGAAATAGAGAACTTTCAAATCGACAAAGTCGATATGGAAAAGCTCACCAATCGTGTCTGCCTGTTTCTGGCAAACTATGAGGATGGAATTGTGCAAAGCGAGCTTTGGAAAAAATTCAAGCTGACAAGCAGAGATAGCTCTCGTCTTGCACTAAAGCTAGAAAGAATGGGAATTATCACACGCGAAAAAATACTGGAAAACAAAAGATGGACATATGTTCTAAAAATCAAAAAAACTCCAGTCAGTACAGACTCTATTGAAAATGCACCATGCTTGGTGTGTCCAGTTGAGCAAAAATGCTCACTTGATGGCGAGGTCAGCCCTAGAACATGTCAGTGGATTGAAGACTGGACAATTAACGATCTTTCAAAACCAAAGAAAAAGAAAGAACAATGAAGCCACTAGATGCAAAGCGTGATCATTATAGAAAACTTGCAAAAGAGCAAGGATATCGTAGTCGTGCAACATACAAACTGCTTGAGCTAAACAATTCTTATCGAATAATCGGTCCTGGATTTAATGTGGTGGACTTGGGATGTGCACCCGGAGGATGGATGCAAGCAGCAGTCAAGCTTGCAGGAAACAAGGGCAAAGTAGTTGGAATCGATACCTCATACATGGACGACGTTGACGGTGCACGGTTCATCAAAGGAAGTGTAGAAGACGAATCAGTAGTAGATGAAATACTGGAATATCTTGGCGGAAACGCAAATGCAGTAATTTGCGATATTTCTCCTCAAATTACGGGGCACTGGACAATGGATCATGCAAAACAAATCTCGCTAAACTATTCCTGCTCAAAAATAATGGATATGATCTTGGCACCAAAGGGAAATGCACTCTTCAAAGTCTTTGATGGTGGGTACTCTATGGAATTTCGAGACTATCTGAAAAAGAAATTTGCCAAGGTTCATCTAAGAAAGCCAAACGCAAGCAGAAAGCCAAGCAGCGAACTGTATTTTGTCTGTCTTGGATATGGCTTAGGCTGAAAATAATTCTTTGATTCTGTCTATTTTACAGTCCGTTCTGAATCCTGTCGGATTAAACGAAGTTGAGCTGGCAGAAAATCCATTTTGTTGCAGTCTGAATATAATTTGTTCAAGAGGTATGGGGGCTGATTTGAGCATCTTGGCAATTTCATCTAGCGTGTAATAACAGGCAGGCATTTCTGACTCTGAGATGACCTTTTGAATTGCTTTTTCGCATTTTTTATCCATATGCTCTGGAATCTCGCTTAACATTTGGGCAACAAAGTCTTTTTCAAACAAGCTTCCAATCCACAATGGCCCTGCAAGCTCGACTACATGAGAACATAATGTGCAATTCGATATGAATTCGTGAGTTGTGTGTCTGTTTCCACAATTTCTACAATGTGCAATGTATCCAATGGAATTTCGATTGTCTGGCTTGTTCAGTATACGAAGATAGACTCGATAGTAATGCTGGTTTGTCTCTACAAAAATCGGAGTCGCTTCTACATCTAGTCTTGCAGCAACTGCAATGACTAGACCTAAGATCAGTCTAATTGATATCTCGTTGCTGAATGTTGTCTTTACTGGTGTACCGTGGTACTTTTTTTTACATGCGTCATTGAACAAACCATGCAACACTTGGAGATCTGTCGCACTAACCGATAACAGTCCTTTGTGAACTGTAGCTCGTAGTCCACAGTCGATGTATTTTGTAGGTGAGCCAAATGGATCAATATCAACAATTGCTCCACGGCTTCCCTTTTTTGAAAATGCGTTAAAGAATTGGCAAATATCATTCTTTGATATCTCATAATTTTGCAAACCGTTTAGTTCTGCGGATTTTTTTGATAATTCTAGTGCCCTTGGATTTAGATCATTTACAAAAACCTCAGTACCTTTGATCTCATTTGCGACACGTAATCCACGTGCGCCAAGACCAGAGAGGCCGTCCAAAAATGATTTCTGACCATCAAAGTTTTTCAAAAATGTCGAATACACAATTATGGAAAAGTCTCTGCTTAGCTTTGCCCTTGGATTAAAAAACGCAATATTTCGTGGCGGTACCTTTTGTTCTAGTGCCCCTCTTGGAACAAGGATTTGTGTTTTTCCTTCTGTTATGGTGGTGATTTGGTCATTTAGCTGCAATTGATCGCAAGTCTTTACTTCTAAAATGGTTTAATACGTTATTTGCTAGAGTCAGATTCGTGCTTGTTTGTGGCGTAGATGAGGCAGGTAGAGGCTCTATGCTTGGACCGCTCGTTGTTGCCGCAGTCGCAATAGACAAATCAAAGATTAACACATTGATAGAAATCGGCGTAAAGGATTCCAAAAAGCTATCTGCAAAAGCAAGGGAATCTCTTTACAAACAAATCATCAAACTAGTGGATGATTACCAAATATCCAAGGCAAGCTCAAAACAAATCGACTCTGCCGTAGCAGAACCCAAGCTGAATAATTTAGAGGCACTACATATGGC
>JBQTIZ010000080.1:0-6831 GCA_052387615.1 Candidatus Nitrosotenuis sp. | reverse complement strand
GCATCTGAGTTTGAAGTGTCTCATGCGCCATTCGGGTGGACTAAATCATACAATGTTAAGGTAAAGGGGCACCCACTTGCTGAAAGCTCAAAGGTTTTTACAAAAGATGACTCTGGACATGAACACGGTCATTCGCACGATGATGAAGGTCAGGCATCGGAGGCATTAAAATCAGAATCTAAAATCAAATCGTTTTGGTATATTTTATCGCCTGATGGCATCATGACTGAGATTGACAAGTTTAATTTTGATAAACATAGGAAGTTGGAAGTTTTGGCAAAATATGAATCTGCCAAAAAAAGATCCGTTGATGAACCACCGCCACACGTCAAGCTAATGAAAAAAATGGCAATCGCGGATTACGAGCCAGCATCAGATTCTGGCAACATGAGATTTTACCCAAATGGTAGGCTCATCAAATCTTTGCTGGAGCGATTCGTCACGGATCAAGTAAAAGAATATGGTGGACTGGAAGTTGAAACACCAATCATGTATGATTCTCACCATCCAAGCATGGAGAGCTACTTTAATCGATTCCCAGCAAGACAATACAATATCAATACGGAGGGAAAACAACTCTTTTTGAGATTTGCAGCATGTTTTGGCCAGTTCCTGATGGCAAATGACTTTCAGATATCGTACAAGAACATGCCAATGAAGTTGTATGAGCTGACTAGATACAGCTTTAGACGAGAGCAGTCAGGTGAGCTGGTTGGATTAAGAAGATTGCGTGCATTTACAATGCCTGACTGTCATGCGTTTTGTACAGATATTCCGCAATCAATTGAAGAATTTAGGGAGAGATTTGATCTGTCCCGTCACGTCCTAAAAGAAGTTGGAATTGACGAAATGGACTATGAGATGGCAATCCGATTTACAGAAGATTTCTACAATGAAAACAAATCCTACATTGAAGAACTGGTTAAAAAAATGGGAAAACCCGTGCTTGTGGAAATGTGGAAGGAACGATTTTTCTATTTTGTCTTAAAATGGGAATTCAACTATGTTGATAGTTTGGGCAAGGCATCCGCGTTATCCACTGATCAAATAGATGTTGAAAACGGTGAACGTTATGGAATAAAATATTTTGATGAGAACAACATCCCTCATCACCCCATAATTCTACACAATTCACCAAGCGGCGCAATAGAGCGAGTCATATACACATTATTGGAAAAAGCTGCCCTGGACCAAAAAGAAGGAAGAAAGGCGCACTTTCCTTTATGGCTGGCACCAACACAGGTCAGAATTATACCATTAAAAGAGGAATTCTACAAGCACTGCGAAGATTTGGCAGACAAGCTTGGCCTGAATGACATACGTGTTGACATTGACGATAGAAACGAAACAGTTGGAAAAAGAATCCGCGAATCCGAAACAGAGTGGATTCGGTACAGTCTAGTAATTGGTGAAAAAGAAGTAAATCAATCAAATCTGTCAGTTCGAGACAGAAAGACAGGCGAGGTAAAAGAAATATCGATTGAGGAGTTTGTCGCCGAAATCAAGGCGCAGACAAAAGACAAGCCATTTACCAAGCTAAACATGTCAAGGCACCTCTCCAAGCGACCACAAATAATGGTTTAATCTTTGTTCGTTTGATTCGAACATGTTAAAGTAGAATAACATAGGTACGAACTTCATAATGAATGCCAATGAATATCTTGGTTGCAGATGATAGTGTTGCATATGGAGTGTTGTACCAAGAAATATTCAAATCCAAGGGTCATTCCGTAACATTGACATTTGACGGGCAAGAATGTGTGACAGAATATGCTACTCAGGTGATCACAAAACCATAGATATAGTAATTTTGGACTATAACATGCCAAAAAAGAACGGCCTTGATGTGGCCAAAGAAATCATGGCGCTGAACCCAAATCAAAACATTGTCTTTATCAGCAGCTTTGGCAGCCATCTCAAGTCAATGATTTCCGAGCTTGGATGGGACAAAAGAGTTCAATTTGTTGAAAAACCATTCAGCTCCATTGAATTGGTAAACAAAATAGAGCAACAATTCAAAGAATCAACTCAAAAGATCGTAGTACAGTAATTCCTATTCATTTATTTTCTAGTGATTTTTCAGATTTGTGTGAGCTACTTGGATTTGTATTTGAGCAAAGACCCCTTAATCATCAGTCCCGGAGAGGCAAAAAATCCAACTGCCACAGTTTTTGGTATACCGTTTGATTCAACACATTCCTACAAACCTGGGTGTAGATTTGGCCCAGATGCAATAAGGAAGGCCTTTAACAATATCGAAATTTTCCACCCAGATTTAGGAATTGATCTAGAAACTGCATCAATCGAGGATTTGGGAAATACGATGCACACTGTAAATGTTGAGGAAATGTTAGACATGGTAGGCAAGCTAACTACAGAACTGATAAAAAAAGACAGGCTGCTTGTGATACTTGGCGGTGAGCATTCTCTTACATATGGAACATATATGAATGTGCCAAAAGACACAGGGTACATTGTATTTGATGCTCACTATGACCTCCGAGATGGATATGCTGGAGAAGAATACAGTCACGCATCATATCTTAGAAGAGTAGTGGAGAAAAAAGGGGCCGACAAGATAATTCATGTTGGTGCACGTTCGTTTGTCAAAGAAGAACTGTCATTTCTAAAAGAAAATAAGATCAAAACTATCACGGATAAGGACATTCGGGATGGTAAAGGTCCAAAGATGGTCAAAGATGCACTTTCTACATTTGATAAAACATACATTAGTGTTGATCTGGATGTACTAGACCCAGCATTTGCACCGGGCGTTGGCAATCCAGAGGCAGTTGGTATAACATCGCGTGAATTATTTGATATGATATATGCTACACGGGATGCCAAAATCTCCGTTCTGGATGTAGTGGAGTTAAACCCAACATATGATAATGGTGCAACAGCCTCGCTTGCAGCAAAGCTTCTCTCTACAATGATTGCCATGAAGTTTAAATAGAATTCAATTCAATTCAACGACATTGCTAAATAATTTCAGAGATTCACTCAAGCCGACTCTTGAAAAGATCGGGGCAAAGTTTGGCTCAACTGGCCTCTCGCCGAGCTTTTGGACGGGGATTGGACTCATCTTTGCGTTTTTGTCTGCTGTATCATATGGTCTGAATTCACAGATCATACATCCTTGGTTTAATCCTGGTGTGATTGGTGGCGTGTTGCTTTTGGTTTCTGGGTTTTTTGATGTAGTGGATGGACAAGTTGCGCGTTATACCAAAAAGGTCTCAAAAAAGGGAGGATTCCTAGATTCTGTATTTGATAAAATTGCAGAGGTTGCAATCTTTGCAGGACTGTTGGTCGGCGGGTTTGCAGAGCCAATCTGGATATTCCTTGCAATCACGTTATCTTTGTTGGTCAGCTACACTAGGTCTCGCGCAGAATCCCTTGAGATAAAACTACAAGGAATTGGAATTGGTGAACGAGCAGAACGACTCTTGGTAATTGCAATAATCGGCATGATTCCAGGTTTGATGCCATATGCAATAGGCGTTGTAATCATAATTGCTGGAATTACATTCGTTCAGAGAGTTATTGTTACTTCAAAAAGCATTCAGGATTAACGCAGTCTTCCGGTTTTTCTTCTGGAATCTGCAGATCTGATTTTTAGAATGCCAAAGTGAATTGCACATGATATGCAGTACCATTTGAGAATAGATGGCGATGCAATGTATGCTCCTTGATCTCTTAGCTCTTTTGCAAGCGAGTGTTCAACTAGGTTTAGTCGTGACGTGACTTTTTTTGCTTTGTCTTTTGGGACGGTTGCGCCACAGTTTGTACATTGGATACGGTCAGATGATCCTTTCCCGCCTTTTCGTCTCCCTCTACTTGCTCGTTTTAATGGCATGGCATCCCTTCCGGATGCCTCTTTATATTCTTGATGTGTGATTAGTCTGATTTTTTTGATACCGAATAAACTGCAAACTTGTTGTCTGTATCGATTGTATAGTCGGACATTTTTTCAAACTCATACTCTTTGATTCCTCTGACTTTTTTGTATAATGATTCTCCAATGACTAGTGTGTTCGGCCTTGCAAGTGCATTTATCTTAGAACAAGTATTGACTGTAGAGCCAAATATATCATCAATTGCAGATGTTGCAACTATAGCTACTCTGACTGGGCCAAACATTGCGCTGATTCGATAGCTTATTTCTGGAAGACTTTCATCTGTCAGAGACTTGTTTATGGCCTGTCTTGCTTCTATTAACTTCATACAACAGTGCAGCATTTCTTCAAATGGTGATTGCTCATCAGAATCTGTTTTTGGGAAATAATACAATAACGCATCACCGATGTTTTTGACTACAATGCCATGATTTTGTGTAATTACAGTGGCAGCTGAATTCAAGAATATTGAATAAAACTTGCTAGTCTCCACGTCTGATAGCTTGGCTGTAAGCTTTGTAGAGCCCATAATGTCTACAAAGCAGACACAATAGTTCGATCTATATTGAGAAAATTGTAGTAGAATGTCTTTTTGTTGCTTGATTACGTCTTCCCTTTCTTTGATCTTCAGCAATGAATCCTGGATTTTTTCTGCCATCTGATCAAAGGAATGTGAGAGCTGGCCAATCTCATCTTTTGTTTTAATATTGGTTCTCACATTAAAGTCGCCATTTGAGATTTGGTTTGCAGCATTTTTGAGTTTGATTAGTGGTTTTGATATGAGTTTTGAGAGAAAGAATGCCGCAATGCTGACAATTAGTGTTATGATTATGCCGAGTACGATGATTTTGTCACGAAGGTCTGCTACTGGTTCAAAAACTTCCTCATCGTCAATTTCCACTAATACAACTAGGCCCATGTTTTTGTTGCAGCTTGATGCGCCAAGGACTAGGTGATCTCTGTAATCATGATACACCCCATGATAGTTTTGTCCGTTTGTAAAGCATGATTCAATTGGTGCAGTGTGTGTTTGTTGTTTAAACGCCGCATTTTCTACAAATCTAGACTCTGAAATCAAGTATCCATCCTGATTCACTAAATATGACTCGCCTGTCTTACCAAGGCCCTGTCTATTTAACAAAATCTGATCAATAAGCTGTGTGTTTGCAGTTACAATGGCCACACCTATTGGTGTATCGTCTTTAGGTTTTTCAAAAATTGGTGCGGCGGTGATGATTTTTCTTTTATTATCTTTACCAAGTATTATTTGTGCAAAGGATTCCTTTGAGCCTTTGATGAAAGCTGGATCCAATAGGTAGTCTTTTTTGGCCTTTGTGTTGACTAGAGCAAATAGTCTCTGCCCGTCGATTCCGATGATTTCAACATTTTCAAGATCATTTAGGCCGCCAATACTTGCCTCAAACGCTTGTACCTCAATTAGAAATCCTATTCTTTTTTCTGGGATGGTTGTATCTAGGATCTCAATATCATCTATTGAATTTAGTTCTAAAATGAGATTTTTTATCATAGGGTTTGTTGTAATTACTTGGATTTGTTGCATCTTTGATGTCAGAATGCTTACAATGGAGTCACTACGTATGCCGGATTCTCCTTTGAGCTGATTTATCACGCGTTCTTCTAATATGATGTTTGCATAATGAAAAGAAAAGAAAACGGTAACACCAATCCCAATTAATGATACTAGCATAACAAGTGAGACCAGTTTTTTGTCCAATGTAACTGGAATTGGGATTCTCATGACTTGAATCGATTCTGGTTAGAATATCACTTTTTCTCAGATTACTATCTAAATTTATGCTAGTTCAACGTAATGTGATGTGATGCGTGGCTTGTGTCATGTGTGCCTAAAATCAAATATGGAACTCATAATTGAGCGAGGCCAAATCCTGTGCAAATCTTGTCTGAAAAAAGCAAAAAACTAAATCCATATCGTCTAGAACAAATCAAGTGAATCTTGCAATTTTCTCACATTGTACAATAGATGAAATAAAAATTAACAATAATTTGTATGAGAGGCCTGGTGGGCCCGCATGTTATTGTGGAATTACTGCAAGAAATCTCGGCTTTGATGTGGAACTGGTAACCAAATATGGGCCAGACTATACGTTTGTGGATCAATTGCAAAAAAATAAAATAAAGTTTGAAAATGCGCAATCGCAAAGACCAACAACGCGGTTTCGATTGGAAATTAATGATACTGATCGTACATTATGGATAAAAAATACTTGTGACAAAATTGATTACATCAAGACAAACGTTGATGGAATTCTAATCAGTCCAGTATTTGATGAGATATCATATGAAACACTGGAGAGATTAAAATCAGATGCAAAGCTTGTTGCTCTTGATCCTCAAGGGTTTTTGCGACGAGCTGGATCTGATGGAAAGGTAAACTTTGAGAAAACAACTCTAAATTTGGAAAAAATTCATGTATTAAAATCAGACCCAAGCGAAGTACAGAATTTGACTGGAGTTGAAGGAATTGATGGCGCTAAACTGTTGCATAAAAAAGTAGAACATTTGTTATACACGAATAAGCGTGACGTGTCGTTATTTTACAAAAACAAGCAATACACCATCACGTTGCCAAATATGGATATTTATGACACATCTGGCGTTGGCGACATTTTCACTGCAACGTATTGTTGTACAATGCTAAAAGAAAAAGACGCACTATGGGCATTAAGCTTTGCAGGCGGTGCAGCCCAGGCAGCACTTGAGTCAAAAGAGATTGGCCTTGACAAAATTCCGCTAAAAGCTACTATTGAAACCAATGCCTCATATTTCTATAATATAATGAAGTTCAGAGACGTCTAAGCTTTTATTATAACAAGATAGTTTAATGATTCGTGCAAATCGGAATATCTGGGCTTACACCATCGGACATTGCAGTAAAAACAATAAAGACAGTACT
>JBQTIZ010000079.1:0-5480 GCA_052387615.1 Candidatus Nitrosotenuis sp. | reverse complement strand
GCTTGCTGTGTCGATGAGAAACCCATGTTTAGAACCACAAATGATAGTGCAGCTGCTACGATTACAAATGCAATCAATACCAGTGCTGCCTCTATACCCATGACTCCACGATGATTTATAGCGTGTTTTTCATTCACATTCATTATCATACTCATCAAGATGAGTTCTGATAAGATAAATCACAGTGTGTTCATAACAGACAAACAGGATTTGGTGAATTATAATAATAACTGAATCTATAGGTAACTGTGGAAGCAATCTTATTTGAACAAAATAATCAAGTCCTCTTTTTCATATATGTATTCAGTGCAGTCATAGGCGCTGGCATCTCCGTTTATTTTTTAAGAATGTACAGATTATTTTCATCACCTTATATTTTTGGTCTTATGATCGGCTTTGCTCTTATTTCATTTGGAGATCTTTTCTTTTCCATTACAATTAGTTTTGCCAATAAAGATGAATCTTTCAATCTTTTCCATTGGTTGCAATTATCTATTACCTCTTATGGATTTGCCTTTGTTGCTTTGGTCTATTATCTCCAAAAATCAACTGAAAAAAAATTCTCGCTTCTCATAAAATCTGCATTACTGTCTTTCATTCCAATAGTTTCTCTGTTAACACTTGTTGCAGTTATTGAAAATATTGGACTTCCTCAATTCCAACAATACAATGAATATTTCAGAATTGTTAATATGATTTCTATTGGATATGTTCTGTTTAAAACATTTGGAAATCCAGAAATAAAAAATAGAAAAGAACTGATCATACTTCCACTAGGATTTGCAGTATTGTTTTCATCTCTATTTGTAAGATTTCTATTTACAGTAGATCCAATGTCTTTGACACTTGTTCTATCTGGTATTTTGAAGGTGATTGCCCTTGGAGTCATTATTCTTACACTTACAAAGGAAACAAAAAATTCCAAAACCATGGTGTTAAAACATGACACATAGTTTAAGATCCCAATCAAAAGAAAAGAGAAACAAAATAGAGCTGTATCATGCGGTATTACATGCAATACGCGATGATCTAATTTATAATGAATCTGCAAAACCGACGCGAATCCAATTTCTATCTGGTACCTCATACGATAAATTGATTATACATCTTAAGGAGTTGGAAGAAAAGAAACTTGTCACGATGGATCCAATAACTATAACAGAAAAAGGGCAAAAATTCTTGCAAGAATATGATAAAATAAACGAGATGACAAAAAAACTTGGATTAAAATTCCTTCGTACTGACTAGTATTTTGTAATATATCTAACCCTTATTCCGAAGATTGGCATGAAGATAACTAAAATTACCAAAATGGAACTAAAAATAAACAATCACTCAAACAATACAAAATTCGATTCTAGATAAGAATCAAATAAATCTAGTTTGACTTTTTATTTTTCTTCAGGGTCGTTTGCACTGTCGCGAACTTTTTTCATAATGCAGTATTTTTTCAGACTTTTCAAAAATCCCATTCTTATTCTCACATTCTGGATAATTTTAAGTAATCATACAAAAAGCTCACTCCAAGACACGCGTCATGTCCAACTCGTCAATCTGTGCTTCTATTGTCTTGTTTAGCGTAGTTTTGTGTTCATCGCAGAACCAAAAATAACCATCAATTGTCTCAAAGCAACCGCAAATCCACTGGGTTTTTTTGTCTCCCTCTACTGTAAGCTTGTTGTATTTTGGCTCTTTTGGCATGATGTGTCTAGATGAGTTTTGAGATTAAAAGGTAATTAAAAATTAAAAAAAGAGTTTATGGACAGCCTTCCATCTTTTGGATGAAAAATCCATTGCTCTTGATTGCGTCCTCTACTGGCTTTGGAGCACCTTGTGAGTGGCAAAATTGACATTCTTCTGTTGTTACTTTTGCACTTGCCTCACCGATGGTTTTGAGCCATTGTTTTGCATATTCGATTGCCTTACCGTGGTCTTTTTCTGATGTTATAACATCAAAGTGCATGGTATGGCCATCTTGTGCTTCTACGTATGTATCGTAGACGTGTATCTCCATCATGTTTTTTCTATAAAAAAGGGATATTTAATTCAAAGATGATCAATCTATCATGAAGCACATTATCACTGCTGAAATTTCAAACTCTGATAACATAATTTTAGAACTAGACGATTCGATTGCCCCAAAAACCGTTTTGGCATTTGTCAAAAATCTGCCATTTAGGCTAGATGCAAACATTTGGGGCAAGGAGATCTATACTAGCCCCGCGCCATTTTCTATACCGTCAGAAAACGCAAAAGACGTGGTGGAATTGCATGATGTCGCTTTTTGGCCGCAAGGAAACGCAATCTGTCTTTTTTACGGCCCAACACCAATTGGTACAAAAAATGAGATAAAGCCGTACTCCTCAGTAAATGTGATTGGCAAAATAATTAACCCTAACATCAAAGTTCTCTCAAAAATCTTGGATAACACACAAATCGCCTTTCGCTCTAGCCAATCTTGATTGTAACTGGAACTATTTCCGATTCCAAGACAAATGCATTTATCTGATTTTCTTTGTTTGAAAAAATCACCCATATCACTGGGTTTATCGTCATGAATTTCTTGTCTGTAAGAGATGGAGTTGCCTCCGAATGTGGGTGCGAATGAAAGATTCCAACCACTTCCAGTCCTTTCTTTTCTGCTTCTTGGTATCCTAATAGTAGCTCCTCATTTGATATGGTAAAGTTTACTGGAGAGTTTTCCACATTTTTTGTCAAAAAGATCTCCTTTACTGTGGATGTATTGACATTTTTGTTTCCAAACAAAAGCGCACAAGATTCAGCCGGAGATGTTTTTTTGGCATGATCTATTAGAGCCTGTGTTTGATTCTGAGAAAGTATTATGGTCTTTTGCAAAATTTAGCCTACGACGACTTGGCCTTTCATCCAAGGATGAACAATGCACATGTAGTCAAATGTTCCTGCCTCTTCAAATGTGTGTGAAAACTCTCCGTCTGTCATGACAATGCTTGAATCGAATTTAGAATTCATTTCTGTTGCAGTGTGTGCAGCACTGTCCACATTTTTCCAAGTTATGGTTCCGCCTACTGTTACATGAGCAGTACTTGGAATAAAGCACTGGTCAGCACAATCTTGGTTTGATGCAGTTCCTGCCGCCATCTCAACTATTACTAACTCTGATGGGGCTGACATTTCTTCTTCAGCTGGTATAGTTTCTTCAACTGATGTAGTCTCTTCAACCACGTCCTCCGCTGGTACCTCTGATATTTCCTCTGCAGGTACTTCCTCAATTACTGCTTCTGGTGGTACTGAATTTGGATCAGTTGCAGTTGCACCTTCAGCAAGTCTTTGTCCAGATGCATCTCCTAGATCAAATGATGCGATCATCCATGGGTGTACTATGCACATGTACTCGTATGTTCCTGGCTGCAATTTAGAAGTATCAAGCAAGTATTTTCCACCCGCATTTATCAAACTGGAATCAAACGTATTGCCAGCATCTGCTGCGCTAGTGACTGTGTGTGCCACTTCATCGTTGTTTGTCCATTCTATGTTGTTGCCTGTTGGAACTTGGGCCACATCTGGCTCATAGTCTGGTGCGCCATTGACTGATGATCCTTTCAGTATAGAAATTGCAGTTATTGGTGCACTTGGTGCAGCTATTTTTTCCTCCTCCACTTCTTCTGGTGGTGGAACCAAATATTGAGATGGTCCGTATAAACCAAATCCAACATATGCTGCAATTGCAGCACCTGTTGCTAAAATGAATATCACGCCCACTGGTTTTGCATATTCGGGCATTTTCATTGCCACATATGCTATTACTATTGTAGGGACTGTAACGATTAGCATCACGCCTGCAAATGTCGGGATGCTTGTAACCGCGTTAAATGTGAGTCCTGCAACGGCAAATGATAACACAATTCCTAAAACTACCAAGGTTGTAGCTTTTGCTCTATTACTAGTTGAAATACCACCGTCCAAAATTCCAGCGGCCAAAAATATCAAACCAACAAACATCGTTAGCCCTGTCAGTGCATGCATTCCATCAATGAATGTGTGCGCAATTCCGGCAAAAGAGATCGTAACTCCTGCCACACCGATAGCAGTAAGACCCATTCCTGGCATCATGAGGTCCCAATTACTCATTTGAGCTTGATGCCTAAAGTGAGGTACTTATTCCTTTTGTAGTAAAACAAGTCGAAGAAATTAAATGCCTAACTGGGCGTTTTTGAGTGAGTTTGGCAGCAAAAGAACTACTTGAAGTCTCAAAACCAAGAATTGTCGTTTTACTTGTCATAACGGCAGTAACATCAATGTATGCTGCATCAAAGCTAGTTGGACCGGAACTTGATCCAATGGCTCTAGTTCATATCATAATTGCAGGTGCTCTGGCGTCTGCTGGCTCTAGTGCGTTGAACCACTACTATGATAGAGACATAGATCCGCTAATGAAGCGAACCAATACCAGGCCTATTCCCTCTGGGAGAATAAAGGCACCGTCTGTTTTGGTATATGGGCTTGCAGTAAGTGTAACATCTGTTGTTTATTCCTATTTTGCATTAAACTGGGTTTCTACTTTTTTTATCGGCGTTGGCATATTTTTCTATGTCATAATTTACACTGCTTGGCTTAAACGAAAAAATCCCTCAAACATTGTGATTGGTGGATTTGCGGGAAGTGCGGCATCGATGGCTGGCTGGACTGCGGCAACAGGATTTGTTCCACCCATGGGAATTGATTTGCTTGGCTTTTTGGTGGGCTTTTTGGTATTTGTTTGGACTCCGTCTCACTTTTGGTGTCTTGCCATGAAAATTAGAGATGATTATGCAGAGGCGCGTGTACCAATGTTGCCTGTGTTGATTGGCATGCAAAAAACATCAAAGTACATTTTGGTAAACACGGCGATCTTGCTTCCATATTCGCTTGCACTGTATGCGTTTGGGTTGGGCATAGTGTACTTGGCAATAGCTGCAGCAAGTGGCGGACTGATGTTAGTATATCACTACAAGCTGACAAAAAACCCTACATCAGATTTTGCATGGAAGGCATACAAGGTAACTGCACCATATCTTACAATAATATTTGTAGCAGTAGCACTAGATGCAGCGTTTCACTTTAGATTCTAGGAATCGTCAACGCCAGGAAAAGAAGCTTCGTAGTCTTTTTCCATCATTTCCTTGTTTTGTTCTTCATATTCGTCCTGCTCTACTTCTTGGATGGCGACCTCGATTCGCCTTGTGTCTTTTGTGAGCCATGACACCTTGATGAGGCCCATGATTTCCAAATCTAGTAAAATTTTGTTAAACTTGTCATCAGCTAGGGTAGTACCTGCTTTTGTTAGGGCTTTGGTAAGGTCAACATCAGTTAGCGAAGTTGCCGCCTTGATTTTTTCATATACTATATTTTTTATTGGAAAGTCTGACATGTATTCATCCGTAAAATGTTCTGTATATTGATTTTGGTACAACGTTATAAATAGTTTACCTTATTGATGAATAACATTGGTATACCACTAT
>JBQTIZ010000078.1:0-4730 GCA_052387615.1 Candidatus Nitrosotenuis sp. | reverse complement strand
GTGAGAAAACCAAGTTTGCAAGCTTTGCAGATCTGCAGGAGAGGGTTGGCCTAAAAGAGCCAATGAAGCATATTGTGGATAGGATAATGGATGAGATTACCGGCGAAGTTAAAGTGACATTGTTTGTCAAAAGATGATAAAACGCAAAAAACTAGGGCAACACTTTCTCAAATCACAAATCATTGCAGATAAGATAGTCGAATCTGCCCAAATCACACCAAACGACATCGTATTGGAGGTGGGAACTGGTCTTGGAATCCTCACACCACTGCTATGTAAGGTGGCAAAATTAGTCACATCAATAGAAACAGATGAGCAATTATACTCTGATGCCATTTTGAAATTCTCAAAGATCCAAAATCTGGAATTAATGTATGGTGATGGCTTTGAATCTGATGTTAATTTTACAATTTTTGTCTCGAATCTGCCGTATTCTGAGAGCAAACGGGCAATAGAGTGGCTTGCACAAAAAAAATTCAAGACGGCAGTTATTATGGTACAAAAAGAGTTTGCTGAAAAAATACTTGCCAAAAACAAGCAAATGCGAGCAATCTCAATCATTGCGAATTATTCTTTTGATATTGAAAAGATGCTCAAGGTTGGCAAAAACAACTTTGCACCTCCACCAAAAGTAGATTCAATCGTGCTGAGATTGAGCCCAAAAAAACAGATAACACAAAGCCTGATCGAATCTGTGGAAAAGCTCTTCTCCCAGAGAAGAAAAACAATATCAAACATTACAAAATCGTTTGGCCACACCATACAATCAGATAAAAGACTAGAAGAGCTAGATCCGGACGAGATAATCAAAATTGCAAATCAAATCATCTAAGACATATGCTCCTGCAGAAGACACGTTTTTTCTTGCAGATCACATCCAACATGAAAAGGGGCAAGCAGCGCTTGAAATTGGAACTGGCTCTGGATATCTGACCAAGATTCTAGAAAATAACTTTGACATGGTGATTGCAACCGACATTGACTTTCAAACACTAACCACACAGGATGGGAAAATCCAAAATGGAGTTTGTTGCGCTGGCGCAGATGCATTGGGAGCAAAATTTGATCTGATTGTTTGCAATTTGCCATATTTGCCATCAGAGAAGATAATCGATAGGACAACTGATGGAGGGCCAGAAGGTCTAGAAATCCCACTCCAAATAATAAAATCTGCTAATACGTGCCTAAAACCCGGTGGTAAAATGTTGTACCTTACATCTTCTTTGGCAAACTATCCGAGACTAGTGCAAAGCACACAATCAATGGGATTTTCCGTAACGATTCTTGCAACAAAGAAGTTATTTTTTGAAGAGCTAGTTATTGTACGGGCAACAAAATTATTTTCTTAGCTTGGTCTTTACAATTCTGCAAATCTCGTCTGTCATTTGTTGTGTGGTTGCAGTTCCGCCAATATCAAACGTTACATGCTTTCCCTCGTTGATTACTTGATCAGTTGCAGCAAACACTGCGTCTTTGATGTGTCGCTCGCCAAGATACTCTGCCATCCAAGCACCTGACAAAACTGCAGCAGTTGGGTTTACCTTGTTTAATCCCTTAAATGATGGCGCGCTACCATGAGCTGCCTCAAACATAGCATAATTGTCCCCCATGTTTGAAGAATACACCAAACCAATTGATCCAATAATTCCAGATGCCAGCTCAGACACAATATCCATGAATAGATTGGTGCTTGCAAGAACTGCCCCATTGAACTGGGATGGATTTACCACGAGTTGCTGCATCATGTTATCGATGTAGATTTCTTGCACATCAAGGCCAGGGATTTTTTGCCCCGCAGCGCAGACCTCGTCCCAGAATATTCCATCAGTAATCTTCAGAATGTTGCGCTTTGTGATGGCTACAAATTTTTTCATCTCGTATTTTTTTGACCAGTTCATCGCAGAGTTGATGAATCTACGACATCCTTGGCGTGTAATTTTTCTAACCGCGATTGCCGCATCTTCTGTCAGCTGGACCTCGATTCCGGCGTAGAGACCTTCTGTTGCCTCTCTAAAGCATACAAAATCCAAGTCATGGTTTGGCGTTATTCTCTTGTATGTCTTAATTGGTCGTATGTTGGAATATAGCTCAAATTTCTGCCTTAGTGTCACTGCAACACTTCGGGGAGCACCAGGCTTTGGTATTGTGGTGGTCGGCCCCTTAAAGCAAGCATTTGTAGTTTCTAATAATTTCATGGTACTGTCTGGAATGTAAGTTGAGTCTTTTTCACCATTTTTTTGCCACTGCTCAGAACCCGCATCTGCCAAAATGATCTCGGTTTGCGTGTTGCACTCTCGCAGAACTTTAATCATCGAATCTACTACTTCGGGTCCAATTCCGTCGCCTTTGATCACGGTTGCTTTTTTACCCAAATCAGATTTTGTGAGACAAAATTCAATATTTAACTCTAGGCTTGAAAGAAAACTAAATTACAGCATTTAACAAAATCAATTCAAGACATGATAATTGTTCAGCTATCTGATATCCATGTGGGCTCGCAATTCAAGGAGGAAACGTTTGAACAGGTAATAGAAGAGGTAAATGAGCTAAAGCCAGATGCGGTAATAGTTACAGGCGATCTCACAAATGAGGGCCTGTCCAAGGAATATGAAAAATGTCGGACTCTGCTGTCTAGGTTGGATACCAAAAAAATTATCTCACTTCCAGGCAATCACGATTATCGAAACACTGGTTATTTGTTGTTCAAAAAACACTTTCCGTTTGAAACAGTAAACGATCTTGGTGGAGACATTATCATAGTAACAATTGGTACCGCAAGACCCGACCGAGACGAGGGCGAGGTGGGATATCGCCAAAACCTGTGGCTTGAGCGAACCATGAAAAAATATGAAAACAAGGTAAAGATCTTGGCAATGCACCATCACTTGGTTGGCATTCCAGACACTGGTTCTGCGCGAGTCGAAGTAATTGATGCAGGAGACGTTCTGAGGACTATATTGGCAACCAAGGTGAACTTGGTTTTGTGTGGTCACAAGCACAGGCCTTGGATTTGGAATTTCAAGGGATTGTCTATAGTCAATGCAGGAACTGCGTCATCTGAGCGAGTCAGAGGACTATTCGAGAACACATACAATATCATCACAATCAAAAACAAGAAAATTCATGTTGATCTGAAAATTGTTGGTGGCAAGAAAATACCGCTAGAAAGTATTGTGGAACACTATACAAGATCCGGCGAAGAGTAATTTTAGAAGAGTGAATTTATTTACAGACTGGTCTTTTCAACCCTTGAGCGGGGGTCGCCTAGCCTGGTAGGGCGTGGGATTGCTAATCCCATGTCCGCAAGGACCCGTGGGTTCAAATCCCATCCCCCGCGCTTTTTAAAATCCTTAAACTTAATAGACGACTCTAAAATTCTCTCTATAATGGGACGTCGAAAGACTCAGAAAATAATAAAGTCAGGTCCAAAAAATGTCACAACCGGACATTGCCCAAAATGTCAAACTGTAGGTCGTATTTTTATTATAGGCCAAGTTGGTGCAGAGCATGCAAAATGCGCCTCGTGCAACCAAGAGTTTGACCTCTAGTTGAGCAAGCTGAGAAAAAATTAACCCATAAATTTTTAAGCTCTTTTTCTGATTGTACAATATAATGAGTTCAACTGAAGGCGAGACCATATACGAGCGCGTAGCCAAGCTAGAAGACGAGATAGCCTCACTGCGCAACGAGGTAGATATTCTAAAAAGGGCACTACGCAACAAGCTTGCAAGACATGAGATTTCGCAAATCAAAAAGGGCCGCGATATCACGTCGATTATTGACTAATTTTTTCCCTAGTATTTCGGATTAATTCTAAAACAAAATCAACGTCTTGGGCCTCAGGTGCAATCTCCAGGTACCTGTTGAGATGATCCAGCGCCTCTTTGTATTTTTGCAGCCTCTCCAAAACTATGCCCCTATCTCTTATTTCGTCTGGAGAGTCGGGCTCTACTGCAAGTATCATGTCAGCACAGCGCAGTGCCTTATCATATGCATATGATTGGGCATATGAGTTTTTCAAATTCCTGATGATTCTAATTAGTATCTTGTCTTCTGGCAGCTCATCCAGAAACTCTGGAGAAAACTCAATATCGTCGCCAAAGTTTCGATACAGAATCTCTTCTAGGTCTTCTATTGACAGCAGTCTACCTCCACCGAATGGGTCCAGTATGATTTCCTCTCCATGCTTTACCACAACATGGCTTGGAAACCCGCAAATTCGCAGATCTAGGCCAATTCGTTTTGCAATCTCTACATACAGTATTGATAGCGTGATGGGTATCCCGCTTTTCTTTGAGAGTACCTCGTTTAGAAAATTGTTTTTTGGATCATAATAGTCGTTAGTATCACCCTTGAATTCCAACGTGGTGAAGAGATGCTCATTTAGCATCGATATGAGATATGTCGGATTCTTCACATCCGAGAGCAGAACCTTGAGTGATTTTGCAATCTCGTTAATTTTTTCTATGTTCTGTGTAATGTCTAAATCTGGATATTCCAAGATTTGGGCAAGCTTGAGGCATTTTTCAACCAGATTGTACATTGGGTTAGACGAGAATGCAACCCATTCTGCAACAAATGGATCAAAAGCCTCCGCCATCACTATTTGGTAGTTCTCTTTAGATATAACTGAGGGTCCTTGAGCTCGCGTGTGTTTGGAGGATTTTGAATCAAAATTTGGAATGTTTCTTTTCCATACTTGTTGTATACTGCGCGGGTTAGATCCTTTC
>JBQTIZ010000077.1:0-8173 GCA_052387615.1 Candidatus Nitrosotenuis sp. | reverse complement strand
GCTGAGGAGCATTTAAGACAATTAGAAGAGGATCCTATGTGGCATAACAAAAAAGAGTATCTTATGATTTTCAATGAGGCGCCGTATTCGTATCCAGAAAAAATGCCATATACGGTCTTGCGCTAGTTTATTTGAAAATCACTTTGCGCAAGACCGTATATGGCATTTTTTCTGGATACGAATACGGCGCCTCATTGAAAATCATAAGATACTCTTTTTTGTTATGCCACATAGGATCCTCTTCTAATTGTCTTAAATGCTCCTCAGCCCATCTCCAGTCTGAATCCTTATTGCATGAATACACTATCCAGTAAAACTCCCCATCAATATAGTCAATATCAAAAGGAAATATTCTGCAATCAAAAGGCCTATAATCATAAATCTCGCATTTCCCATTCCAGAAAATACACTGTCCTGACGGTTTTTTTCGTATTTGTTTTAGCTTTGTACCTACAATAACTACGTTCTCTAGAAAGTCTAGGCTTGCTTTTCCATTTTGTTCCAGTCTTACAAAATCTTCTGGAAACACTATTGGAGCATCAAATCCTGTACAACATGATTGATGAGTACAGTTCGAGCACAGCTTCTTTATGCTGTATTCATCATTGTTTTCCAAGCATGTATCGTAGAGTTAGCTAAACTAAAAACTTATCAAAAATATCATCTTCAACAGGATCTGTTGATATTGTTTATTAGTAAATCCTTTTAGAAAATGGATATGCAAGCAGACACTTGGATTCATGATTTTGGTAAATTCAAAATGGTCCTAAGCAAAGCAGATTTAGACATATCCGCAGAGGTAAAAAAATTTGGCTGGTATGAAGACGAAAACTTTGACTCTGAAATCTTTGAGACCCACTTGAAAAAAGGAATGACAGTGCTTGATCTTGGTGCAAATATTGGATTTTATTCACTTCTCGCTCGTAGTGTAGTGGGAGAACAGGGAAGAATTTTCTCATTTGAGCCATTTCCAGGAAATATCGCACTGCTTAGGGAAAGCATCAAACATAATGGATTTACAAATATCGTTGCCATCGAATCTGCAGTCTCTGACAAGCCAGGAACATCTACCCTTCACTTGTCGCCAGATTACTGTTCTGAGCACAGCCTTGTTGACTTGGGCTTTGAATATGCGGAAACCTCCATCGAAAAGTCAGTCCGAGTTCCAGTCACAAGCGTAGACGATTATTTTACAAAAAACCATCCTGATCTAAAAATAGATTTCATCAAAATGGACATAGAGGGCTCCGAATCAAAAGCTCTGCAGGGAATGCAAGAGACTTTGAAGAAAAACCGAAAAATCTCGATTATGACGGAATTTTGGACAAATGGCTTCCGAGCGGGCAAACACTCCCCTGAGGATTTTTTGGAAAATCTTGTTGGCCTTGGATTTGATCTGTATAATATCGATGGATATGGCCGCAAACTACAACAGCTAACCCCAAATGAAATTATGAATCTTGAAAAAGCCAGCCAAGGAATAATAGCACAAGATGAGTATTTGCAAGAGGTGGGCTGGTACACCAATCTTCTCTGTGTACGAGTGTAATTATTAGACTGAACATTTACAAAAATTTTAAATAGATTTCAAATATGTAGTCCTTTGTCTTGGGAATTCTTTATGATTACTTGGCTCTTGATAAACTCCCTCTGAAACAACGATACGAATCATGTTATAACATACTAAAGAATGACCGTGATGAGTCGCTCCGAGTGGAAGCTCTCTGGGCCGTAGGAAATCTCCTAGAACAATCACCAGATGACTCACTCAAAGAAAAAATAGAGAATATACTAGTGGATGTTTTAAAAAATGATGAAAATGCCATTGTAAGACACGAGGCAGCATATCAGCTTGGTGAACATGAGGTCTTGGGAAAACTTCCTGATCTAATTGATGCTATTCTCAATGATCCAAATGAGGTTGTAAGACACGAGTCAATTGAAGGGGTAGGACTGATGCGAAAAACAGATGCCATTAAAGATATAGAGCCAGCATTAAAGGATCATAACGAGTCAGTACGACAAACTGCACAGCTTGTCATAAAGCAGTTACAAAGACTAGAGAAATTACAGGCAGCAAAAACAGCTTAGACTGTTTTCATATGTTTGTATAGCGAATAACAAACTATCATCGTGCTTATGATCCATATTCCATGTATGGGGTTGTTTCTCAGAAATTCGCCAAAGTTCTCAGAATAATAATAGTAATAGTCAGCAAAGGTGTTCAACCCAATTCCTATTGCCAGAAGGCACCAAGCTGCGCCAAGCTTTCCGTAATAAAATACCTGCACACCAATAATTGCATATGAAAAGACAACTGTGGTTGCGGCAATATATGCAAGACCTACTAGAAACTCAACTCCATTAACTTGGTGCATTTCTGATGAAATGGCTGCATGAAATATTCCACTAGATACATCCACAACAACTAGTGAGAAAAATGAGTAAATTATGCAAGAGCCGATTGGAATTGCCAGAAGTATTATTCTCTGCCTTTTGTCAAGTTTTCGCTTGAAATAATGTGTGTTTTTACGTAGGTGATAGATTGCAAATGGGTAGAATCCAAAATATCCAATGTCTGCTAGTGAAGGATATGGGGCTTCTTGTAATATGATCTCATAGACATACCACAATACATCCCCGGCGGTGTAAAATGCATAACCAATGCCAAGCGCCAAATATGCCTTACCAAAGACGGTCGAACCCCAATACCTTTTTGCTGTCCAAAAGCTAAAGATGGCAGCTGCTGGAAATCCCAACAACCTTAACAACTCAAAACCGTCTAGTTGTGGTTCAACTATCGGGTCGAAGAAATTTGCAACTTCAAAGGCAACTATCAAAACGAAGAAAAGCGTTAAAACGTAAAAATTGACGCTTCCATGAGACTTTGTGCTGTCCTGCTCAGTTGTCATATTATAGTTATGAAATTATACTGTTTAAAACCTTCCCTGTATGACTTTGATAAGGTTACTTTCTCTCACAACTTCATCTTTTAATATAACCGCAACTGTCAACTCCTCCAATTTGATGTTGATCCTAATCTCATAAAACAGACTAGTGTATTTGCTAACTTTTTTTCCATCGCTTGTTGTAGTAAAGCCAGATTCTGCCAAAAATCCCTCATCAAGCATTTCTGCAATGACTCTATACCCTGTGGATTTTGGAATGTTACAATTTTCCAGTATGTTAAGGATTGGTGCAGGTTTGTTAAACGCTGAATTAAGGATGAGTCTCTTTTCAGGATTACCGTATGCCTCGAGCACTGCCTTTGCAAGATCTGGGTCTTCTATTGAAATAAGAGAAGTACCCTTTTTGGAAGCTTCAAATGAGAATATTTTATGAAGAATGTCGTATTCGACTGCATCTGCACCTGCACCGAAAATCTCTCTTAGTATTGCATCGAATTTATTAAAGTCTTGAATTGCATCAACTACCTTCATACTCCATCTTTCCACAAGTCTCTTTTCGATTGTAAGGTAAGTCTTTTCTCCCAGGTTTTTCCTAATTACTGACGCTACACTTTGCGCAAATAATTTGTCTAATGCATTCATTGCACCATACATCTCTGATGAAACATACGCATCTTATGTTGAGAATCATAATATATAAACTAGTGGTATAACTTACTTGTTTCCCACTAACTAATTAAGTACAATACAAATAAAGATGTTTTTCTTATTTTATGGAATTATGTACGATCTATTTATATAAAATGAGCGTAACTGATCATTATATTTATCTAGATGTATGTACTTATTCTTAATTATGGGAATAACATCTAAATTTCACACAAACAACAATGAAGTCTTTCCAGGATATGGTGTTTTTGATGAGAGCAACGAACCAAACATGATCACATTTGGAGAATCAACAAAGAATGTTTGTGTTGGAGTAGTTGATATTGTGAGTTCTACAAAAATTGCTGCAAAACTGTCAAATCAAAATATTTCAAAATACTATAGCCTCTTTTTGAACACAATAGGCACGATAATAGTGAGGTTCCAAGGTAAGATCGTCAAAAATGTTGGCGACTCGATTCTTTATTATTTTGAAGATGATTCATCAGAGTCCGCGTTTGTAAGGTGTCTTGAATGCAACCTCACAATGCTTCATACCCGTGATTACCTTAACATGAAGCTAAAAAGTCAAGGCCTACCACAACTAGATTACAGAATAAGCTCTGATTATGGTATTGTGGCTACTGCAAAAACACCACTATTAGTTGAGGACATATTTGGTCCACCAGTAAATGTTTGTGCCAAGATAAACTCACTAGCACGACCAAACTCGCTTGTTATAGGAAGCGATTTTTATGAATATGTGAAGAACCTAGAGTGCTACAAATTTGAGGAAGTATCGGATTTCTCGTCTGGGCTGAAAAATACTTATCCAGTTTATACTGCAGCCCATAATGACTCTAAAATAAGAATAATTGTAGCCAAGTGCGTTGAGAAGATGCTTCTCCAGATGGGCGTGCCTGATTTTGAGGAGGTAGTCAGAAGGCTATTTAACAAATACAACTGCTTTTTGTATGATTGCTATGAAAACCCAGAATACCTAAAACAAGTACTACGAGAAATGTATGGAGATGCAAGTAATGAAATGACAAAAAGCATTGAAAGCCAAATAGAAGAGCAATTACTTCCAAAGCCAGTAAAGGAATTTCTTACATATCTAAAACATTAAAACTGCGTTGGGAATATCTGATCGCAGACCACCAAATCACTTCCAACCTACTTTACAATGATTCTTCAAATCAACAAATAATAATTTTATCAGCAATTCAGGAAATTTCATAAAAAATTTCTTCATAAAAAAATTTATCTAATATGATACTGGCATAAAAAATATTGAAATATGACTTTGTAGTCCTTGGCGCCCTTGGAATGCAAGGGAAAATCGTTTGCAGGGATTTGCTTGAAAAGGGATATTCGGTGTTATTTGTTGACAAGGAAAAGCCCCTAAGCCGAAATTTGCTAAATTGTTACAAACGTTCTTCGTATTTCATTTTGGCAGACATAACCAACGTGGACAAAATTCAAAGAATAATTCAACGATCGTGTGCTAATGTTGTAATTAATTGCGCAGAAGATGACATCAATTTAAGATCTCTAAAAATTTGTATCCAAGCAAACGTTCACAGTATTGATCTGGGTTCTACAATACCAATGACTAAAAAACAGCTAAATCTTGACCGCATACTGAAAGAAAAGAATCTGATTCACATCACAGGATGTGGCTCTGTTCCCGGAATCGGCAATGTCATGTTAAGACATGCATCTGAAAAACTGGACAAAATAAACACTGTCGAAGTAGGCTTTGCATGGGATTCGAACATAAAAGAATTTGTTGTACCGTTTTCTATTGAAAGCGTTGCTTACGAATTCACTCATCCAGCAACAATTCTGGAAAATGGCAAGTTTATCAAAAAGTCCCCCATGTCGACCATCGAAGAGCGCAATCACAAGTTCATAGGCAAGCAAAAATGTTTCTTGGCGGAACATTCGGAACCATATACATTCTACCATTACTTTGGCAGCAAAGGCCTGAAAAATGTTCGATTCTATGCAGGATTTCCAGAGCATTCTTTTAAGACAATCAAAATGCTTATTGATTTGGGCCTAAACAAATCTAAAAAAATAGAATTTCGAAAAACAAAAGTAAAGCCAGTTGATTTTCTTACTGCAATATTGCGTCGACTTGACTCTCCACAAGGATACAAAGAAAGTGAATGTCTGTGGTTACGAATCTTTGGTGAGAAAGATGGAAAAGAGAAATTAATAGAAATGGAATGTATTGCGCCAACACTTGATGGATGGGAAGATGCAGGATGTAATATCGATACAGGTATTCCAGCTAGCATAATTGCGCAGATGATAAAAAGAGGAGTCATAAAAGAGAGGGGAAGCTTTTCTCCAGAATCTATAGTTCCAACTGACCTCTTCTTTGAAGAACTAGCAAAAAAGCAAATCATTATCTACGAAAATAACAAGATAATTAACAATCCCGTAGTAACTGTACGTCAGTCAAATAAGCATCGCCTCAAAACTCTAAACCGCAAATAGAAAATCCAATCATTTGAACCCCTGTGAGCTTTGCTGCGATTGTCAGTATGGATACATGCAGAAATTTAGCATTTGGTCTAATCTCACAAAGCTGTTTGCTATAGACACGTTTTTCATCACATACTATGAGCCAAATCGAGCGCGACTTTATGCGTCAAGTGGATGAACTAGTCTTGTCTGCATCACCCAAAGTCTTGGCAAAACTTGCGGAAATAGACCAAAGAGCACAGCTTTCTGGCCAGACGTTTTACGATGTCTACTCTTCCTTGTCTGATGAGGACAAAAAGCAAATCATAATTCTGAAAAAAGATTGATTTTTGATTTAAATTAGGACTCAAAAGATCGAACCTGTGGTAGCTGTAAAAAAGGCAAAATCAGTCAAAAAAACCAAAGTACTGTGTCTCTCCCACATGGAGGACGCAGATGGAATCTGCTCGGCCGCTCTAATTCGTGAAGCGTTTGGCGGAGATACACTCCTAGTTGATTATCCTGGATTGATGCCAGCAATAGAATCGTTACTAAATGATGAAAAGCTAAAAACACTATTCATTTGTGATTTGGGTCTTGCAAAAAACAACCAAGACAAGTTTGTCGAAATCCTGTCTGAATTGAAAAAAAGAAAGGTGGCAATAACATACATTGACCATCACGATATAGACCCAGAGATAATAAAAAGACTGGAAAAACTCAAAGTCAAAATTTATCATGATACCAATGAATGTACAACAGTCCAAGTGTATGATGCATACCAGAAAAAACTATCAGATCATGCCACATTTGTTGCCACATGTGCTGCCATCACTGATTACATGGAGGACAGGCCTAAAGGCGCAAAACTACTCCAAATCTATGACAGACAATTTGCATTAATTTCTGCAACCGTACTTACTTACAATATTGTCGGGCATCAAAAAGACCCAGACTATCTTTTGTATCTTGTAGAAATGCTCTCCGAATCAAAATATCCACATGAGATTCCAAATACGTTCGAGTTTGCGCAAATTCAGGTTGGAAAGCTTGCAGAAATGATTGCCAAAGTCAAAAAATCGCTCAAGACAATGAAGAATCTGGGTTATATGGAAATTACAGATGCTGGCGCATCGGGCGCAGTCAACTTTGTTTTAGGACTATCAGGCAAAGACGTCGGTGTGGCATACAAAGAGCGAGTTGACCATGGAATCTATGCAGTGTCAATCAGGGGCTCCAAGTCATGCAAGATTCATCTTGGAAGAATGGTGAACTCTCTGTCTGCTGAATTTGGTGGCTCTGGTGGTGGGCATGATAAGGCGTGCGGCGCAGTCATACCAAAAGACAAAATCATGGCATTTGTCAAGGAATTCAATTCAAGATTGAATGAAAAATAACTAGCTTGAAAATTCTACGATCATATCGATTTCTACGGTAGAATTTAGAGGAAGACTACTCACTCCAACTGCAATTCTGGTGTGCTTGCCTTTTTCTCCAAAGATCTCATAGAAAAGATCCGATGCGGCATTGATTACTTTGGGGTGTTCTGAGAAATCATGCGTACAGTTTACAAATCCTGATACTCGCACAATTCTTGTGATTTTATCAAGGCTTCCAAGATTTGCTTTTAGTTGCGCTAGTAGATTGATAGCACAAATCTTTGCGGCATCTTGTGCATCTTGTATGGATTTTTCTGTTGGAACCTTGCCTGTGTGCAAAACCTTGCCGCTTTGCATTGGGATTTGGCCTGAGACAAATGCCAATCTACCTGTAATTACAACTGGAATGTAAGAGCCTGCAGGGTTTGGAGGTGTGGGAAGTATGATGTTTAGATGTTTCAGTTGATCCTCGATCATCATATTATACAAAACTTGTCAGTTATTATTTTTTTAATGGTGATCGAAATGTGTCAATTTAATACATAATTCTAGTGCATAAAAATTCATTAACAGAGTTTAAATCGGCTACTTTTCTGCACAAAAAACAGTGAATCACAAAACTATCATTCTTTCTGTAATTGCCCTACTTGCATTTTCAATTCCTACTGCGTTTGCACAAGAAGATGCGCTAAAGTGAATATATGGTCCACCTAGTGATGAGCTAAGTGCGTTTGCACAAGAAGATGCGCTAAAGGGAATATA
>JBQTIZ010000076.1:0-6001 GCA_052387615.1 Candidatus Nitrosotenuis sp. | reverse complement strand
GCTGCCAGTGTAGAACCGACAATTTGTGATTGTGTGTATGTGCTTCCGAATAAGGTTGCTGCCAATACCGCTACTGCTGTAACGGAAAATAGCATACTGTAACGCTTATTCATTGAGTTTGGGACTTGTACCAGCCTATATAATAATTCCCATTATTTCCAACCGACTTCGCAAAATTTTACAAGTCTTTTGCGCTGAGAATTTATTTTAGTTGTATTTTGATGAGTTTGTTGGAATACAGAAAAGACCGCGATTCTCTTGGAGAGGTAAAGATTCCAAAGAATGCATACTATGGTGCGTTTACTGGCCGCGCCATTCAGCAGTACCATGTCACTGGCAAAAAATCCCACAAACACTTGATTTCTGCATATACCATGATAAAGCGCTCAGCCGCAGTTGCCAACGTTCGGTGTGGGATTTTAGACAAAAAGATAGGAAATGCAATCATTGCGGCATGTGATAAAATCCTTGCAGGAAAATTCCACGATCAGTTTGTAATTGAGGAAATCAATTCAGGTGCCGGAACCGCGTTTAACATGAATTCAAACGAAGTCATATGCAATGTTGCGCTTGAAATTTTAGGTAAGAAAAAGGGCCAAGACCAATTCCTTCACCCAAATGATCATGTAAACATGTCACAATCAAGCAACGATACATTCCCAACTGCGATGCATGTTGCCATACTGCTAAACCTAAAAGAAGTTATTCCCGCAATCAATATTTTGATAAAATCACTAAACAAAAAGGCAAAAGAATTTTCCAGCTATAAAAAAATTGGAAGGACCCACCTCATGGACGCACTTCCAGTAACACTTGGAAGTGAATTTGCAGCTTATTCCACATCAATTACCAAGGCAAAGAATTCCATCACGCTTGCAATCAAAGAATTAGAACTGGTTGGACTTGGTGGAACTGCGGTTGGAAATGGCGCAAACACACCAAAGGGATATCGAAATATTGCAATTGCAGAGCTTGCCAAGATTTCAGGCCTAAAGCTGAGACCAGAAAAAGATATGCAGTATTCTTTGCAATCAAAGTTTGCAGTAGCGAATGTCTCGTCTACAATTAGAAATTTGGCACTAGAGCTAAACAAAATTGCAAATGACATTCGACTCATGGCATCAGGCCCAATTGCAGGATTATCAGAGATTGGCATACCTGCAGTGCATGCAGGTTCGTCCATAATGCCAGGCAAGGTCAATCCATCACTTGCAGAATGTCTCAACATGGTTTGCTTTAGCATAATAGGAAATGACACTACAGTTGCAAACGCCGCACAAGGAGGGCAGTTTGAGCTAAATGTAATGTTGCCTGGAATGCTAAAGGCAATACTGGATTCAACAGACATGCTCAAGAACTTTGTTCCAATATTTTCAAAGAACCTAATTGACGGCTTGTCTGCAAACGAGAAACGGCTGCAACAATACATTGAGAAGAGTCCAGTTATCGTTACATTACTTGCACCAAAGATTGGCTATCAAAAGTCTGCTGATCTGTTCAAAGAATCACTCAAGACCGGCAAAACAATACGAGAGCTGGTAATATCAAAGAAATTATTGTCCAATAAAGAAATCAGCGCACTATTCAAGTAATATGGCAAAAATCTGGGTAGAGTCCTATGGTTGCTCTGCAAGTTTTGCAGACGCCGAAATGATCTCAGGACTTGTTGTTAATGGTGGCCACACCTTGGCAAGCAGCGCCAGAGAATCTGATCTGAATTTGATAGTGACATGCTCTGTCAAAGACGCAACCGCAAACAAGATGGTAAACAGAATAAAGCGTCTAAATACAAAGCCACTAGTTATTGCAGGATGTTTGGCAAAGGCAGAACCCAAGTCGATGCAGAAATTCTCACCAAATGCAAGCCTGATGGGCCCAAATTCTATTGGAAAGACACTGCAAATCATAGACCACACATTATCTGGCAAAAAGAAGATCGAGCTTGAAGACTCTGATGTCACCAAGACAGGCCTGCCAAAGGTTCGACTAAACCCAGTTATTGGAATTGTGGAAATTGCATCAGGATGCATGAGCGATTGCACATTTTGTCAGACAAAGCTTGCACGAGGAGACTTGCAATCATACAGATTGGGAGACATTGTGCGACAGGTAACGCAAGAAGTTCAGGAGGGATGCAAGGAGATCTGGCTCACGTCAACTGACAATGGGTGTTATGGATTAGACATTGGGACTAGCTTACCTGAGCTAATAAACAAGGTTGCAGAAATCCCAAATGAATTCATCATACGAGTAGGCATGATGAACCCAATGTACATGCCAAAGATAAAAACAGACTTGGTAAAATCATTTGAAAATGACAAAGTCTTCAAGTTCTTGCATGTGCCGGTCCAGTCAGGCAGCAACATCATCCTACACGAGATGAAGCGCGGTCACACCGCAGAGACATTCATGGATATTGTAAAAAGAGTAAGGGCAAGGTTTCCTCGATTTACCATATCAACTGATGTGATAGTCGGATTTCCAGGTGAGACAAAGCAAGATTTTCAAGACACAATACAGTTAATCCAAGAGACAAGACCGGATGTTGTTAACCTGTCCAGATATAGCCAAAGGCCTGGAACAAAGGCGGCAGAGATGGTCCAGATAGAGGTCTCCGAGGTAAAAAATCGCAGTAAGAAATTATTTGAGATCATAAACAAAATAGCACTAGAAAACAACCAAGAGTGGATCGGCTGGTCTGGAGAGGTTCTCTTTGATGAGCAAACAGACGGCCTAGTTCGTGGCAGAAACTTTGCATACAAGCCAGTCTTTGTGGAAGAACCAGTCAAGGTAGGCCAAAAAGCCAAAGTCAAAATAATCAGGGCAACCAATCATGGACTGTACTGCCAGATCGTAAGCTAAAACTTTTAGATCGGAGCTTGGATCAAAATTAAGTAAGAAGGTTTTTTATTGAATTTTGCGAGGGAACCACATGGACTTTGTACAGCCCGTCCTTTTGGTCGGAATCGGTGGCGCAGGCTCAAAGATGGCAGCAAATGCTGCAACCTTGATTGGAGCAGATACCATTGCAATCAGCCATGACAGCAATGACTTGAGTTCCCATCATGACATCAAAATTCATGCGGAATCCTACGTCAATCCTTCTGCTTACTTGATTAGGGCTCAGGCTCAAAAGTCAATGGACAGGATTCGTGACAAAATTGCAAACTATCCTACAGTCATCATATTTGCAAACTTGGCAGGCAAAGCAGGCTGTGCAGTTTCTCCGCTTGTTGCAATGGCAGCAAAAGAGGAAGGAAAACGAGTCTTGTCATTTGGAATAATGCCGTTCAAATTTGAAAAAGAGAAACTTTTCTTATCTGGAGTATCACTCAAAAGACTGCGCACAAGCTCAGACTCTACAATTGTAGTAGACAATGATGCATTGCTTGAGGCAAATCCAGATCTCACCATGAACAAGTGTTATGATATCACAAACCATGCAGTAATGTATGTAGTAAACTCACTTGCATCATCTTCAATTTCCGATAATCTCAACATTCTATCCACAAGTAAAAACGAGCAAGACATAGAAGCGTCACTGCGCGAATCAATCAAGATGCTATACGAAGATGCTCCCCCAAACTCAGTCAAAAAAACAATGCTGTATGTTTTTGGCTCTGACAGTGTCTCCGTTGGTAAGATAAACTCCATAACAAACACAATTTCTGGGATTTTTAATGAGAACAACACTGGCGTGTCATTGGCAACAACTCAGGGCGACAAGGCCCAAGTTGTGATGGTCAGCTCAGTTGAAGGTGCACTAAAGTTTGACTCCTATGATCCACTTGGTATTATTCCACAAGAAAACACCTTGGATTGGGATGAACCAGAATCTTCCATCAAGACGGGGATTGAATTATACCAATTGGAATAAATTATAAAATAATTATTTAGCTTTCTTCTTAGCTGCCTTCTTTACAGATTTTTTAGAGGGTGTCTTTTCCTTCTTTGGTTTGGCTTCTACCTTTTTCTCTTCTTTCTTTGCTTTTGGTTTTTCTTCTACTTTCTTTTCTGTCTTTGGTTTGATTTCTTCTTTTATCTCTACTTTTTCCAGTTTTTCTTCTTTCTTTGCTTTTGGTTTTTCTTCTACTTTCTTTTCTTCTTCGTATGGAGATACCAAAACATATCCATCATCAGTCTTTGCCATCTTGACTCGGATCTTTCTTGGAGGACTACGAATTCCTCTTTTCCAGACTGCCTCTGAAAGGTCTTGGTTAATTTTGACTTGGCCTGTCTTCATGTGATGTTCTGTAAACTCGCGAATCATGTTGATTGCTCGCGTTGCTCGCTGGTTGTTTGGTGAAAGCCAGACATTAACTAGATTAATAGTATAAACTAGCTCTGCTTCTTGTGACAAGCTATCCGACCTCCACATCGGTTCCTCTCCAAGCTCTTCGCTTTGGATTTGAACGGACCTGTCTTTTGGTTTTGAGGATAATCCACGCCGGTACTGCAGAGTTCTGCTTCATCTTTTTTAGCAGTCTAATTTTGCGTCCAGAGTGTTTTCTTGTCGCCATAAAAATTGAGGCAATTCATCCTCTTTTTAAATGAATCTGAGTTTTTTTGTGCAATTTTACAGCAGGTTGTGTTGCTTGAAAATATCTGCAATTTGTTTTAGCATTCTAGCAGATGCCCCCCAAATCAGCTTGTTTTGGTATGTAAGTTGATATGCTTCAAAAAGTGATCTGTGTTCCGCATCATCATCGATGTCAAGTGTTTTCAAAAGCGAAAACATCGGGATGTGTAATATTTCATCGACTTCGGAATTTGGCTGCAAGGATTTTACATCATCCAGCATGGCAACAAACGGGATTATTGTATAGCCAGAGTTTCTTGTTTGCACTGCACTTAGCTGCCCAATTACGCTGCTTCTTGGTACGTCTAGCGCAATTTCTTCTAGTGTTTCGCGGATTGCAGTGTCTAAAAGATCTTCGTCGTCTTCTGCAATTTTTCCGCCAGGAAATGAAATCTCACCTGCAGGTTGTTGCAGGGTGAATGGTTTTTGTGTCATGATGATTTTGTGCTCTGCTCCATAAATCACAATTAAGACTGCAGCATGTTTCGTGTTCAGATCATCCAGATGCGGAGTGATTTCCGATGACAGTGTCTTTTTGATCATATCATAACACATGAGATATCAAAAGATAATCCAGCTTATTGATTTATTCCTTCAAAGGTTATTAATCCTGCAGAGTAGAGAATTTACAAATGACCGTTCGATACGAGATAAATCCTCCACGAGTAATTTCAGACGGAGTATTATCTCACAATGAAGTTAGGGGATTGTTAGGCAAGGTAGAAAAAAGAATCATCTCGGCTTCCAAATATTGCAATGGAGTTCATCTTACCGATTCCGTCTTGGGCGTTCCAAGGATTTCTCCAATTACAACTGGTGCAATCATACGGAATGATGGATTAAAGCTTGACATTACTGCAAGCCTCCGAGTACGGGACCGAAACATTACTGCACTCACACAGTCAGTGTATGATGCCATATTGCTAGGCCTTGATGGGCTTTTGATACTAAAGGGAGATGAACCTCCAAAAGGCCCAAAGGATTCTAAACTAATTCCAAGCGGCGTTGTAAAGCACTTTACAGAGTTAGGATTTGATAAAAACTTGGATTTTTTCCTCTCCATTCCAACAGAGCCAGACTATGACAAAATTCAAAAAAAGATAGAGTCAGAGCCAACGGGATTTATCACAAATGTAATCCAGTCGCCAGGCCAGGTCCACAATTTAGTCGACAAGCTCAAGCCCCAAGGATTCAAAATCATTCCATGTGTAATGATTCCATCGCAGAACAATGCGAAATCTGCACAAATGGTCGGAATTGATTTTGCAAAATACGAAGATGATGTGATAGATTTTATCTCAGAGATTCACAAGTCGGCCAAAGACATTCTAATTACATCCCCAAATGACTTTAAATCCGCGCTTGCAATTCTCTCAAAGATTAAAGGATTAAAAAGAAAATAATCAAAGTCACTCCATGGCA
>JBQTIZ010000075.1:0-12181 GCA_052387615.1 Candidatus Nitrosotenuis sp. | reverse complement strand
ACATCTTTTCCTTCGATTTTTTTAGAGAATGAGTTTTTGTCATCTGCAATTATTGTGTAGGTTGCGCGAATTCGAGGTATTTTGCGGATTTTTTTGGTAATTATATCACGTAATGCGTCTTCTGATTTTGCCTCCAGCTTACTCAAAATATCATATGTCCCAAACACACCAGTTGCGAGTTTTACAGATTCTGTCGATTTCAAGGACGATGTGACATAGTCTTCTGCACCACTATCACATGTTACCAAAACGTACGCTTTTGCCAATCATACTATTACGTAAAACTAGACAAAAAGCATTTTGAAAATTCTCAGATTTGGCTAGTCTGTTTTTTTGGATTGACGGCGACAAGAAATTCAGAATCAACAAAAAAATCAGACATGATTTGCAATTGTTCTGCATGCCTAAATATATCATAAAAATCACAGAGAATATGAGCATAGAATGTAAATTTTAGATATTTTGATCTAAGAAATGTATTTTTTATTGAATTTATTTCATTGCAATAAAAAACATTAAGGAGTATATTAGGACTTGACTAATGGGTTCTGCATCACTGGTAGTTTATGCAGGTGTCAAGGCACGCGGCATGAAGGGAAAACTAATGCAAAAAAAAGACTTGCAGACACTTGCAGAATCACGAGACTTGGACGAGCTTGTCACTCGATTAAAGAACACATCATATGGCGATGCTATTGCAAAAATAACGAAACCGTTTACTGCAAGCAAGATTGATCTTGCTCTGCGAGATAGACAAGCAGAACAACACCACACCATGATTCAGGCATCAGGTGGCTCCAATGTTCTGTATGCATATTACACCAGATTTATTTTGCGAGACCTCAAGATTATCTTAAAGGGAAAGATTCTTGGGAGAACCCAAGAACAAATAGAATCATCAGTTAGCCTTCGTGCAGAAGAGCTCATCAAAGAGCGCGACATGATAGTAAAGGCACTAATTGCCAAAGATGCTGATGAAGCAGTCAATGTTCTAAAAGGGATAGGAATTGCACAAGAAGTAGAAAGAGCGTACGCATTATACAATGAGAAGAAACAGATCCAAATGCTAGATATGTACTTTGATAAATTCTTTTATGAAAATCTAGGCCGTGCAGTAAAAAGCTCAACTGATCAGTCAGTGCACGTAACATGCGGCACTGAGATTGATTTTTACAACATCATGAGTATTCTGAGAGGCAAGTTCTGGGGTCTTGATGAAAATCAGATTCAGCATTTGCTCGTACCACAGGGGTCTGGCTCTTCAAAAGAAATCATATCAAGAATGATCTCAGCTGATTCAATAAAGAATGCATTAAACGAACTACTCAGTACGCGATACAAAGAACTGGTTCCTCAAGAGGAAAACCCAATTGATGCGATTTCTCAGTTTGAGCGTGCCTTTGAAATCATGCTTTACAATAATATGCGCTCAGAATTTGTGCGTATTTTCAGCTTTTCAACAGTAGTAGCAATAACTAGGCTGCTTGACTTTGAGATAAGGAATCTATCCTCGATTTCCTTTGCAGTGGAACAAAATATTCCTACAGATGTTGTAATGGCAAGAGTGATTGTAAAAGATTAGTTATTGAGATTGACTTGGAACTAGATGATAGCGCAGATTTTCTACTGTTGATTTAATGTTTGAAGCTATTCTTTGATATGCCTGTAGTGTTTGTTCATCCATAAAGAGGTCTTTTTGTGTTTTCCATTCTGATGTTATGACTATTTTTGCATGTGATTCCTTTTTTGGTTTGTATTTGTACCAATAAGAGTCATCATTTACTATTTTTGATATCTCATAGTCAACTTTGGCTTTTGGCTTGTAAACGGAGATAGTGACGGTATGCTCTTTTAGCAACGCATGCATCATCAATTCGTGTAGTTTTTTGTCTGCATTGAGTGCAGCAATTACATCATCTGCTATCATTCCAGGAGGAAGTGTTGTGAGCTTGCCATATCCACTCCAAATAAAATCATCTACTTTGGAGTGGAATTTTCCTTTGAGAATCTTTGTCAGTGTTCCAAAGTTCAGCGGCCCAATTGTATACTCGGATGGAAATGATAAAAAGTATCGCAGCTTCCACATCGTTCCTTCTGCTATTCCCATCCCATAGAGTCCTCCTGGGGCAAACTCACTTTTTGATATTGTTTTCCTTTTGAGTAAGTCAATGTAGTCGAAATCTCCAGCTACTTTGAATACCCCTCTGCTTGCGATTCCAGGTGTTGGGCCATCGAGTGATGATCGTGGATAATCATACTCAAAGTCCATTGTTCCATCTGGAATCATCTTGCACTCTAGGCCAAGTGAGCTTAGGTGCTTGTGCAGTTTTTTTGCTACCTTCTCTTCGACAGCTGTTGCAACTATGGTGTCTGGATAGTGTAGCACTGCTAGGATACGTAATTAGTATTTTTAAGATTATCTGTTCAAAAAGAAGAAAATTGTAAGAATTATATGATCTACGTTCGAATTTCGAACAAATAGCTTGAAAAACATATAATTTTTATATCATATGTATTTGTGCCTAAAAAATAGTACAATTTGAATCCAAACATAGGTCAATGGTAAGCAAATCTTGGAATTTATTTATCACAGATTGGCTAGTTTTTTTATGAGACTTTTTGTTTTCTTGGAGATCGTGTCATGACGATTGGTGTAGTGATTGGAGAATCAAAACCAACATCTGTTACTGCACAGACTGCAAGGCCGCTCTCGGTTGGCGAATATGTGATAATTGATTCGCAGGATGGGAAGCTTCTAGGACTAGTGGAAAGATCATTTGTAACAAGCGCAGCTCTTACGGACATTCATAATTTTGATGAAGCGATAGAAAGTAAAGAAATTGCAGACATAAATTCTCGCGATAAAAGCTTTACTGCAAAAATCGGAATACTAGGATATTTGGCACAATTACAAAAAAGTATAGTGATGCTTCCTGCAATTCCACCAATCCCCGGAACTGGAATTTTGTCTGCTACAAAAGATGATTTGGGAAATATTTTTGCCCCACAAAAAGATGAATGGGTGAAAATTGGAAGCTTGCTTAGGAATTCACAGATAGAGGCCAAAATAAATCTAAACAGAATTGTATCGAGGCATCTAGGCATACTTGCAATGACTGGAATGGGGAAAAGCAATTTAGTATCGTTGCTGGCAAAACAAATCTCTACACTGGATGGTACTTTGATAATTTTTGATTATCACAATGATTATTCTGATCTACATATTCCAGGAATCAATGTGATCGATGCAAAAATAAATCCAAGACTATTAGATGCAAACACACTTGCGGATGTTTTAGAGATTAGAGAAAACGCGGACATTCAACAAAGAATTTTACGATTGGCATTTACATCAGATGTCAAGGAGGCCCAAAACTTTTGGGATGCATTGGACCATAATGTGGCGATGATTGGCGCAAATCCAGAAAGAAAGGACGACAGACATTCTGCTGACAGAGTCCAAGACAAAATCGATGATGCCAGGCACAGATTTGCTGATGTTTTAGATCCAGACATCATGGACCCGCTAGGACTCATAAAGGAAGGCAAGGTAAATGTTCTAAACATTTCAGAATTATCAGAAAAACAGGCAAATGTTGGCCTTGCGTATTATTTCCAAGAATTACTCACGGACAGAAAATCAGCCCTTATGGCAAAAAATGCAAAAAGCAAGAACTCTCATAGGTACAGATTTGATTCTCCAATTTTTGTAATAATTGAGGAAGCACATGTATTCATTCCAAAAGGCGAGGACACGCACACAAAATACTGGGCTGCAAAGATTGCTCGCGAAGGACGCAAGTTTGGCCTTGGGCTTTGCATAGTATCGCAAAGACCGAGAAACATTGATCCAAATGTTCTATCCCAAATGGGCTCACTTGCAGTGATGAAAATAGTCCAGGAAGATGATCAGCACCAAATCGCATCAGCTGCTGAATCGATAAGCCGAGATCTGATAAATCAGCTTACTTCACTAAATGTAGGAGATGCAGTCCTTGTTGGTCAATGGGTGAATCTGCCCGCCATAGTACACATTGAAGAAGTAAAGAACAAGGCGGTTGGTTCTGATAAGAATGCAGTATCAGAGTGGAGAGGTGCAAAAAAGTTTGAAAAAATTGTAACAGAGTCCACGCAAGGATTAATACAAAAAGATCTATTACTTGATTGAAAATGATCTTTTCGCATATTTCCGATACTCATTTGGGCCTAACGCAGTATGGTCTGCAAGAGCGAGAAGACGATGTTTATTCGGTGTTCAATGAATCCATTGATCTATCCATAAAAGATCATGTGGATTTTGTGATTTTTGCAGGAGACTTGTTTCATGTTCCAAATCCATCAGGCACCGCCATTTTGAAAATGGCAAATGCGCTAAAGCGACTAAAACAAAGCAACATCGAATCGTTTTTTGTACTAGGCGAGCATGACATTTCTCGAATTCGTTCATCTCCAATCCCATACGTCTACCATAATTTGGAATTCTCAAAGTATATTGGCCAAGGTAAGCCGTTTGTGCACAGAGGTGTTCTAATTGCAGGATTTGACAAGATTCGAAGAAATGAGATGTCCAAATTTTTTGATAGGTTTGCTGAAATTGACAAGATTGCATCAGAACATAAAGGACACAAAATACTAGTCATGCATCAGGGAATTGCAGAGATAAACCAGTTTGCAGGTGAGCTTGCAGCAACAGATCTTCCAAAGAATTTTACATATTATGCGATGGGCCACCTCCACGACAGATTCCTAAAACAGTTTTCTCACCTAGCAGGACCAATTGCATATCCCGGCTCAATAGAAATGACAACTAGTGAGGGAATCAAGGAAACACAAAAAGGATTCTATCAGGTTGATATTTCGTCCGCCGAGGCAAAACCAACTTGGATAAAGCTTGACACAAGGCCGCAACTATCAGAGAAAGTTGAATTTGAAGAACTGGCAGACTCTATTACAAAAATAATTGAAAGAATTTCAAATTTTGCGAAAAAGCCAATAGTGGAATTAAAGATTCACGGAGATAACATAGAATCCGACATCATACAAACACAAATTGCAAGACTTGCTCCACACACATTGTATTATACTTGGAAAATGGTCCAGGCAAGCAATTCGAACGGAGTCATTCTACTAGAGCGACCATCAAGCATTGATGATGAGTTATTCAGATTAGCAACAAATTATTTGGGAACAAAAGAAAATGCGACATTTGCCATACAAGAATTACTACCATTGCTTTCTGCAAATAAAATTCAAGAAGCAGAACAAGCCATAATGGAAGAATTTGAGCAGTTTAGGAGCAAAAAATGATAACAACGATTGAGCTTGGTAACTTTATTTCCCACTCGGAGACAAAACTGAACTTTGAAGATGGAGTTACAGTTTTTGTTGGACATAATGGTGCAGGGAAATCAAGCATCATTGATGCGATAACATTCGGCCTTTTTGGGGAACACACACGAAAGTCAAATAAAAGTCTGATTCGACGAGGAACTAGCCAGGCATATGTTAAGGTAAGATTCTTGGCTATGAATAAAACCTATGAAGTAACACGAAAAATCGACGCAAAAGGCATGCTTGCGGCCCAATTTGTGGAATTACAAGACGGGCGAGAAATAGTACGATCCGCGGGCGAGCGCAGGCAATTTGGAGAATCAACCACACATGAAATAGAGACTACGCTTGGCCTTGACTTTCAAAAGCTAAAGATTGCATCAATCGTTCAGCAGGGTGAGCTGAGCTCAATTATCAAGGCAAAACCAAAGGAATTCAAGGAATTACTCAATGCGTTAATTGGAATCGACAAGCTCGACTTGGCATCGGAAAACCTAAAGACTGTCCAGAAAAGATTCCGACAAACAATTTACAAAAAATTTGGATATGACGATACACACATACCAATGCTAACAAAAGAGATGGAAGAAAAACAAATCGAAATCAAAGATTCCAAGCCGCAACTAAAAGACCTCCAAACTAGAAAAGAGACAAAGGCAAAAGAACTAGAATCATTGCAATGCAGAGTCGATTCTGATTCTACAAAAGAAGCCATATTAAAGCAAATTAAAGAACGACGGTCGGAATTTACAAAATATGTTAGAGACGCAATACTTTCAATTCAAAAAAACATAGCAGAAAAAGAGCGTAAAATATGCGATTGCCAAAGTTGTTTTGAAATAGCAGACAAAAAAGAAGAACTGGAATTAAAAATACACTCAATCAAATCAGAAATAGAAGAGACCGGAAAAAAGATCACGGAATGTGAGACAAAAAAAGCAATTCTAAATGAACATGCAGAGCTAGCAAAAAAACTGCAGCTTCAAGACGGAAAATGTCCAGTCTGTGATTCTCATGTTGATAAGCTAAGACCACTCTTTCAAGTAGAACATCTCAGAGAGGAGCAAGAAAAATTAAAAGTACAAATTCAAGAGCTTGAGATAAAAAAACAACAATCATCCAAAAGCGAGGCAGAAACCCTAGATCAAAGCAGAGAGGCAACTGCGGCTAGGGCTACACTTGATGCGCATTCCATACAAAGACCAGATCAGTTGAGCCTGTTAATCCAAGAAGTAGTGATGCAGAAGGCGCAAATCCAAAAGATTCCCCTAGTAATTACCACATCTGGGGGTTTGCTTGAGGCATCAGAGATTGACTCGCATGCCAAAGTATTGTATGAGAGAATCGAGACACTGCAAAAAGAAATAGTAGGATTTGAACCGACAGAATTTCTCAAGACAAAAACACAGTTGGAATCAACTAAAAAGGATCTCAGCAAAATAGATCAGGAATATGGGGCAATCACGCAAAAAATCACGCAAGCAGAACAAAGAGTCGGAGAGATCAGCATCATACTGATGGAGCTGAATTACGTCAAAGAATATCTGAGAAAACTGGATGAAATCCAGGATAATATTTACAATCGTGATGGCCCAGTAGCTACGAGCCTCAGATCATGGGCCTTATCCACTATATCCAGTAAATCATCAGATTATCTTGCAATGCTAAACACAAAGATCCATCGAATCACATTATCTGAGAAAGCAAGAGACATTTCCATTACTTGTTATTCAAAGAACACCATGATCGACATTGATTCGCTGTCTGGCGGCGAACAGGTGAGTGTGGCATTGTCTTTGCGTCTTGGTATGGCACATTTGCTTGGATCATCAAATCTGAATTTTGTCATACTAGACGAGCCGACAACACATCTAGATAGTGAAAGAAGAAAGTCTTTGGTGCGAGTTTTGTCTCAGCTTTCTAACATATCAAACGGCACAACTGGTCCGCTGCAATTTATCATAATAACACATGATGTAGAAATATTTGAGGACTCGTCAGTTGAGAAAATTTATCAATTCGAATCAAGTGAAGATGGAACTAAAGTAGCGTTACTTTAGCCGCCAGTTAGTTTTGCAAACTTTTCATTCTTGGATAGCTTTTCCATGAATTGGAGATTAGACAGCGCAACAACTGCAGACTCTACCACAGGCTCACTTGGATCCTCTAGTGCCTTGGTTAGAGTTGGGATTGCCTCTTTTGCTCCAACTACTCCCAGGGCTATTGCTGCCTCATGTCGGACAAACATGCTTGGATCATTTGTGGTTGCATCCTCCAGATGCGGTATTGCGCTTCTATAGCCCATTTGCCCCAATGAGAATGCCGCCTCGTGCCTAACTAGCTCGTTTTCATCGTGTTTTAGGACTTTGGCAATGTGTGGGATTTTGTCTTCCCCACCAAAATCAACTAGAATGCAGGTAGCACGGGTTCTAATTACATAATCATCGTTGTTTAGCAGACTGACAAAATAGTCAGTGTCTTTTTTTTCATATTTGTCTTCCATTTCTGCAAACAAGGCCAATCGTTTTTCTGGAACTACAATCATTTGATTTGCAAATTTTTTGGTCTTATATTATCCTAATTAGACCACAGTTACATTTTATAATAAACCAAAATGACTCCAGATCGATGTCAGCGCAGATAGGACAAAAAGCGCCAAACTTCGGAGCATCCAAGTGGGTTCAGGGAATGCCCACAAACTTTGATCAGGAAAAAGACCATATCGTACTAGTTGAGGTATTTCAGGTAAATTGCCCTGGCTGCTTTTTGTACGGAATTCCAGAGGCAATCAAGATTTACAACAAGTACAAGGATCATGGAGTTCGCGTTTTAGGGATTGCAACTGCATTTGAGGATTTTGATAAAAACACTCTGGAGAATTTAGAATTACTAGCAAAGACTGGTGAGACAATAGGTGAGACAAAAAAAGCATTAACAATGTATGGCAAAAGCTCTGATGGAAAACTCCCATACAAGATTCCATTCCCACTTGCAATGGACAATTTGGTCAAAGAATCCGGCAAGCCGCCACGGGGCAAAGTCATGGATTTCATCAAAAGCCAGTTGCCAGACTTTGATTCACAGCCTGAAGACTACAAAAACCAAATCATTGCACGGGTAGAACAATACATGCTCTCAAAGGAATACTCTGCAGAGACATTTGACAAATTCCAGCTCAGAGGTACGCCATCCACTATATTAGTTGATAGAAAGGGAGTTTTGCGTGATGTCTCCTTTGGCCAATCAGGCCATCTAGAATCCATGATTGAAGAGATTCTAAACGAAAAGGCCTAGATTTTTTTTCTTTTGAAATAAACTGCCAAAGTAGTGCCAGCACCACCAGCAACTACAATTCCAATCACTGCCAAAATTATTACTATATCATCAGGATTTTCATCAGATATTGGTTGAGAATGCACAGTCTCTTGATCATCTTGTTTTGGTGTGTAATCACTTGTCATTTCTAGTGTATGTGTTCCATTTCCTGCAAATTCCAAAGTTACAAAAGAAATCCTGTCATTTTGCATTATCTTTGGAGTGATTTCTGCACCGTCAAGTGAGAACTTTATGGTTCCCTGTGTTATGCCGTTGGGAATTTGTATTTCGCCAATATTATTTTCAAGGCTACTGTTTATTGCAAAAACTAGCTTGTTGTCCTCAAATGAAACATTTCGCACGTCAAAGTTTGCAGTCGATTCAACCACGAAGACATCCTTGCCTACCTCAACAGAAAAACTAGTCTTAAGGCCGGTCCTATCAGAGAGAGGATCTGCAAAGGCAGGAAGCACCACTATGGCTAATAAAAATGCAAATAGAATCTTCAATTTATGCAGGAATTACTCTTTTACGTAATTCTTTGTCCTTTGAGATTCTTGGATGTGCCTTGTCTGCAAGAATTACTTCAAACCAATAATGAAATCCATCCTTGTACAAAAAGTACGAGCCAAGTAATTTCAAATTCTTGTATTTTTCCTGTGTTCTTTTTTCTGCTACTTGTTGCATGTTAACGTCTGCTTTGATTCTTGTTACACCAAGATGCTTTGGTCTTCTTCCAGCAACCGGTCTTTGTCGTCTCATACCACCCGTACCAACACGGGTTCGAATTACTACAATTCCTTGTTTTGCCTTGTAACCAAGCCTTCTTGCTCGCTGAATGCGGCTAGGCTTGTCAATTCGATTAAAGGCTGGCTGTTTTCTCCACTCTATTGCAGTCTTTCTTATTTCTGGTGAGTTTTGTTGCCAGTGTTTTAGCCATACTTGATCTTGCGGTGTAAGCATTAACGCAACTATTTTTTCCCCCTTAATATGCCTAAGTCGGTAATTAAGCACAAGTAATGTCTGCGAGTGTCAGAATTCTCCTAGGTATTTTTCACCCGCAGGAACTCCAAGTGAGCTCTAATTATAGTGCCAATCCATACTATGATAAGCATATCGGAGCCTTTTTTTGTAGATGAATTTTTTTCATAAAATGTGAAAGCTCAGATGCTAGTTTTATTTTTGATTGCGGTATTAGCAGGACTGCAATTATCAAGTGCACAAACAATTAGTGTGCAAACTAGCAAATCAATTTACAATTATGGTGACCATCTATCCGTTGCAATTTCTGTTTCAAAAATTACTGGAAATAATGCCATAATGTACATTGTTGATTCAGATGGAACCAAGAGTAGTGCAATTCCAGTCCAGATAAAAAACCAAAACACTACAATTACAACGCCTATTCCATTCAATTCAGAGCTATTCCGAGAGGGAAAATACCAAATTCAAATAGAATATGATGGTGCAAAGTCATCAACACCATTTGAGCTAGTCGACGCTGGGAATTTGGTTATGCCGTTTGGTAGTAATGTTATCGTGCCACAATGGATTGATGATACAGTAACAGATTACATGTTTTTCAAATTCCTAGTAGAGAAAAAGGTGATAGATCTACCTGATAATCAAAAAATTGGTGGACAGGTTAAGATTCCTGACTGGTACAAGATAAACGGAAAATGGTGGGTGGAGAGAAAGATCACAGACTCGGAATTTGTTAAAGGATTACAGTATTTGGTAAATCAGAAAATTATAGAACTCTAGTTGTTGCTTCTGCCTGCTTTGCCTATTGCCCAGAGAATCATCATTATGATGAGTGCAATAACAAATGCTGCAACTATGCCAACTACAAGCTGGGTTCCCTGTCCTGTAGATACTGTTGGTGCTGGCGCAGAAGTATCAAGCACGCATTGTCCGTCTTGCAGAATAGTTCCTGGACCACATGTTTGATCTAAAACACATTCTCCATCTTTGAGTACAGTTCCTGGACCACATTGTGTGGTTGGCGTCTCTTCAGTTGGGGTTTCTGGTTCTGGTGCTGCAGGTTCTTCAGTTGGGGTTTCTGGTTCTGGTGCTGACTCGCCTGTTCCAAAGATTGTCCCAATAATATCAAGAGAGTTTGTTCCAGATGGAACTGTAATTGTTAGCATTCGTTGTGTTTCGGTTGCAGATTGTATAACTTCAATCTCGTCACCACCAGAAATCACTAGAAAATCTTCATCGCCTGCTTCACCTATGGAATCAAAAAAGCTTCTATCAAGTGTCAACTCTAATGTTCCTGATATCGCATCTGTGACAGATACAAGTACAATCAGTGTAGGGAGATCTGGATCAGTGTCGGCTTCAATACCGTCAACTGTCAACCCTGTTGCCTCGTAGGTTACTTCGTGAGTGTTACCATTTACCTCGAGCTGAGCAGTTGATGCATATACATTTGGTAAGATCAATCCAAGTGCCAATAATGCAAAAACAAGACTTGACTTCAATCTAGATTACGCCTCGCAAAATCTGTATTATCTTTTCTGCTATAACATTTGCAGCTAATGACTGAGCTTCTTTTGTCTGCGCACCAATGTGTGGTGTAGCAATAAAGTTTGGCAGGCTAACAAGCTTGTTGCCAATTGCAGGCTCTTTTTCAAATACATCCAAGGCTGCCCCCCCAAGGTTTCCTGTCTTTAATGCCTCGTACAAGGCGTTTTCATCTACGGTGCCACCTCGCGATGTGTTGATTATTCTTGCGGTCTTTTTCATAGTACCGATTCTTTGAGCATTGATGAGATTTTTAGTGCTATCAAGCAATGGCACGTGTAAAGAGACATAGTCTGCACTTTGCAGTAATGTGTCCAAGTCTGCTTTCATCAAACCAACTTCTTTTGCAAATTCTGGATCAATTGGTACAACATCAAATCCAATAATGTTCATGTTTAGTGCTCTAGCAAGTCTTGCCAGTCTTTTACCAATATTACCAAGACCAACTATACCAAGATATTTTCCTGCAAGCTCTGTCCCCATGAGTTCTTTTTTTATCCACTTGTCATTTCGCAGTTCTCTGTCTGCTCGCGGGATGTCTCTAGCCATTGCAAGCATCAAACCAACTACCAGCTCTGCTACTGCGTTCATTGCGCCTTCCACGGCATTGATTACTCGAATATTTTTTGCCTTGGCAGCTTCTGTGTCGATATTATCAAGGCCCACACCTACTCGTGCCATGATTTTGCATTTTGTCGCCTTCTCCACCAATTCTTTTGTGAGTGTAGTTCTACTTCGTACAATTATAATCTCATAGTCTCCAATTTTTTTTGCCAGCTCTTCTGGTGTTATTTGTGGCTCGTATATCACATTGAGGCCATTTTTTTGCAAAATATTATTCAAAACAGCATCAACTTGATCACAAATCAAAACTTTATCACTAAAACTCATGTAGTGTTGCCTCTTGGAATACAGAATATAATCATTTATCTAAAAAAAATACAAAAATAAGAAAATAGGGGTTTTAGAGTCCTAATTCTGACTTTAATTCGTCAGCACGTTCATC
>JBQTIZ010000074.1:0-37583 GCA_052387615.1 Candidatus Nitrosotenuis sp. | reverse complement strand
GTGAACAATTGGGGTTTCTTTTCCAAACGGTCTGTAAAAATCGTACTCGTTTTTAATCGAGGTTGACGTCACCCTAGGATCAAATTGTAACAATCTTGGGTTGTCGTTTAGAAGCATTGCAATTGCGCCAGCACCCTGTGTATATTCTCCAGAAGAGCCCATGTCATATTTTGCAATATCTGATACTACTACGATTGCATGTTTTCCTTCTGCCTCTCCAGCTCGAATCCAATTGGCGTTATCATATAGGGCATAAGAGCCTGAAACACATGCAAACTTGCATTCTATTCCTCCACAGTGCTCAAAAGAACCGTCCCCGTAAACCTGTTCTAACATTCCTATTACATACGAGTTTAATGCCTTGGACTCATCAAGTGATGATTCAGTTGCTACGTATAACCGCCCAATGTCGCTTGGGGATATTTTGCTACGTTGCATTATCTTGAGGCAAGCGTTTGCTGCAAGGCACGCTGGATCTTGGTTAGAATCCACTATTGCCATGCGTGATATGCCCAAGCCCTGCTTTAGCTTAACTGGGTCTACGCCTCTGGCTGTGGCAAAGTCAGTCGAATCTACAAACAACCGTGGAATGTAAATGGCAATATCGTCAATACCTGCTGCCATGAGCTACCCTTTGGATTTTTGAATATAAGGGTTGTCAGCTAAATCTATTCCACCATAAAGTAATGATATGAAAATTTATAAAAATTCAACATTTTGGGCATTTCCATTCAAGTCTTTATAGAATTTATCTTGTTTTACCTTTGATTTACAAAATCGAGTCTATTGTTCTTTGATCCAGCCTTTTTGGATCAAATATGAATCATCATGATTGCCAATTCCAGTGGCATATCGCCAAACTATCGATTGATCTACACTCATTTTGCTTTTTATTTGAACTAGCGTTTCTATCTCTGAGTTCAAATTAGAATCTGCAGTAGTACATGTTTGGCAGAACGCACATTTGGAATCAAGTGTTATTGGTTCTGTCTCTATTAATGGATATGCTCTACATGCAAGTGGCCTCTCTTCATATATCTTACATACAAATCCATTGTGAGGGGATCGTAATTCAGACTCCGTATCCAAAAATGGACAAGTGTTGCCGTTTTCTTCTTTCCCCATCATTTGATATGCTATAATTTTCTCGGGTCCAGATATATCATTAGATATTCCAATTCTTGGGATTATTTCTACAATAACTTGGTGTTTTTTTGCCAAGGATTCGATTCTCATTTTTTCCTCAGGCAAGATCAGAACTCCAATTTTCCCAAATTTTTTTGAGGGATAGTATTCTCGTTCAATGCAACACTGCGAACAATCCTTTACACAATTAAATTCCATAACCTAGTTTGCTTTTAGCTCATCCGATTCTAGTATACTCACAAAAACATCATATGGTTGAGCACCAGGAACCTTGACTATTTTGTTATTTGGGCCAATTACAAAAAATCCCGGAGTTCCAGACAAACCAAGAATTTTTGCATCTTCTGAGCTTGCTTGTATTTTTTGCTTGTATTTTTCACTAGTCATACATTCTGTGAATTTAATATTGTCTAATCCAACATCTTGGGCAAACTTGAACTGGTTTTCCGCAGATGCCCACCCATTATTCTCACCATTCCAGTTGTTGTATAATGCATCGTGATATTCCCAAAATTTACCTTGTTCATCTGCACAGTGTGCCGCATGAGCTGACACTACGGAGTCTTGGCCAATTATGGTAAAGTCTTTGAATATCAGTTTGGCTTTACCAGTTTTAATATAGTTTTCATGGATTTGGCCTTCTGTTTCGTGGAAGAATTTATTGCAGTAAAAACATTGGTAATCGCCGAATTCAACTATTGTGATTGGCGCATTTGGATCACCCAAAACCGGCGATGCATTATCTGCAAAAACCGACATCTGGACTTGTTGTGGGATTTGTTCTTCTAGTACCTGTGTTTTTTCCACATCTTTGATGTCTTCGATTTTAAATGAATTGTCAGATATTGAAGAATTAATTACGAAAAAGACTCCGATTATGACCACAGCTGCAGTTCCAGCACCTATGCCTAACGATGGAGCATGTATCAACAAAACAGATGAAATTTAGGCGAATTTAGTTGTTTTGTGTAATTCAAATACATTAGTAATGATAACCGAAAAGTTTGATTCTAATAAAATGGACAAAACGATGAACTAATTCAAGAACTGAGCCGTACCTGTTTTGTGAAATCTAAATAAATCCCAATCGTGAGAAAAAATCATGAAGCGTGTTTTTGTTAATGGGTATGGTTCTATTGGGAGTAGAATCGCGCAATTCATCAAAGATGATCCTCAAATCAAGGTGATTGGTGTAGGTAAATTCTCCCCAGATGAGAAAGTAAATGATGCAATTTCTCGTGGATTTGATGTATATGTGCCACAAAAAAATATTGGCTCTTTTAAAAATTACAAAATCAAAGGAACAATAGAGGACGTGCTGGTTGATTGTGATCTCGTAATAGATGGTGCGCCTGGAGGAACTGGATATACTAACAAAAAGCAACTCTATGAGCCAAAAGGCGTGATGGCAATCTATCAGGGAGGAGAATCCGTTTTTGGCAATGAACGCGTTTCTGATTTGTTGTTTAATTCTCGGGTTAATTACAAGGAAGCGTTCGGAAAAAAACATGTCATGCAAGGAAGCTGTAATGTTACTGGCATGGGGAGAGTATTACAACCGCTACGTGAAAAATATGGTTCAAGACTAGTGAGATTTGATGCAATACTGGTTCGAAGATGGGCTGATCTCGAACAAACAGAAAGATCAGTTCCTGATACCGTGGAGTGGTCCCCAAACCCACATCACCAAGACGATGTGAAATTTTACATGGGAAAAGATATACCGCTATTCATCCAAGCAATCAAAGTTCCAACAAGACAGATGCACGTTCACATGATAAACATACGATTCAAAGATAATGCTCCAAATCCGTCTGAAATACTAGATTTGTTCAAAGAGGAGCATGGTGTTGCAACGTTGTGGACTGCAAAGAACACAAAACAAATTCGCGATGCTGCGGAATCTATGAGGTTTAGCTTCAAGGACACTAACATGATACACATTCATGCAAACATGATGGAGTCAATTGGTGATACAATAAAAATGGTTTACTCTGATGATCAAACTGGAATCGTCATACCGGAGAATCATATGCTGATGCAGGCGATGCTTTTCCAAAAGTCATATGAAGAATCGTTTGCACACATGGAAAGCCTCTTTCATATGGAAGAAAAGAAAAAGTCGCTGCAAGAATTTTTTGCTAAAAAATAACTATTTTGTTCGTTCTCGCTCTAGTTCGACAAAAATGTGTTCTCGGTTCGTATTTGGGATCACTTCCATAATTTTTTGCTCTATTGCGTCAGTGACTGTTTCTATTTTGTCGGTGTCTAAATTGTCAATTAGGTTTACTTGAACGCCTACCAGTATGTCTTCTGGGCCTAGATGCATCGTCCTCATGGTAATTAGCTTGTTCACCTCTGGAATTTCTTGGATGGATTTTACAATTTTTTTGTATTCTCTGTTTGTAACGGATTCGCCAATGAGTAAGCCTCTGTTTTCTTTTGCCAAGAAAAAGGCAAAAAACATCAAAATACTACCGATCAGCAAGGATGCAATTGCATCGTAGACTGCGTTTCCAGTGATATCTGATAGAAATATCCCAATTGCAGCAATAATTATTCCAAGTAATGCCGCACAATCTTCAACTATTACAGTCAACAATGCAATGTCTTTGCTTTCTTTGAAATGCTCGATCATTGAGGAAAAACTAATCTTTTCTCCTTTTTCTCGAATCTCTCGTATGAATTGTTTTAGCGCGACTCTTAGTGCATTTCCCTCAAAACCAAACGCTATCGCTAAAACAATATAGCTTACCTGCGAATTTCTGATACTGTGGGACTCTTCTAATAACGATGCGACTCCTTGCTCCAGTGATAAAATACCAGAGATTCCAAAAATCATTGTTGCAACAATAAAAGACCAAAAGAATAACTCTCTTCCATGTCCAAACTGATGTTGATGGCTTGCAGCCTTTGCGCTTGTTTTGATGCCAAACAGAATCAAAATCTGGTTAAATGTGTCTGATGCAGAGTGATATGCCTCTGCCCACATTGCGGCACTGCCAGTAACGAATGCCGCAATGAATTTGGTTATCGCTATGCCTAAATTTCCAAACAGGGCAGCATAGACTGCCTTTTTAGAACCTGTTGCCAATTATCGATAATTTTTGCAAAATTGAGCTAATAAACTAATATTGTATGATTTGTGCCTGAATTAATAAAATCTAGTCTCTCGGTGGATTTGCAAATCGATTAGATGGGTTATTGTGATAATCTACTGGCAGGCTAGAGTCTTTTTGTCTGCCTGTGAGAATTCCAACTATGACTTCATCTTTTTTTATGATTCCTTTTTCTACTAGCTTTTTGATTCCTGCAGGCGATGCACCTGATGCCATCTCGCAATCAAATCCATTCAATCCAACTATCGACATCCCATCAAGCATCTCAGAATCAGATACTTTTTCGACTACGCCATTCGTGAATTCTAATGCACGCAATCCCTTGAGTATGTTTGCAGGCCTGCCAATTTGTATTGCGGTTGCCTTTGTTTTTGGCCTAATTCCTTTCTCATCTAAGTGTTTATAGTATTTTTTTATTAACTCGGTATTTGGTTTGCCTTTATTCCATCGTAGTTTTTGGCCCTCAAACTCACCATTGTACAAATCATACAACGTACTTGCACCTTCCGAATTTATTACTGCAATCCTTGGTACTTTTTTAATCCATCCCCATTCGTATAGCTCCATCAAGGCTTTCCCGCAACTTGAAATATTACCAAGTGCTCCTCCTGGATACACGATCCAATCTGGCGCACTCCAGTTTAGGTATTCTATTGCGCGATATGGTATGGTTTTTTGGCCCTCTATTCTAAATGGATTGACAGAATTTACTGTATATCCATCATGGTTTTTTGCATCATCTAATGATTTTGCTAGTGCATCATCAAAATTTCCCTGCACTTGGATGATCTGTGCTCCGAATTGGTATGCCTGTGAAAGCTTGCCTGGTGCAATTTGACCAGCAGGAATGTATACATCACAATCAATGTTCTCATTTGCTGCATACATTGCAGCGGCTGCTGAAGTATTTCCAGTTGATGCACAGATGATTCTCTTTGCGCCAATTAATTTTGCATGAGTAACTGCAGTTGACATGCCATTATCCTTGAATGATCCACTTGGATTGTATCCTTCAGGCTGGAGCCACAATCCATCATGACTCATTCCAACGAAATCTGCAACCTTTGACATTTGGTATGGCTTTGACTGTCGTCCTTCCGCGCCATCAAGAGATACCAAATATTTTGAGCATTCTTCGCTATTTCCAGTTTCTATTTGACAGAAATTGAGCAATTCGCGGAATCGCCAAACCCCGCTTTCATTGAAAATATTTCCCTGTGGGTTTCTTCTGTTATAGAATAATTCTTTTAGTTCTGGCGAGGGCGTGTTTTTGTATTTCACATCAAGTAAGTGCCCTCGTTCACACTCGATATTTCTTGAATTAATTGGATATTCTAGACCACACGATGGATCTATGCACTTTAGGTAAGCGTTATCTTTCAATCTAGATTGCCATTATTGGCACTGCTTTAAATTTGAATTGTCAATGTTTTGGAATCAAAAACTAGACTAAGCTTTTTCAATGATAAATGTCTGATAAAAAGAAAATGGTTACATTTGAACAATATCTCAAAGGAGTTTTGAAACAAGTCGATGATTCGTATACCTTACTGCAAAACCTCAAAGACCAATCAGGTGATCTAGAGATAATACGACGTGATCTTGCAAAAATAACAGGATTATTTTTAGCGCTGATAAACAAGCTTGAGGCACACAAGGAGGAATTATCTGATTATCAGCATATTTTGTCTCCAATGCATGCATATTTGGATAACCATGAGTTTTTCAGAGAAATTGACACCATATCTTTGCTGTATTCTGATGATCCAATGAGACTCAAGAATCTACGTTTATCGATACTTGATTCTCTGGAAGAAAAAAATCTAATAGCGCACATCAAATCCATTCTAAGAGAGTAAATTGTCAGACAAAAAATGCGTTATTTGTGGATGCCGTGATCATAAAATGTTTGGGTGCTCAAGACACTGGTCAAAAAGCTGCAGCTGCCACAAAAATGCTTGATCTATCTGGTTTGTAAGTTCAGCAAATTAAGATATCTAGTCAGCTTAAACTCTTCAGAGACTTTGGTTTTTGCCAGAAATTTAATTGGTTTAATATTGTTTTAATGGGATTTTTTTGTGCCAGAACGAACATGAAAGTTAATACAACACTTGCATTCTTTTTTGAGACATTCATTTTCTTCATAATGTCCACAAATTCCGCATTCACAGTGTGTTTGCATGAGAATGATTACTGTAAAGTGGAATATAACTAAAACTACACATTTTTTGCTGATTTGTTACTAAAATGATGTTATTTTTTTGATTTTGAGGTTTTCGCCGGTTTAGATTCCTTTTTTGGTTTAGTGCTGGATTTACCTTCTAATACTTCTTTGATCTCTTCTGCTTTTTTATCGACTACCTTGATTATCTCTTGGATAAACCCATCCAAGTCATCATCAGATACTGGCGGCTCTGCGAGTGCCGCAATTTCGTTGATTGCAGTCGAGATTTCGGAGCTTACCTGCTCAAAGCTTTCTGGATCTTCATAGGCTGCACTGTATAGTGATTTTAGGTTGTTTACTTGGTTGATGAGCTGATCAGTCAGTGTGATGTTGTAATCTGTGCCTGAGATTGAAATCTCTCTTGATGACATGATCTGATGATTTTAGAGTACTTTCTTATAGTTTTCCTTTAATTTTTGTAATCTGGAGAAAAATTAGATACTATCAAAAAACGATGTATTCTAACGCTGCAGCATCAGAAATAAGATTGACATGTTTGGAGTTTACCACATAGCCATTTTTGATATCATTTACTGCCACCCATCGATTAGTCGAGGTGTAGTGACTACGTGCTTTAAGTTCTTTTTCGATGGAGTCGATATCAAATTCTCCTTCCTCGACTTGCTGTGTATTTAGATGCTTTATCGTGATTAGTATCTTGTTTACCTTTACTCTATTACCAAATTTCCACTGTACCGGGGGGTGTTCGTCTGAAACCTCTAAAATTTTTATCTTCATTTCTTTGTCTCCAAGCACATTGTGGCTTACAAGCACACGTTCATCCACAAATTCCTCAAAGCTCATAATGATACTATGACGATTCGATAATTAAAGAGTTATTCTAAATTGCATCTTTTATCACTGGGTATTTTGTATTGTTTTGGTATTTTTACTCACAAACGGCATGGTGTAATCTTTGAGGTCTAATCTTTGGCGTTTGGCATCTATTATAGAATATGTAGTGCCATCATAGTTGCATGCAAAGTCTGATATTTGGTTTGACCTGTCCCAAATCTTGTAGAACTCTCTAAGCTCTCTTTTTTCATATTCTCCTAGCCCAATTCTCTTCTTTGACAGAAACTTGAATGCAAAAATCACTTCGCGGATTTGATACAGCTCAAAATTGTCCACCCACTTTAGACATCGTATTATTTGATCGTATGGAACAACGAGCGAGTTTGTGGTGCCAGATTTTGCCTCTATTGTGAATATGGTGCTATTTTTTGTACTGACTGCCAAAATGTCTGGCAAACCAACACTTGGTGAACCCAATCTGAATCCCTTCCAATCTTCAAGTGAATTGAATCGCTTTACTAGCGTGTCTTCCCAATGATATCCGCGCTGTCGTCTAGTTCTCGCAATTTTGATATTGTCCTTTTTTGGAATTGTTGATTTTTGTATCTGTTTTGCTAGGTTTGACAATACCATATTGTGATTTCTTAGTTATAGAAGACTAGGTTATTGTATTATCATCAATAATTCTTGGCCTATCGACTAATTATTCTGCAATAAATGTAAATTTTGGGGTTTCATCAAAATCGCAACTGGCGATTTTGACTTTTTGTCCTGGTTTTAGATCATTATTGCCTGAAATTATCCCAAGCACTCTCACTGATTCTTCAAACTCTGTCATACAAAACATCACGTCATCTTTGGCAGACCACTCTATTATTGTGCCTGGTTCTTTTACTGCTCTCCAAGTTAGACCTCCAAAACATCGGTTACAAGATTCGTTTGGCGGCCAGCTTACTTTATGACATTTTGCACATTCTCCTACTACAAACTTTCCTTTTTTTAATTCAGATTCAAAATTCATCTTTTCATTACCAAAACAGTTGACGATGTAGCTGCAGCTGACATGTTTTGCACTAGTCCAATTCTTGCATTTTCTACTTGTCTTGTTGCACTATTTCCAGAAAGCTGCGATGCAATCTCTGATATCTGTGCAATTCCATTTGCTCCGAGTGGATGGCCTGCTCCGATTAAACCTCCTCGCGGATTGATTTTTTTACTATTTGTTTTGTACAAATCCATCACAAATTCGCCTGCTTTTCCTTTTTGAGTGATTCCTAAATCTTCCAATATCATCAACTCACAAATGGAAAATGCATCGTGAATCTCTGCTACATCTACTTGGTTTGGCTCTATTCCTGCCATGGAATATGCTTGAAATGCGGCATCTATTGTAGAGTCTAGTTTAGTTAGATCATTTTTTGTAAAGCTGGCGGATGTTGTCTTTTGTCCTATGCCGCTAATCCACACTGGGGAATCGGTGAATTTTTTGGCAACTTTTTCCGATACAAGCAAAACTGCAGAGCTGCCACTACAAGAACGTGAACAGTCAAGTAGTCTTAGATCATCAGTTAGTCTTTTTGAATTCATGATTTCATCTAATGTGTATTTTTTTGGGTTATGTGCAGTGGGATTGTCTTGTGCGTTTTTATGATTCAATGCAGATACATGTGCCGTTTCTTCATCGGTTGTTCCAAATTTTCTTTTGTGAGCCTTGGTAAACATCGTTCCCCAAAATATTGGATGCTTGAATTCTCCACGTGAGGTATCCCAGTCTAATACTTGGCCTGGATTTTCCACTCGTTCAGCCCCAACCACTAGTACAACATCTGTCATGCCTGATGAAATGTATGAAAATCCAGAGACAATTGCATTTGTACCAGAGTTGCACATGCTCTCAATACTGTGAGATATTTTTGGGGTTATTCCTGCAAGCTCTGAAACTATTGGTGCGAGATATTTTTTGTTGTCATTAGTTGATACCAATACCGCATCAACATCTTTTTGCGACAAGTTATTGGTGTTGTGAAATAGTTGTTTTGTTGCAGCAAAAAGGAGATTCTCTATCGAAGCGTCATTCAATGAAAACTTGGTAGTACAATATCCAGCAATCCCAACTTTCATTATACATCACTAAATGTTTTTGTCAGCAAGTCAAAGGATTTCTCCACATCTCCAATTGGATTGAATTGAATGATTGGGTGTGTAATTCCAGCCTCATAGATTTTCTTTAGCTGTTTTTTGCACTCTTGTGGTGAACCGGATATAGTAAGTGCTTGTAACATGGAGTCTGTTACAAACTCGTGGTTTGATTTTAGACCTGTTTTTTGATATTCTGCATAAATATTGTTAGTTTCATTTTTGAATCCATTTTCTGCTAAAAACTTTCTATAAATTTCGCCAACAGAGATGTAGAATGCAAGTGTTTTGCGTACTCGCTCCTTTGCTAGATCTCCATCTTCTGAAACACTTGTTATTATCTGGCATGCCACATCTATGGTTCTTTTTTTCTGCATTCTTGATATCGTGTTCCTCATCTCAGAAACTGGCCTAAGATAAAAGATTACTCCGTCGGCCACCCTCCATGTGAGATCTGTCATTTTTTGGTTTATTGCAGCGATGTAGATTGGAATGTTTGCGCGAGGCGGCTTGATTAGTATGGTGAATCCCCTCAGAGAAAATATCTCGCCGGAATAATTGATTTTTTTTCCAGATAGTGCTAATCTGATTATCTCTACTGTTTCCCTCATTCTGCGTAGTGGTTTTTCAAATGGATATCCGTGTAGTCCTTGAATGATTGGGACACTACTGGTTCCAAGACCTAAGACTAGTCTTTGGTTTGATATTGTATCAATTGTTGCAGCACCCATTGCAATTAGTGCTGGACTGCGAGAGTAAATGTTGATGATTGATGAGCCTATCTTGGATTTAGTTCTTGCAGATACAGCGCTGAGCATTGCAAAATTTTCCATACCCCAAGTTTCAGGAACCCAGACGGTGTCAGGTTTTGATTTTCTGGTTTTTTCAGCACATTTTAACAATTCGTCGATTGATAAAAGAGAACCAAGGCTGTATGATAATTTCATTGTTTTGTCACTATGGTTTTTTGTCTTTTAATGCCTTTGAACATTCATTCAAGTCTTTGTGTGAATCAATAGAGTACCAAAAAGCGCCTTTGAATTTTATCCCAATAATTTTTCCTTTCTGTGCAAATTTGTAAAATGTGGTTTCTTCTATTGAGCCCTTTGGGGGGAGGGAAGAAACTATGCTTTTATCAAGATGATAGATTCCTGAATTCATCCAAATATTTGCCGGTGGCTTTTTCTCACTAAATTTGGTTATCTTAGGACCGTCTGTCTCTACAGTACCAAACTTTGTTCTCAGCTCTATTAATGCAATTGAGTTTGGATGTGGATATAATTTGCGAACATCTATTGTGGTTATGACGTCTCCGTTAAGAACTAGAAAAGATTTCCCTTTGACTAGTTTTGCGGCCTTTTTTATTGCACCGCCAGTACCAAGCGGTGTTTTTTCTATTGAATATTGTATTTTCGAGTCAAAGTTTTCCCTATGTTCAAGATAGTTTTCAATCTGATCTGTTTTGTAACCTGTGCAAATTATGAAATTGTTTATCCCAAATTTTTTTAACTGTTTTATCTGCCACTCTATTAGCGGAATGTTGTTTATTGGAATTAGTGATTTTGGGACGTAATCTGTAATGGGCTTTAATCTGCTACCTAGACCACCAGCTAAAATGATTACTTGCAACGACTTTGTGCTGCGTTTTGGGTTTTAAAATCTATGGATAATTTAGAATATTCCAAGTGTTATTTGGCCAAAATAATAGCCAACAAGTGTTAGGGATATGCTCCAAATACAAGAACCGCAAAACGTGTAGATGAGAAACTTGATTGGCCTCATGCCAAGCAAACCCGCAGGAATTGAAATCATTTCTCTCAAAACTGGAACCATTCTTCCCAAAAACACTGCCTTCTCACCATGTTTTTCAAACCATTTTTCAATTCTTGCCAGTTTTTGTTCAGAAATCTTAACGTGTTTGAGATATCGTAACATAGCAATCCGTCCAAGTTTGATGCACACTAGGTAAATCACTGTAGAACCAATAGTTGCACCGACCCCGCCCGCCATTCCTAGGCCAACTACTTCAATGAGACCCATGCCGCTCTGTGATGCAAAATAGCCCGCAAATGGAAAGATGGCAGCTGTTGGAATTGGTGGAAACAAAGTCTCGATTATTGCAGCTACAAAGACTCCTAAATAGAGATATTCAGATACAAGGGAGCTAACCCATTGAATTAAGGATTGGATTTCTATCATTGCTCTGTTAGGTAATAATGCAACTCAGTATAACACTCTACGCAATACTGTTTATCGTTTGTATGGGTACAGTCGTATGTTTTAATGGACTCTTTATTGCATTTAGCGCACGCATTCATTTTCTGATCTTTATTGCACCCAATACAATTTGGAATGCTCCAACTCCAAACAATGGAATTGCTTCCATCATTACATTTCTTAGCTGATCTGATGGCGGCATTGAGAGAAACACAGAACCTCCTACAACTATCATTATGCCTGTTACAAAAAGCATCACAGCAAGTGGTTTGGATGCTTCTTTTCGTGAGATGAAAAATGCAATTATTGGCAAAATCATTGCAGGACCGCCTAGTCCAATACCTCGTATCTTATGATCAAATGGCAAGAATCCCTGCTCTGTTCCTTTGCCAATTGCCGCATCTGCTCCGTAAATTGCAAGCAGTACAATCGAAATTGCGGTGATGACTAGTGCAATTTTTAATGCCATTGACTTTGAGCCATTTTAATTAATTAATAAATTGTACTAATCTCATAATTTGCGTGGTTGTAATTATCTAACAAAAATCCATGATTCGTTACAAGTGCCAAAAAGCGCTAAAGACATTAAATATGATATCTCCATGAACTAATTGCAAAATAAAACCTGCCGCAATGAATATCATGTACGGGATGCCTGGAGTTATCCATGTGTCTTTTGTATTGCAAAACTCTGCATATTCTGCGTGTTGGATAGACAAATTGAGTTTTTTGTAATTGCCTTGTTTTTGTTCGATTGAAAAGCCAAACTTGGGATTTGCAGATCGGTATCCAATAAACATGGCAAGAATCCTTTTAGTCTTTGTTTCATTAAACCCTTCAAAGATATTCTGCTTTTTTGCGAGCAGAATTGTGTTTCTTGTCACATTGACTAGCATTGGTATGATTGAGAGTAATACTGCGTTTGTCAATACAGTAAATGGTGTTATTGTGCCTTGAGCAAGTGTGGCATTTGGTACTAGTGCACCAAGAACAATTAATGCAAATGCATCAGCTCCACCAAAAAGACCAAATCGCCACACTATGATTACAACTGGTGCAATTATCATGGATATGCCTATCTTGAGTAATCCTTCCAAAATGTTATCACTAAATGGAATCAAGCAGACGGCAATTGCTCCAAAGACAATCCAAATGATGTCGCTTATTTCGCGCTTTTTTATATCTGACGCACATGCAATTCCAAGCATAACTAGTGCCAAAATAATCCTAATTCCATCCAAAGAGACTAGTTCCAACATATGCTTGTTTAATCCTGTTTGAATTTATTTAATGGCAAGCTTGCATTTTTTGCCTAAACATGAAAATTCTTAAAAATTATTTTGCTAACTTTTTCATTAGCTCGACAGTTTTTGATTTTTTCCATAAATGTTCACACAAGCTGTACATGTTTCCAACCATTTCAATAGAATTACTATCCAACACGGAATCCCCATCATCATTCATATCCATGGATTCGTTTATGCCTCCTGACATGATGAGGTGTTTTCCTTCTTCTACTATCATTCTGCTTTTTGATGGAAGCTTGCCAGTTCTGATTTCAGATGCTCCAAGTTTACTAATTATGGAGATTGTACCTGGCTCATCAACATCTGTCACCATTCTGATTTGACCACCGTTTTCTCTACAGATCTTTATTTTTTCTGGAATTGATGTATGATACATTCGAACTAGGTCTTTTCCAGTTGTAACTACGTATATGATGGATTTTGACTCTGAAAATAATTTGCCGATTCTAGAGTAAATGTTGTGTCTACCTTGAACGATGGATACTGTTGTAGCTTCTATCGGTTGTTGTTTTCGTGTGATGTCTTTGAGATCATCTGCTAATTTGGCTGCGAGCTTTTGCATTGTGATGAATTCATTCTCTTTTCTTTGAATGATGTTTGTTAGGCCTTCTTGTGGCTCAACGGGTTTACAGATAATTGGGTTCGTCATCGTGGTTGTGATCAGGCCAAGACTACGTAATTTCTCAAGCGATCTATATGCTTTTCCGCGTTCAATGTCTAATTTTGCAGCCAAATTCCCAACGGAGAGTGGACCAATCTGTAACAATCCAACGTATAACTGCGCATCAATGTCGTCCAAATCAAAATGCTTTAGCGTTGTAATTAGCTCATCTCGTATCTGCATTCCCTAACTCTAAACAAATCTGGTATATTAGTTTGAACTGCTAGTCTAGAATGACTAGACAAATCCTATACATTCACACATCATGTTTTAATGAATTTAATTTGTTTTTTTATGGTTTCTAATAATTCTAGCAATCCAATCGGGCCTAGCGTGTCTTTGACATCAACCAGATTAAAGTGTCCAAGCTTTCTTTGTGGTTTTGATTCTTCTTTTCCATACATTTTCAAATAGAGATTCTCTGCGGTAAAATCAGCTAGCTTGTATTTACCAGAAAATTCATCCGTTCCCAAAATATTGTACATTATAGCTGGATGAACTAGTTTTGTGTCTCCAAGATCTAGGCCAAGTATTGCTCTTAGGTGTTGCTCAAATTGTGATGTTTTACTTGATTGTAAAGTGTGATGTCCAGAGTTATGCACGCGTGGTGCAATCTCATTGATGATGACTGTATCATCTTTTGTGACAAACATTTCTATTCCAAAAACCCCAGCACCATGTAGTACATCCATAGTATCATGTGCAATTTTTTCAGCTTGTTTTGCCACACTGTCTGATACACGCGCTGGCGCAATTGTGATTCTTAGTATGTTGTTTTCATGAATGTTTTCTACTACTGGATATGTTGCGATTTGGCCTTTGGTATTACGAGCTGCAATGACTGATACCTCCATTTTAAAGTCAACAAATTTCTCAAGCATCATAGTTTTTCCAGAAAACGTGTTGTAGGCCTGTTCTAATTCATTTTCTAATTTTATTTTATAATTTCCTCTACCATCGTAGGCATCTCTTCTTGCTTTTAGAAGCGCTGGATAACCGAATTGCTTTATTTTTTGTCTGAGATCGTCAAGCGAGTTTATTTCTACAAAGTCTGTTACTGGGATTTTGTTTTGTGCAAGAAATGTTTTTTGCAAAAACTTGTCTTGTATTATTCGCAGCGTTTCAGGTGATGGATTGATGGTTGTTTTTGATTCAGCATTCTTTAGAACCTCGCTGTTGCCCGACTCAATTTCATATGTGAGGATGTCTACCTTTGACGCAAGCTCCAAAATCGCTTCTTCATCCTTAAAATCTGCCACAATTTGTTTTGCTCCAACCTGTGCCGCAGAACAATTTGGAGTTGGATCAAGGACTATGACATCTGAAATGTGTTCTGACATCATTTTTGCAGCCTCAGTCAACATCATCCCAAGCTGGCCTCCACCAATAATTCCTAAAATCTGCTTCATCATTTCATCGGATCATTCTTCTATTAAAAATAGTTACGTCGAATCAGATATTGTTAAAAGTAGCGCGTTTGTTTTCTCAAATAATGTTGCCAAAAAAGCCACTTGTTGGCATAATAATGGGTTCTAGCTCTGATAGTAAAATAATGCATAATGCGGCAAAAGTTTTAGATGATTTTGGAATATTGCATGAGGATCAAATTGTATCAGCACATCGTACCCCAACAAGACTAGAAGAATATGCACGACATGCAGAAAAAAACCAAATTCGAGTTATAATTGCGGGTGCAGGCGGCTCTGCACATTTACCTGGAATGATCGCATCGCATACCATAATTCCTGTAATTGGCGTTCCAATCATGGTATACAATGATAAATCCGACAAAAAATCTGAATTCAAGTTTTCCGCATTTGGCGGAATGGATTCGTTATTATCCATAGTAGAAATGCCAAATGGTTCGCCTGTTGCAACAGTTGGTGTCAACAAGGCAGCAAATGCAGGCCTTTATGCCGCAAAAATTTTAGCTGCAGAGTTTTCAGAATTAAAACCAAAGCTGAAAAAATTCCGAGAAAAGCAACATCAATTAGTTCTGGCAGAATCTGATGAATTGAAAAAATTCGGACTGACTAAATTTGTTCAAAAAAAATTCAAGTGAGCAACTTGAATTGAATGTTCTTTGATTTTAGATGTGCAATCAGTTTTTGTGCATGTTCTCGCCCCTCCATTTCCAAGCTCAATGTTACACCTGCAGTTCCTGCATCAATTTGTGAGCTGAGTCTATCGTGTACTACTTCCACGATGTTTACGGAAAGTGAGGCAATCTCGTCTACTACTTCCTTTAATGCACCTGGTTTGTCTTTGAGTAAAATGAAGATCTTAACCATTCTGCTCATTGCTGCAAGACCCTTTGATACAATTTGACCTAGTAGATACATGTCCACATTTCCACCTCCCAAAATCGGCACGACTTTTTTATTTGGTGAAGATTTAGCATTTAGAAGATATGCCAGTGCCACAGCGCCTGCTGGCTCTACAACTGTTTTTGCACGCTCCATTAACAAAAACATTGTTTTTACTATTTGGGTATCGTCTACAGTCACAATGTCATCTATTAGCTCATTGATTATTCTAAACGTGTTTTTTCCTGGCATCTTGACTGCAATTCCGTCCGCTATTGTTCTGCCACCTTTGACCGCTTGCAACCTTCCAACCTTTATGGAATCTTTCATTGCAGGAAATGCCTTTGATTCGACTCCAATTACTTTGATATTTGGCTTTTTACTCTTTATTGCAATTAGGATCCCAGCCGCAAGGCCCCCGCCACCCACTGGCACATAAATCTCATCAACATCTGGTAGATCTTCTAGTATTTCTAATCCAATTGCACCGTTTGCTGCAATTATTTGCGGATCGTCAAATGCATGTATGATTCTGGCACCTGTCTTTTTTGATATCTGCTGCGCTTCTATCCACGATTCATCATAATTGATTCCATCAAGGATTACTTTGGCACCATATCCACGGGTTGCGGCAACCTTTGCAGGAGATGCAGTAACAGGCATTACAATAGTGCAGGGAATTTTTTCCAGTTTTGATGCATAGGCTACTCCCTGCGCATGGTTTCCAGCAGATGCTGCAATCACTCCGTGTTTTCTCTCATCTTGGGATAATGACTTGATTTTTGCATATGCCCCCCGAAGCTTAAATGAGCCAGTTTTTTGCGCAAATTCTTCTTTTAGGTATACTTTGGAGCCAGACATTCTGCTAAACGTTTCTGAGTAATATAGAGGAGTCTTACGGATTACATTGCTGTAGGTATTTCTAATCTTTACAACATCTTCGTACCGAGGAATCATTAGACTAAATCGACTGTTCCTCGGTATATTTAATTTCGTGTCCAAATTCTTGACTAATTGCAAAAATCACACGTGTTGATTGTTAGTATGGTGATTTAGGTACAAAATCCCACATAGATCTTAAATAGATTGACGATGATCGTACATAGTTAGTCAAAGGAACGTTCTCCCTTGAGCTAGAGAAATTTAGTTCATTGTTCCTTTGGCTTTTTGTTATTATGATTATGTCTTGGAGTGATATATAATTTCTTAATTTATCAATGCCGAAACAGCATTGTCTAACACTTTGATAATGTTTTGTTTTGTTTCTGACGACATTCTTTTTGGATCAAATAATGCTTCCTTTGCTTTCTTTTTTAGAAAATCAAGATCAAATGTGCACACACATCCCTCTTCCCCAGTCACTAATCTGTTTTCGTCGATTAGAACGGATGTTGTGGTGTAGGCCTCTATCAAAAGATTGTCCAATTCTTTGAAAAGCTCTTTTTTTCTTTGATCTTTTGCCTTAAAATCAAAATCTGTCTTTTTTTCAGTCTCTTGTACTACTTCTTCTCTGAGTTTGTCGTCATTGAATAATACCTCGAAGAGTTTTTGCTCATTCAATTCTTTGTGGCCCATTGCGTCTAATCTTTCTTTTATCATTGAATCCGTCAGCTCGGCAAGCTCTTTTTCCTTGTTTATGGTATTATCCATTATTTCTGCCAGCTCTTTTTGGATTGTTGGTACTTTACTGTCTGGCTTGTAATATAACAAAGCATGATATTGTAATGCCAAATGCCATAACAGAACATAGTTTCCAACTTGGCATTCCAATTTTACAAAGATTCGTCTCAGGTCCTCATCTGACGTTGTGGTGATTCCATCGGTTCTCCATCCAGGCAGCTTGGTTAGTATTGAATTGTAGAATTTACCTACTGCATCGGGATCAAACGTATTCTGATCAGTAACCGTCGTATCACCAAGCATTACTTTGATCGGTATTGCCTTGGTTATACTCTCCATATTACTTTGAAATAGCCTGCTGATTTTCTCTGATTTTTGTCCCAGAATACCAAAAAACTCGTCACTGGTTTTGCTGCCTAGGCGCACATAGATGAGCGTTTTTTGAGCCTAAAAATCCTAATGCTTTGTACCAATATGTTGTACCAACCTCTTAAATACAAAATTACATTACTTTTTGTTGAAAGTGGCACTAAACAAGATTTTATGCTCAAATTGCAAGGTCGAAGTAATCCAGTATTACGATGACGCTTATAAGGGTAGACGTGCAAAATGCCCCATTTGCGATTCCAACTTTCCACTAGAATAGGTGCAGAATAATGAGCAGCGCAGAAAAAACCCCACCAGTAGCGAAAGAATCATCAAAGGATCCACCAAAAAAGGCCGAAAAAGATTATGATGTAATAGACATGATGCTATCCAAGTCATCAGAACGTGTAGTTGACTCTGAAACGTTAATCAAAGAAACACAAAACCGAGTCTGGCGTGCTCTAAAAAGTGGATACGAGTATTCCCCACAAGAAGATGAGTCTGATGCATTTTTGCGCAAACATGTCTTTTCTCGAATGAAAATGGTGGTCATGTATGTGGATTTGGTTGGCTCAACGCAAATCACATTAGACCTACCAGAAGACAAAGTAGCCATAATAATTACGTGCTTTGCGCAAGAAATGGCACAAACAATACGTCACCATGGTGGGTTTGTCCTAAAATTCGTAGGTGATGCAGTGATTGGATACTTTCCTGCAGAAGAAAATCAACTCTTGCCTACAGACAGCGCAGTAATGTGTTCAAAATCAATGCTTTCTGTAATACAACAGGGAATCAATCCTATTTTGAATCAATATGATTATCCTGATCTAGCAATTAAAGTCGGCATTGACTATGGCGAAAACATGATTGTACGATATGGAAGTGATTCCAAAAAATCGCACGTGGATATTTTGGGACCAGTCATGAACATTGCAGCAAAAATTCAAAGCATGGCAAAACCAAACCAAATACTAATCGGCGATGATGTATATTCAAGAATTCATCCATCAATCCAATCTGGATTTGAAAAAGCTGTCTGGAAGAACAACGAGTGGAAATATCATCGAGATGATGGAAGCCTGTATCCAGTCTGGGTTTGCATTGACTAGATGGTAAACTTGTCGGGACACTCTATGTGCTCGTAATGATGGTCTGTGAACTTTTCTTGAATTACATACATTACGATTTTGTGTAGCTCGCCCATACTGATGTTTTTTTTGCATTTTGTGCAATGCTTTAGCTTAAATCCCATGTGTATTAGCCTGCGATCTCTGATCGCTATAAGGATCTGCGATCAGCTCAATTTGATAAAAAACGACTAGGCCTTGACATCACAGTATATCTTGTGCGTAATGCCAAAGCAAAAATACTGTTCCAGATTAGGCAAACCATGGACCCAACAGAAATTAGCGCGTTTATGGAAATGTACGGCTATCCGTTTGGATTCGGCCTCAATCCATTTAGTGCACTACGATACCCACCGGCTCTGATAGGTTCGATGGCGATGAATCCTGCCAAGCTAAAAGAAAAGATGATTGCAGAAAACTCTACTTTTACTGCCAAGATTAATGGCTTTAACAAAATGTATCTAAAACATGCATCTGGTTTGATGGATATGAGTTCATCTATGTTTGCACCAGGACATCCAATGAGTCACAAAATGGCAACGGATTATGCATCAAAAGAGGAAAACGAAAGACTACGACTGGAAAATGTTGAGCTCAAAAAAAGAATCGAATCATTCAAGAATAAAAAAGTCTGAGACAAACTCTTTTTAACTTTAATACCGCAACTGTCATTGTTGAGCAAAACACCCGAGCAAAAATGGAGAGAATCCGTCATCCAATATAGGAAAAACTGTCAAAAAATTATTAAAATATCAAAATCAATTCGTTATGCAGGTGTAATAAACGAGTTTGGTAGAACGTTAACTGGCATAATACGACCTGGACTAAAACCACTACTAAATCCAGAATCTGCAAAAAACGAATTTTTCATAATCTCAAATCTCATTACACTTCGTAACTCACAATCAAATGCATTCGGGCAATTAAGTTCTGCAATGATACGTCACAAAAATGCAATCATTGTTTGTATTCCGAACAAAAATGTTGTATACTATGTTTCCATTAATCCAAATACAAAATCTGCAGACGAAATAATAAGAAAAGTAAAGAGTGTTTTTTAGGCTGGGGTAAATCCGTGATAACCCTTTGATTGCTGATCCGAATCCGCAAATTTAGGCTCAAACAAAGATACCATGTATCCGTCCGGATCCAACACAATTGCGTTCTTCCCTGCTTCTCTGTCCATTATCTCTCGGTGAACTCTGACTTGTTTTGATTTTAGCTCATCCAGTGCAGATTTGACATCGCCTACCAAAAATCCAATCACAATCCCGCCTTCCAAGTTGCTTGAGGAATGATCCGCTGTTAATCCAGCTGGATGCAAACTTAACAGTGCTCCCGTTTGTCCTAGATCCACCCAGGTTCTTCTTTGGTTTTTGATTGGCAACCCGAGTAGTTCGTGGTAAAAGGAAATGGACTTGTCCAAGTCTTTTACCGCCAAAATTACGTTTCCCACGCGCTTTATGTTCACAGGATGGTTATGCAGTGCGATGTTAAATGCTTTATTGTATCTCCATCATGGTTTCGGTTCGCTCAACGCCGGGAATCATTTGGATTTTTGTAGTGATTTCTCGAATTTGGGATAGGTCGTCTACTTGGACAAACGCAACTGCGTCAAATTGGCCTGACACTGGGAATGAATTATACACGTACTGGAGCTTGCCAAGCTTTGCGGCAATTAACTTTTTTGGTGACTTTACCAAAATGACTGCCTTTACCATCCCAGATTTACCTCCACCTCAATTAATGTCTCTGTTGTAACGATTTCCTTGATTTTCTTAAAGTCAATCACCATGTTGTTTATCTCATCAAAGGAACCCTGAAGTAAAATACAAATGTCTGCACGTCCAGTAACTGGAAGAATCTCTTTGAGTAGTTTGCGCTTTTTGTGCAATGACTCCAAAACCTTGTTGGTTTTGCCCGGTTTGATTGTGACAAGACAGACAGCTCGCATTACTATGTGATGGAATGGTTTTGCGAATAAAGGTTTAGTCTTCGACTTCTTGCGATCTTGCTTCTTCCAAGTATAACTTGCGTGCCTCTAACTCGGCTTCTTTGTCTTCCTCTAGTTTCTCGTCTATTATGACAAGACCGTCGTCTGGCGAAAAGTTGGCGTTTTTCTTTGATTTTGACTTTTTTACTGATTTTTCTTTTTTAGGTGCAGCCTTTGCTTTTGCCTTCTTTTCCACTTTAACTGTCTTTTTGACTTCTTTTTTTGTCAAGTTAACTTTCTCATGAGGCAATCTCCGTGTATTAAAACATTACTTACTTTTTTGTATTCCATAAAATCATTCGATCTAAAAATTAGTGAGTGTTTTTCTTGCTTCTCGGCCTGCATTACCATTTTCCAGTATGTCATTATAGTGATTTGCAACGTTCAGTATATGAAAAAGCAATGCCCGAAAATGTTGTTAGAAAATATTCTTATTTTAAAGGGGTAGGTTATGACGCACGCTGGTACATTGATAGTTGTCTGAATTCGTCATATAGGTCATTTAGGCTAAAGGGTTTTTTTATGATGCGTTTTACTCCCGCAAGCATCATCTCTCGAACGTCCTTATCGAACAACCTTTGACCGGTAATCACAATTACATGGCTTGATTTTAGGTTATTGTGTGCTTTTAGAAATGAATAGATGTTAAATCCTGAGAATCCAGGCATGTTTAGATCTAGCAACACAAAATCAAACGTTTCTTTCATTATGGCATCAAGCCCCTCTTTTCCGTTTGTTATCGCTTTACACTGGATGTTTTTTATTGCAAGAAAACTAACTATTGTTTCTACTAGTGGTTTATTATCATCTATTATCAGAACTTTCAATATTTCATCAATAAATCATCAAACATTATGATGATAAGATGCCGTGTTTTTATTATGAACAAGCTGATGTATGTATTTGACATAGTTTTGCAACTGTCTGTTTTGTTGAATAAAAAATGTGCCAAGGGTGAGTAGTTGGTGAATCGTTATGTACCCTCACCCATCTATGCCAGAATGCCACGAGCAAAACTTGGAAATAAGAATTTATGAACCACAACCTTAACTGTTTAAATTTAGTTTCTTATGATGTGGAGAAACAACGAAATGTCATCTGAACCTCCAACCCCACACGAATCTTATCTTGCACTTTTCATTAGATTCCTACGGTTTGGCCTGTTAGCATGGGGTGGGCCAGTTGCACAAATTGCAATGATAAGACAGGAATTAGTTGACGAGAAAAAGTGGATTACTAAAGAGAAATTCAATCGCATACTTGGCGTGTATCAGGCATTGCCGGGGCCAGAGGCGCATGAACTGTGTGTATATTTTGGATTTATTTCTCGTGGTCGTCTGGGCGGAATACTTGCGGGACTTGGATTCATGTTTCCCGGACTACTTTTGATGTTGGGACTGTCTTGGTTTTATGTTGCATATGGGATACACTCGCCAATTTTTTCGGGATTGTTCTTTGGGTTTCAAGCAGTAGTTGGGGCATTATTGATACGGGCAGTTCATCGAATTGGAAGACACACCATAGTAGATAGATGGCTTTTTGCAATTGCAGGCCTTGCAACAATATCTGAACTACTCCAGACTCATTTTGCTATAACACTTGGATTGTCTGCTGTTAGCTATTTCATATCAAAAAGAAAACATCCAGCACTTGGCTTGTCTTTGTGGGTTCCGTTGTTTGTATCTCTTGCAATCTTTTCACCAAATATGACAAATCCTCTTGCCCAGATAGAGTTGAACTCTACATCTACTGGAAATGTCACACCAGTAGATTTGTTGCTATCTGGCCTTCGCTCTGGGCTACTCACATTTGGAGGTGCATATACAGTAATTCCATTCTTACAACATGACGCAATATCTGGAGGTTGGATGACTAACACTCAATTTCTAGACGGAATTGGCCTTTCTGGAGTAATTCCCGCACCGCTTGTGATTATTGGAACCTTTGTTGGCTATCTAGGGGGTGGGTTTTTGGGTGCAATTCTAATGACAATTGGAATATTCTTTCCTGCATTCGCATTTACTATTTTTGGTCACAAATACCTAGAACGTATAATTGAGAACAAAACTGTGCACTCTTTTCTTGATGGCCTCACTGCAGGAGCAATTGGTTTGATTGGAGTTACGACAATTCATCTCTTGCAATCTGGCATAACAAATCTTGCAGCATTTGGGATTTTTGCAATTTCACTTCTGATCCTGTATGTGTGGAAATCCAAAATTGCCGTCCCAGTAATCGTGATGTGTGCTGGAATATTTGGAACTGTTCTTGTCTTACTACATCTGCTATGATTGGTAGAGCGCATAATAAAAAAGTGTATGCCAAGGGTGGGACTTGAATCCACGACGGCTCCGTCTTCAGCGGAGTGCTCTCCCAGGCTGAGCTACCTTGGCGGTATTTTTCGTCCAAATTTAGGAATTAAAGTGTCTTTTGGTGCTTGAAAAATTTGTTATGGCTTCCAAATTATGTCTGGTGTTTTGGTTCTTTTGTTTACAAGACGGGCCATGACAAATAAAAGATCAGATAATCGGTTCAGGTATTTTTGAACTGCTGGATTTAGCTGTTCTTTTTTCGCTAATTCTACTAGTAGTGTCTCCGCACGTCTTGTAGTGGTTCGAGCCAAATGTAGGTGGGCTGCCACTTTGTGGCCACCGGGCAGTATAAAATTGGTAATTGGTGTAAGCTCGCTTTCAAATTGATCTATATGATTTTCTAGATTTACAATCATTGGCTCTGCTATGCGGTTTTTTACATTTGCTAAATTTGGATCTGACAGATCAGAACCAGCAACAAAGAGTTCGTTTTGAATTAATGTGAGTAAATCTTTGATATCCGAGTCCAACTGGTGCGCTAATATGATCCCTAAAACAGAATTTATCTCATCTACTGCACCATATGACTGAATTCGAAGATCAGATTTTGATATGCGTCTTCCCCCTTGTAATCCAGTAGTACCATCATCGCCTGTTTTGGTATAGATTTTCAATCGCACTGATTGCAAAATTGGAATTATTATCTTTTGATTATTCAATCTCAATTAATTTAATAGCTACGATAATTCAGATGAAGTCATGAGTAAAGTTTCATGCCCATACTGTCAATCAGAATTTGGAACCAGTGATGAACTCTCAAAGCATATAGACAGGATTCATCATGGATCAGGCCTGCTTGAAGGCGACAAGAGAAAGTTCTAACCTAAAACTCTTTGAGTTCATCATACGACTAAAGACCATACCACGTACTGGATGGCAGAAAAAACTTGGAATGGTACACACAGAGTCTATTGCAGATCATGCATATTCAGTTGCCGCAATCGCAATGTTTCTATCTGATGCCAAAAAATTAGATTCTGAAAAAACAATAAAGATGGCAATCCTGCATGATTTGGCAGAATCAATTACTGGTGATCTAACACCAGATGATGTAACAAAATCAAAGAAAATAAAACTGGAAAATATAGCAATGAAAAAGATCCTGTCTTCACTTGACGCAAAAACTAGAAAACAATACTGGTCTTTGTGGATTGAATATCAAAAAAATATCTCAAAGGAAGCAAAACTACTTCATCAGGTTGACAAGCTAGAAATGGCACTGCAGGCAAATGCATACAAAAAGTCGGGATATTCAAAACAAAAACTATGGCAATTCTTTGATTCTGCAAAAAAACAAATCTCTGACTATGACATTAAGAAAATTCTAACACAGCTGGACTAGATGACAGATGTTTAATCTGTTCTTAGTGGCCAAACTAAAATACACTTTAACCTTTACCATACACACCAAATACACTCATTAACTATAATTGTAAATTCTGGCTGTGTCTGCACCAGAAAAAGACGAGCTTATTCGTGCCCAAAATGAGTTGATTGGTATACTATTTGAGATAATAAAACGACTGCAGGCAAACAACACACTTGATGAGGAATACTTTCAGCTAGTGTCTGCTGAGAACAAAAATGACACAAACAAAAAAAGACTAGATGAACTCTTGTCCCAGCGAGCTGAAAACAGTAAAACAGTATCTAAACTATTGGAAAAATTGGATACCTAGTCGCAGCCGCAATCATCTGATTCTGATATGATGTTAAGTTTTCTTGGTGCCTGTTCAAATCTGGATTGGACGTAATGTGACATGTTAGTTATTCTTATGATGGTTGGTTTGTGAGTCCAGCTTCCCTCATTTTCAAACCATGATTCTATCTCATCTACGTTGTATATTTGACCAGTGGTCAAAATTCTATTAAATGTCTCCTTGATGAGTGCCTCGTCTTGTATACTCAGAGATTTTTTGTTTTGCACTTGGGTTGTCATTTCATTTAATAGTATGATTACTTGGTTTGTTAGTGGCACAGATTGTTTTTGTGTGATTTGGTATAACTAGCTTCTGTACATTTTAATAATTACAATACAAAACAATCACACTTGCAATACTTTCAAGCGCTCAAAATAGGGCAAAAACGAGTCGCGGCCTCTCGCGAATATCTCAACAAACTGACAAACAATCGTGCAATGCCAGCACTTGCATTGCGTGATACAAAATCTAATGTCTGGGAACCAGTAGGCGAAGAAAATCTCTATGCCGTGGTGGATGAATCTAGCGGCTTTGTTCTAACTGACACTAGTGGTTACATCATATCGATATGTGATAAGGGTGGCTTCTCAAAGGCGCTAGTCCAAGGCGTGGCAAAAGATCAGTGTGACCAAATTGTAGAACAATTCCAAAAAGACAACATCCCAAAGTTTGAGGGCAAGGTCATTTTGCCCGTATAGTGGATTGTTTCAGGCGTGTCAAATATTGTGCATGGAGCAGATTTTAAATTCAGATGAGTGAGTACCCTAGGAAATGACCAAGTTTTCATCCGAAGTAGAGGTACGAGGGCACCTAATTGATTCTATGATACTTACCAAGATATTTGATGTAATAATGGATCTTGGTGGCGAATTTGAAGTCCTGCAAATGCATGTTGGCAAAAAGAAAAAAGAGCCGAGCTATGCCAAGCTGCAAATCCAGGGAAAAAGCCAGAATCACTTGGACAAGATTTTAGAGTTGGTGTATCGCGAAGGCGCAATCGCGACTATAGGAAAGAACGTGGTTCTAAAGGCAGCTCCAAAAGACATGGTAATGCCAGAGGATTTCTATTCCACCACAAATAACACTACGGAGATTTTGCTTGCAGGTAAATGGGTTACCGTAGATAACATGATGATGGACAAGTGCATTGTCGTAAAAAACGGCAAGGCTAGCTGCACACCAATCCGTGATGTCAAAAAGGGAGATCAAATAATTGTTGGAGAAACTGGAGTAAAAATAACTCCGCCAGAGCGTCCGCGTGAAGGCTCTAATGTATTTGCGTTTATGGGAAGCAGTAGCTCATCAGAGAGACCGACTCAACATATTGCAAAAAAAGTGGCAGAGGATATTTTCAAGACAAAAAAGCAGGGAGGCAAAATTATTCTAGTTGGCGGCCCTGCAATAGTCCATACTGGTGCAGCTGATTCTGTTGCGGATCTGATACGATTAGGATACATCGATGCTGTACTGGCAGGCAATGCACTGGCAGTTCATGATATTGAGTATGCAACACTTGGCACATCGCTTGGTATGAACGTGCATGATGGCTCTCTAGCAGTCAAGGGTCATCGCAACCATATGGATACGATTAATGCCGTATTTAGAGCAGGCTCAATTTCTGCAATGGTAAAAAGGGGGGAACTCAAGCGAGGCATTCTATACGAGTGCGTCAAGAAAAGAATTCCATACATACTGGCAGGCTCTATTCGTGATGATGGACCGTTGCCTGATGTCATAACAGATACTGCAGTAGCTCAAAGAGAATACAAAAAAGTGCTCAAAGAAGCAAAGATGGTAATCATGGTGTCTACCATGTTGCATTCAATTGCGACTGGTAATATGCTACCAGCACATGTCAAAGTAATTGTAGTTGACATAAGTCAACCAACAGTTACAAAGCTGATGGATAGAGGAACATGGCAAGCACTGGGAATAGTGACTGATGTTGGTGCATTTTTGCCCCTAGTGTCCCAAGAGATTAAAAAAATTAAAAAATAGATGAACACAAAAACTCGGGAAATTAGTCAACAGGCAGTCTTGTATCTTACAAATAATGATTTTTAGCTTTTTGTATGAATATGCAATTTGGCAGTATCTTTCTAGGATATTTCTATGCCCAGTCTTCTTGCGCAGGAAATCATGGCTTTTCCATCATCTTCTGTTATGCCAGCTAGCTTGAATTTGGTGTTCCAATTGCCTGGAATCGCGCGGGTATTCTCTAGATAGTATTCGTGTAGGATTTTGGCTATTCTGTGTCTAATTCCGTACCTAGTTTTCGATAATTCTGCAGTCTCAAGCCACGCAAATTCCGGCATCTTGATGATGATTCTTACAATCTCAGCCTCATCCGCATTAATTTCACTCATATTCCGATTTTTTCTTTGAATAGTTTTAGCGTTATTTCTGGATCTGCTTTTCCCTTTGTCTTTTGCATTACCTTGCCTACAAGATAGTTAACGGTCTGTGGGTTTTCTTTTGCTTGCTGAACTGCAGTGTTTTCCTGTGATATGATTTCATCGATAATTTTTCCAAGCTCTGATACATCCGCAATTTTTGCAAGGCCTGTACTAGATATTATTTCAGAGACCGATTTTCCGTTTTTGACAATCTCTTGCAGTGCATTTTTTGCAGAACTACGTGTTACTTTGCTAGAGACTACCATTTCAACTAGATCTGATAGATGTTTTGGCACAAGTTTTGATTGTTCTCGTTTTTCCCTAGTATCAACTAGGCCCATTAAATCAGTTGTAATGAGATTTGCAATTTCTTTTGCATTGGATTCATTATGTGATTGCTCAAATAAATCAGAATAATACTTGTCAGATGATAGTACGTCTGCCACTTGGGGCGGAATGTTATATTTTGATATGTATCTATCTCGTTTTGAACTGATACTTTCTGGCATTTTTTGCTTCCAGCTTTGTATAGAACGATCATCCATTACGACCCACGGTATGTCGCCTTCCAAGATGTATCGATAATCTTCATCTTCTTCCTTTGATCTTGATGATATGGTGATTCTTCGTTTGTCGTCCCAATGGCGAGTTTCTTGCGAGATCTCGATTCCTCTTTCTTTGAGGCTTTGTTGCCGTGTCAGCTCAAAATGAATTGCTTTTTCCAAATCATGAAAAGAGTTAATGTTCTTGACCTCTACTCTTGGCCCACCATTAACTGATACATTAGCATCAGCACGCATTGCACCTTCTAGCGTTGGGTCAGAAACATCCAAGTTTTCAAGCAAATCAGATAATACGTTTAGGAAGATTCGAACCTGCCTTGGATTATCAAAATCGGGCTCGGTTACTATCTCGACTAGTGGTGTTCCTGCACGGTTGTAGTCGACTAGTGTGATTGCCGTACGCTCGGATGCGCCTTCGTAGATCAGCCTTCCAGGATCTTCCTCAATCTGGATTCGTCTAATCCGGATTTCTTTTCCCTCTATTGAGACCTTGCCCTGCTCACCAATGCTTGTTGGGCCGTACATGTTTAGCTGTGTTATCTGAAAGTTTTTTGGCAAATCGGGGTAAAAATAATTTTTTCTAAAAAAACCAAGTCTTTCCGGCGTGCTACAGTTTAATGCCATTGCAATCATCGTTGCCTTTTCCACTGCCTTTTTGTTCAGTCTTGGCAGAGTGCCAGGCATTCCCATGCAGACTGGGCAGATGTTTGTGTTTGGCTCAAACGCGCGATAGTCTGCCTTGCATGTGCAGAATAATTTGCTTTCAAGCTTGGTTAGCTGGCAGTGAATCTCTAGTCCTATCATAACATGATCTCCGGAAGCTTTGTTGTACTTTGTAGTGCATAACCTGCTTGAAGCAATTGTTTTTCCTGTAAAATATTTGCATGGATCTGTACGCCTACTGGCAAGCCATTTCTAATCTCATATGGTATGGATATTGCTGGAATTCCAGTCAGATTTGCAGTGACTGTGTTGATGTCAGCTAGATACATTGCCAGTGGGTCGTTAATTTTTTCGCCAAACTTGAATGGTAATATAGGAACAGTGGGTGATATCAAAAAGTCAAATTTTGAAAATGCGGACTGGATTTGTTTTTTGAGCTTGCTTTTTACTTTCAGTGCTTTGAGTAAATATTTTCCTGCGAATCCTGCAGAGGGAACAAATCCGCCAAGTATCATTCGTCTTGTGACCTCTGGCCCAAAGTTTCGTCTTGCCTTTGAAATGTATGACTTGAACTCAAATCCCTCAGAATCAAGGTCATATCCGTATCTCAAGTTGTCATATCGAGATAGATTGCTTCCAGCCTCAGCAGTTGTCAGCACATAGTATGTTGCAACTGTGTAATCCACCATATCCAGCGAGATTTCTTCTATTTTTGCACCTAGTTTTTCAAATGCAGAGACTGCATTTTTGAAGACAGATCCTACGATTCCATCAAGGCCTTCTCCAGAACTCATTTCCTTAATTATTCCTATTTTTTTACCGGAAATCCCAGAATCAATTCCTGCTAGATAGTCTTGATTTTGATTGTTTATTGTGGTAGGATCATACTGGTCTTTTCCTGCGATGTGATTCAAAAGAAATGCGACATCCTCTACTCTTCTGCCCATTGGGCCAATCTGCTCAATGCTGTTTGCGTAAGAGACCAGGCCATATCGCGAAATCAAGCCGTATGTTGGCTTTAGGCCAACAATTGAACAAAAGCTTGCAGGATTTCTAACAGAGCCTCCAGTATCGGAGCCCAAAGACAAAACCGATTCCAGTGCAGCAACAGATACTGCACTTCCACCTGAAGACCCTCCAGGAACATAGTCTATGTTCCATGGATTTTTGCTTGGGCCAAATGCAGAAAATTCCGTTGCAACACCCATCGCAAACTCATCTAGATTTGTCTTACCGACGATAATGGCATCTTGTGATTTTAACTTGGATACAACTGTGGCATCGTATGGGGCAGTATAATTCTCAAGCATCTTTGATGCACACGTGGTCTTTCCACCTTTGATGCAAATATTGTCCTTGATTGATACTGGCATGCCATAAAATGAGCCAATTTTCTGGCCTATCTTGATTTTTTTGTCTATTTGTCTTGCTTGCTCTATCGCATTTTCATTTAATGAGATGAATGCGTGTAGTTTCGGCTCGTGTTTTTTTATGTGCTCTATTGTCTTTGCTACAAATTCCTCGGCAGACAGATTTCCGTTTTTGATGCCATTGATGTAGTCGATGGCAGAAATTGCAAGGCTCATTTAATTCATCTTTGGAGCCCGAATGTAGCTTCCCTTGTAGTTTTTGAGTTGTTGAATCAATGCGTCATCAAACGTAATGTACTTGTCTTCTCTAAGATCATCAATACTTACTTGTTGGACTGGGATTTCTTCTCCCTCAATGTCTGCTTTATCCAAAATATCAAAATAACTCAGGATTTTTTGTATTCGCTCAAAATACTCGTCAGTATTTTCAATATCAATTCTCATTAGTTTTGCAATATGCTCTATGTCTTCTTTTGTAACCAAGTGGATTCACCTAAGGCGTTAGCCTATCTACGTCTCTTGGGTAAAATGTTGTGTCTCTTATGTTTTCAGTCCCGGTGAGTGCCATGATTAGTCTTTCAAGGCCGATTCCGCACCCAGCGTGAGGGGGGACTCCATAGTCAAACGCCCTTAGATGGTACTCAAACGCGTCAGTTTTTAGGCCCTTGTTCTTCATTCGCTCTTCTAGCTCTGCCCGTTTCTCAACTCTTGTACTGCCAGATGATATCTCCAAGTCTCCGAACATCAAATCAAATGATTCTGAAATTTTCTGATCAGACTTGTTTATCTTGACATAGAATGGCTTGGGTCCAGTTGGCCAGTCTTTTATGAAATAGAATCCATCGAGTCCAATTTTTTTGAGATTTGATGGGTACAAATCATCCCCCCATTCTGTCTTTGCGCCTGCTTTTTGCATTCTATCTACTAGTTCTGCGTAAGAGTATTGAGGGATTTCACTTGGTAATTCTGGCACTATGAACTCTGATTCTGGATTGCTCTTGGCATAGTCTGATACTGTTTTGATTGAGATTTTGATTACTTCTCCAATTCTTTTCATTATGTCATTATAGTCAACATAGGCCTCTTCCATGTCTATTGATATGGCTTCTGAGAGGTGTCGATTTGTCCTTGATGGTTCCGCTCTAAATATTGGCGCAATCTCGAATACTTTCTCAAAGCTCATCGTAAGCTGTTCTTTATACAACTGTGGTGATTGTGCCAGAAAAGCCTCCTTGTTGTAGTAAAATATTGGAAATAGAGCTGCGCCGCCCTCTGTTGCAGTTGCAATCATTTTTGGTGTATTGATTTCTAAAAATCCATTTTCGTAAAAATAATCCCTGATTGATTTTAAGACTAGGCTTCTTGCCTTGAATACGTGTTGGGGTGATTTTCTTTTCAGATCAATTGGTCGAATTTCTAGTCGCGTGTCGATGTTTTTGACAGTTTTTGCATAGGGCTCAAATGGAGGAATTTTTTCCACTTCGGAGAAAACCTTGAGCTCCTTTGGAATGATTTCAACGCCATTTGGTGCTTTTTCTGATGGTTTGACTGTACCAACAATACCAACAGATGAGTGCGCCTTGAGGTGCGATATTTTTTCTCGTATATCATCTGGGCAATTTCCGGCCTTTGCCACAACCTGAATCTCCCCCTCCATATCCTTTAGTGCCATAAACGAAATGTTTCCATGGCCTCTGACTGATAGAACCCAGCCCATCACAGTTACTTCAGAATCTGCTAGTTTTGCAGATAATTGGTTAGAATAATGAGTTCTACGCCATTTTTCTAGGTCTGTTCCTATCATGGTATGTTTGCTCTGGACTCTGTATTTATTTTTAATAAAACTGTGAAATCTTTCATAACTTTATGCCTGTGTGTTTGTGTTGTACACTTTAACAATTAATTAGTCGATCAGCCATTATCCCAAATTATGAGTGAGAATACAGACATGGTTGATTACATACGAGAAGTGAGACTAATTCTGGCAGATAGTATCGATACTCTACTTAACTTACAACACGATTTGTACGAAGACAAAGATGAAGAAATTACGCCGGTCAATAATGTGGTGGAATTGGTTGATATGAGTTACGACATATCGTACTCACAAAAAATTAATGATGCGCAAACTGATTTTATGAAGCGCGAACCGTTATAATCATCTACTGGATAATTTTATGAAAATCTAGATCTTGGGAGATAAAAAAATCTCTCCCAAGATCATTGGCTGGCACAGTGACTTTTTGGTCACCATTTGGGGATTCTTGATAGGTATTACTCATAAAATATTAAAACACTTGCGTAGAATTTGTCCAGTTTTTTGTCGTCTGGATTTTGTTTATATCTTGAATAGGAAGACTCTGTTTTGGAATTCGTGAAGATTTCCCATGGTGAGATTTCTGATCTGCGAAATTTTATTGTTTCATTAAACTCTACCCTTGAAAGCGCTGTAGTAGTTGAAGGAAAACGTGATTCAAGCGCACTGAAAGGATTGGGCTATGATCAACAAATTTTGGAATTTCATAGGTTCGGTGGAATTACAAAATTTGCAGACGCTGTATGCTGTCATAAAAGCCTGATTTTGTTATTTGATTCTGATAGAAAGGGGAATTACCTGACTAGAAGAGTAATTGAACAGCTTGAACGTAGAACGAAAATAGATCTGTCATACAAGAAAAAACTATTACAAATCACCAATGGTAAAATTAGAACAATTGAAGAGTTATCACAATACACACGATTTTTTGATGAGACTTGATCTTAGGTACAGAATATAAAAAATAAAAATTAGTTGCTTCCAATTAGGAAGACAACGCTTGCGGTTGCAGTGACGTCTTGGTCAGATGAGAAGATTGGCGTTGCAGACCTTGCACCATCCATTGCCTTTTCTGCATAGTACACTGGCATTGGCGGTGGATAGTATCCAAAATCAGATAGACTTACGTGCTTTACCCCAATTATTTGATAGTTCAATGGGGCGAGCGCTTTTTCTGCCTTTGATTTTGCGTTTTTGATTGCTTCTGCAAGCAAATCATCGCTTACTTTTTGTTGCTTTTCAGCAGACAAAGAAAAGAATACACTATCTACTCTATTTGCGCCTGCATTTACAGCTGCATCAATTACGTCAGATGCAAGGCCAAGATTGTCTGTCTTGACATGAACAATGTTTGATACGCTGTATCCTACGAGCTTTTGCTTGTAGGCGCCAGTTTCTTTGTCTTGGTATGACTCGTACACTGGGTAAATTGAGAACTGAGATGTACTGATCTCATCATCAGATACGCCTGCTGACTTGATTGCAGCAATTACCTCGTTCATCTGTGCAGTGTTTTCGTCTAATGCTTCTTTTGCAGTTGGTTTTTGAACTTCAACACCAAAGTTGATGTTGAGTCTGTCTGGATCAACCGCTGTGTTTGCTTGACCCGTCACTGAGATTGTTTTTTCCCGTGAAGGAAATGGAGTTGGCTCTGTTTGTGCCTGTACATTCAGACTCGCCGGGATTGCCCCAAGCGAAAATCCTAACGCAAGAACAACTCCTATCGCTGCTGCGACTGTGATTGTTTTGTTCATGATTTTATTTAGTGAGGTTTGTTTATTACCTTTGATTAAAATAGAATTGAATCGAAAATTTTAATATCTATTCAAGCAAGCGTCCTTGACTTATGGGCGATTCGGAAGATCCAATGGGAATTAACGACAAAATAGAGATTCTATCTACTGACGATGACAGAATAAAGGCGGTGGGAGAATTGTTGAGCTCCGATTCATCTCGTGCAATCTTGAAAGTATTGTTCAATGAATCGCTCACTGCAAACCAAATTGCGCAGAAAACCGAGATTTCGCTGCCACTTGTAATGTATCATCTAAAAAAAATGCAGGATACAAACGTGGTCAAAATATCTCAGACTGGCAAAAACACGAAATCACACGACATGAAATACTACACCGTTGATAAATTTGCCATAGTTATCTTGCCGTCTGGTATGTCAGAAAAGGCAAAATCATCAAAGTCCTTGTTTAATTCATTTAATCGAATCTATAGATTTGCAACAATTGGAGGAGTGTCACTTGCTGCGTGGTTTTCTGCCCAGTTTGTCCAGCAAAATAACCGAATTGCAATATCTAATGCACGTGCAAACTCGGGAAATCAGATCATGATGGACATTCCACAAGAACCTGCACTAACTAAATCTAGTCCAGAGATGGCAATGAAGCAAGCGCCTGTACCTGAGCCAACTCCAGAATCTACAATGGAAGCAGCACCTGCATCACCCACAGAGCCAGAAGTGATGCCAATAGATGGAGACACATTGTCATACATGACACCTAACGCGCCAGCAACTGGTGATCTGATGATTGATTTGTATCTGTCAATCATCATTGCACTCTCTGTTGGAATAATCGGACTCATCATAGAAAGAATAATTCACTCTCGTAAAAAATAAGACTAGAAATTACCTTAAATCTAATTTCAAGTCATGACGCTTTCCAATCGAGAAAAAGTGCTAGTTATCATATCTAACGCAATCTCTGTATATTCAATATATGCAAAAAATCCAAACACATTACCAAAAAACATGTCAATGATTGACTTTATTCTAAAGGCAACACCTGAGACTCTCAAAAAAGACTTGACCGTGGAATTAATTGATGAGGTCTTTGCGTTTGTGTCACAAACGCAGAGCGAGCTTTCATAAACCCTGAATTTACGATAAAGAGTATGGCATCAGTTGCTACGCTTGGGTCTCACTGCGCATTACAGGTTCTCAAGGGGGCAAAAGATGAAGGCCTAAAGACCATATTGGTATGTGAAAAAAAACGAGAGCGCCTATACAAAAGATTTGATTTCATTGACGAGACAATTCTAGTTAATTCCTTTGAAGAAATTTTAGATAAAAAATGTACAAGCATTTTAGAAAAAAACAATTCCATTTTGATTCCACACGGTACATTAATTGCACAAATGTCGACAAAACAAATCGAATCCATCAAGGTTCCAGTCTTTGGCAACAAATGGATTTTACGCTGGGAATCGGATAGAAAGCTAAAAGAAAAACTCATGATCGAGTCCAAGCTTAATGTTCCAAAGTCAATTTCCAGTCCAAAGAAAATAAATCGATTGACTATAGCTAAACGACACGGAGCTGCTGGTGGCAAGGGCTATTTTCTTACCACATCAGAAAAAGACTATGTCAAAAAGCGCGACATTCTGATAAAACAAGGGTTGATCAAAAGCGATTCTGATCTATACTTGCAAGAATATGTCATGGGAGTTTTGGCGTATCTGCAGTTTTTCTACTCTCCACTAAAAAATGAGCTTGAGTTCTTTGGCGTGGATAAAAGACACGAATCGGATATTGAGGGATTGGCAAGAATTCCATCACAACAACAAATGGGGATGGATTACATTTCATCGTTTAATGTCATTGGAAATAGTCCAATGGTCTTGCGAGAATCTCTACTCGATGAGGTATATCAGATGGGTGAGCAATTTGTTACAGCCTCTAAAAAACTGGTCAAACCTGGCATGAATGGGCCATTCTGCATAGAGGGAGTCTATGATCAAGACGGCAAATTCTGGAGCTTCGAGTTTTCTGCAAGAATTGTTGCAGGCACCAACATCTACATGGACGGCTCTCCTTATTCCACTTTGATTCATGACGTACCAATGAGCATGGGCCGCAGAATAGCAAAAGAAATCAAAATTGCCGCAAAATCTAAAAAATTAGAGAAAATCACTACTTGAATATTGCAAGTTTAGATTTTGAGAAGACCAATGCAACTGCAGATACTATACCCATGATTGCTAAAACTCCAAGCGGCAATTCTGGTATCACGCTAGTTCCAATGATTTCAATTTCTTCTGTTGCTTCTGGGATTGGTACCGTTATGGTAGGATTATTTCCATCATATGATACTGTGTAGTCTGTCTCAAGACCGTCCACTAAAACAATAAAACTTGCATCTTCTGCTGCCAATAGCTCAGATGGAAATGATATTTCAAATATGGATTCTTGAATTTGGTCTAGTCCTACAAGTAGTGATGCTGACTCTTGATCAACTTCGATTGCCAGTATCTCGCCGTCAACGCTATAAGACACATCCAATGATCTGTCATCTATATTGATTGTTTCAACACCTTCATCCGCAAAGGACATTGGGACTACCGAGATTGCTGTAATTAATATACAAAATAATAGTTTCAAGTATTTTTTTGGTTAAATTGTTACGATATAGGTCTTCTTCTCATTCTAAAGGGTTAAAATCAGATTTAATCAAAGGTTATAATCAATCCGTAGTTTGATAATAATGATGAAACAAAAATTAGTCATTACAGCACTAGGATTAATCGTATTTTCTCTAGTTTTCCAGATAAATTCTGCATTTGCTGAGCAGAATATGCTGGTATATCATGGAAAAAACATTGTAGAATCTCCCCAAGAATTTGCAGGAACTGCATTTCATTTTATAATAAATAACGATCAGGCAACAGTAATCAGCTTTGGTCAACAAGGAAGAGAGATAATTCGAATGGATATAGCTCCAAGCGAGGCATGCATTCAGACACAATCTACACTATGTTTTGACGGTACAGTAACTGATGTAAAAAATCCGCAAATGCACCAAATTGGTGATATGGTTACATTTACGATAGATTTTACAAACAAAAAACAAATTGGTACTGCAAAATCTGGACCAATGATAGGCGTGTCAGTTACAATGAATATAGAAAGAATGAGCCTAAAATCTAACGCGCCATACACGCTTGCAGTTACTAGAGAAGGTGGATTTGCAGGATTTACACCAAAAACAATGACTTTTGATTCCTCAACTGGAATGATAACTATAACAGAGGGAGAATCTACGGTTAATGTTCCACTAGAGGAAAGCATGATACATGAAATTGATCAGTTGTTCCAAAAAAGCAAATTATTGAACATCATATCACAGACTTATTCTTCAAATGATGGCTCTGCTGACTATTTTTCATATAATTTAATTCTAAACCAAGGTATTTTCCATAATGAATATTCATGGACTGACACATCAGATGATACGCCAGAGATTCTAAAAGAATTACAGACAAAAATCTGGTCTACTGGAGAGGCAAACATACCAATTCCAACCGATATAGCATCATACGATGACACAGAAATTACAGAAATTGCAAGAGAATTTGTGTTATTGTCACCAACATTTGCATTTGATGGGATGGAAGATACTTTGGAATTTGGTCCACTCGCGGTAATGGAATCATTTCCAGAACAATACCGTCTGGAAGCGGCATTTACCTCAAGCCATGGAGGATTTGGAGACAGAACTGATCAAATGGTTACGCAGGCCCTGACTCCGCATATAATGAGTATCTTGATTTCAGAAGGTGCAGTAATTTCAGCAGTCACAGATGGAGAATGGGACGAGATAAACAATCAATATGTTCTCAAAGCTCCAAATTAATTACAACAAGCGATTCGTATCTTTTTTAGCTTAATTCTACT
>JBQTIZ010000073.1:0-2706 GCA_052387615.1 Candidatus Nitrosotenuis sp. | reverse complement strand
GTCGATTTTGGTTCAGGTTTTGCTGGCTCGGAGTTCTTTGGCTCAAAAAACAATGATCCATACATATCAACGGGCGGCAAGATTCTCACAAAGACAAACAACTCTGGCGGCATATTGGGTGGACTATCAAATGGCATGCCAATTACTATGCGAGTTGCATTCAAGCCGGCTTCATCTATTGCAAAAAAGCAATCAACCATAGATATCAAGACAAAAAAACCTGCATCATTACAAGTACAGGGACGACACGATCCATGTGTTGTACCACGTGCACCTCCAGTAGTGGACTCGCTGGTATCTCTAGTTTTAGCTGATCATGCACTGCTTGGCGGATTCATAAAACCAGTTTTGTAAACATGCCAAACATTGACCAGCTCCGAAACAAAATAGATGAGATCACATTACAAATGCTAAGGCTACTCAGGGAAAGAACAGAGGCAGCAAAACAAATCGGTGAGCTTAAAAAAAGCAGCGGATTGTCTGTGTTCGATGAGAAAAGAGAGGAGCAATTACGCACAGAAGTTGCCCAATTGTGCAAAGAAATTGGATTGGATGAATCCATTGGAAAAAAATTTCTAAATTTTCTGCTAAACGAATCAATCAAGGTCCAGACAGACGGAAAACAAACACACCTCACCATATTTCTAAAAGCAAAAACCCTTGAGTGGCAGGGAAAAAAGATAATTCACATGGAAGTTGGCGAGCCAGACTTTATGCCACCAAAGATTGTAAAATCAGCGCTAGGGGAATCATACGATAAAGGATTTGTCAGGTATGGTCCAGCACTCGGCATGCCACAGCTAAGAGATTCACTTGCACACTATGCATCAAAGAAATTTGCCGCAGATGTCAAGCCAGAAAACATTTTGGTCTCACCTGGCGGAAGATTTTCCGTATTTTTGGCAATATCCACTTTATTGAATCCAGGAGATGAGATCATAATAATAGAACCTGCATGGCCTGCATATCGTGACTGCGCAACAAATGCAGGAGTAAAGATTCGAACCATTTCGACCACGCTTGAAAATCAGTGGGATCCATCAATTTCAGAAATAGAACAGACAGTTAACTCTAATACAAAAATGATCGTCTTAAATTATCCAAACAACCCTACAGGTAAAGTTCTCTCATCAAAAATCCAAGACGCCATAATAAATCTGGCACAAAGACATGATCTGTATGTATTAAGTGACGAAATTTATTCAGAGTATGCATTTTCTGATTGGAAGTCAGTTCTCACTAGCAATTACAAAAAATCAATAATCATACAATCATTTTCGAAATCACATGCAATGACTGGTCTGCGAATTGGATACACAGTAGCTGATCAGAAAATCATTGAAAAGATGGTAAAGCTTCAAGCATTATGCATTACAAACGTGGCAGAGCCAATCCAGTATGCCGCACTAAAAGCACTTGACGCAGACATTACAGATAACACAAAAAGCGTCAAATCAAAAATCGATGTTCTAGTCCAGTCTGCAAAACAGATGGGTCTCGAATTTGTAGCCCCAGATGGCGCAATGTACCTTTTTGCCAAAATAAACAAGTCAGGATTTGACGGCCTAGAGTTTACTAACCGACTTTTAGACCATGGGGTTGCCGTTGCACCAGGAGATGGTTTTGGCAATTACAAGAATTTCATCAGAATCTCTGCCTGTCAAGACGAAGACAAACTAAAGAAAGGAATGATGATATTAGATGAGGTTCTAAGGAATTCAGGATGAAAAAAAGCATCACGATTTTAGGCGCAGGTGGCAAAATGGGCCAGTGGTTTGCCAAATATTTCGCTTCAATCGACTATGATGTGGTAGGCTATGATTCAGAGGCCCCAATCATAGAAAAATCAGTCAAAAAGGCACAATCACTAGTAGGTGCAGTGCTCAATGCAGATATTGTATTATTATGTACGCCAACAAGGAGAACACCTGAAATCATCAGATTGATTGCAAAGGAAATGAAGCGTGGCGCTTACCTAATAGAAATAACATCGCAAAAGGCAAAAACTGCGGCGTCATTATTGAAAATGCCGGCAAAGATAAACCCAGTTTGTATTCATCCAATGTTTGGTCCAGGTGCAAAAAAGATCAAAGGCCAAAATATCATATCCATTCCAATCAAAGATGCAAAAAAAGAGCTTGCACTAGTAAAATCATTATTCGAAGGTGCAAACTTTGTCACAATAGATGCAATTGAGCACGACAAAAAAATTGCGATCATTTTGGGCCTAACACATTTGATTAATTTGACATTTGCAAATATCTTATCCAAAGATGACAAGATTTCTCTAACAGAACGCATGTCCGGCACCACGTTCAAGATTCAAAAGATACTGGCAGAAAGTATCATGACCGAGTCCACAGATCTAATTGAGACGGTCATATCAAACCCAGAAATTAGAAGGTCAGCGGAAGAATTCTGGAAAGACATTGGAAGGCTGCTCACAGCAATTCAGGAAGGAAAATCAGAAGACATTACAACATACATCCGAACTGTCCAAGAAAATCTTGCCAAGAATTCCAATCTTGAAGAATCCTACAAGAAGCTAAATACAATGATTAACGCAATCGAAAAGTAATGCGTTAAGCATTGTATTTAGCTTCTTGTAGGATTCTTCAAGATTGGAATTCTTGGCAAGATTTTCTTGGACAGTTCGGATGTATGTTGTAATGTCTTCTGATTTTCCTTCCTGAATTGCTGTGAGCA
>JBQTIZ010000072.1:0-18128 GCA_052387615.1 Candidatus Nitrosotenuis sp. | reverse complement strand
TTTTGTAATGATTGAATTAATTTTTGTCCCTCGGGGCGTCTTCCAATTCTTTTTGCAATTATCTCAACACTTGATAAAATGTCATCTATGCTATGGGGATCGAGTACTTCTACTTGTGGTCTTTTTTCTAAAATTTCAAGTGTGCGATTTACTTCATTGGTATATGCAGAACAAACTGCACATGTTCCTTGTGCTATTATCAAATCTGGGTTTGCTTTTTTGATGTTTTCTTCTTGCACTACAAAAATTGCCTGTCCAGTCCTTGCAAGTTCTGATATTTTTTCATCGATTTGAAATGACGTCATGGTTTCTGGATCAAAGACAGAGTTGATTATTTTGGGCTTTTGTTTTGCCTGCTCTGGATACGAGCACTCATGAGTGACGCCAACTAATTCGTCTCCCGCGCCAAGCTCGAATATTAGTTCAGTTGCACTTGGAAGAAACGAAACTATCTTCATTTGATCTCTGTATGATTATATCCAGAATATGTCGTTTTTGTGTAGCACTCGATCAATAAATGACACTAAATAGCTTGTAACCAAATTCCAATTATGGAGTCAACGGCTGCTAACATTCGCAAAGCAATGGAGAAACACTGGAATGAATATCTCTCAAAATATGGAAATCTGTTTTCATCTAATTCAATTTCTGGCTCTAGCCCACCATCTGTTTTTGTTGGCTCATTTGGCTATCCAAAGGTTGGAGTGGGCCCAATGGTTCCACCAATCCATGGTGATACTAGTCTTTTGGATGCGCCAGAACGATGGCTTGGAAAAACTCTGGAAGAGATTGTGAATTTTAGATTGAATCTGGTCCGAGGAACACAAAATGTTTCAGTGATATATCCGCGAGGACATTACATTGAAAATTTACAAGAACTTGCGATGTCGCAAAACACTCCTGACTCTGATATCACATTTTACAAAAACACTGCGCCAATTACATCAATTGATGGCGAGTCTGCACCATTTGGACCGATTGGCGAGATAAAGACTGCCAAATTTTCTGGCATGTCTACATCAAAATCAATAGAGAAAACATACTATGATAGAGATCTCAATGCAGAAGATGCTGTACTACAATTGTACAATTCTGGAATAGAAATTTCAAAAATCCAAAAATGCTTCTCAATTGGAATGTTTGGTAAGCAACGTAAGCTTGTTCCAACACGATGGAGTATTACTACAACAGATGATATAATATCAAATAACCTCGTTTCTGAAATTTTAGACTATCCAGAGATTGATTCTGTTCTTGTGTTTACGCACGAACATTTGGGGAATCTATTCTCTGTTTTACTTTTTCCACATCGTTGGATATTTGAAATGGAAGAAGCTTGGTACACAGACAAGGGACAAATTGGATTTGGCGCTGATGCAGAAGATGCAAATGGAATTGATCATTATCCAAGTATTGCCGGTGCATACTATGCAGCAAAACTTGGAGTGGTAGAATATCTGATAAAGAAAAAAAGACAAGCAGGTGTTTTGCTTTTGCGAGAAATCCGGCCAGAATATGCGGTGCCAGTTGGCGTGTGGCAGGTACGGGAAGCAATCAGAGCTGCAATGAACAAAATACCGACTTTGGTAGACGACGTGAACCAAGGAATCAATTTGGCATGCAAGAAAATGAGTATTAGCAAAAATGAATGGCTTTCAAAAGGTACACTTCTAAAAATGCTAAAACAAAAATCAATCACAGATTATTTCTAATTTTATGCTTTGTATACTACGAATAATTCCTACTTAATGGTTAAATTCATTCATACATTATCCGAGTCATGAAACATGTCTACAACGATCAAGTAGTCACTCGACTTTGTTTAGTCAGTCAAGTTAAACTCCAAAGGAGACACATGTAGACATGGCACAATCTACTGCACCATTACCACCAGCGCCAGTTCTTATGACTTGTTTTGGTCACTGCGGAATTGGTCTTGGAGCAGAATCCTACCGCAGATTGTTGCTAGATGTTGGCGCAGATCCACTAAAACCAGTTTTGAAAGATTCCAAGGACGAATCTAGAATTCTAAAAAGGTATGGAAGTACAATTCTCCGATTCCCGGGTGCTTACACCGGTGGAGAAACTCCATTAATTCCTCGAGCATTGCTAGTTGACTTGGATCCGAGGGCCGCAAATCTAATCTTGCAATCCTATCCTGACTTATTCGCATTGCGCGACAAGCATGTAATTCATGGAGCAGGAGGCGCTGCAAGAAACTGGGCAGAAGGACGATCACGATTCAAAAACGAGGTTACACAAAAATGGGACTTTACAAAACAATTATCCGCATTATCTCCAGAACCAGTACGAGGTTACACTGTTCCATTTGCAATGGGCGGCGGAACTGGAAGTTCGTTTGCATGCTCTTTTATTGAATTTATTCGAAGTAATACCAAAGAACACGCAACAATTGCAACACTGGGCTTGCTCCCAGAATTTGGGTGGGATCCAGTCATCTTGGAAGCAGCTGCAATCAATATAGTAATGAATTTGGAATACCAAATCAAATATTCTGACTGTTCCATTTTATTCTCAAACAAACGACTACGTGAAGTAGCTCACAAATATGAAAAACGAGTAGACAAAATCCCATCAATCATTGATGATCTACCAAAAGAACATGAAGTTGGATGGAAAGACTACAAGGGAATGAATCTAATTGCGGCAAACGCAATTTCCATGTTCATATCATCATTTGCGAGAGAAACAGAATGGGACATGTCGAATTACAGAACTTGGCTTGCAACAAAGAGACCAAAGTTTGCCATCCCATGGATCATTCCAATACTGCCTGATGAGGACCAGTGGAACCTCAATACACTTGCTGGTAACAAACACAACACCATGGACAGTATAATTGAAAACATTAACAAAAAGCAAGACGCCATACTATTCGATATAGATGAGACTGATATTCGAAACCATGGCGGGCCAAAGGATTCATGTTGTGCACTGGTTAAAGTAAAGGGCGACTTTGACATCAAAGAGAGAGAAATCCTCAAGCGTCTAATCAAGGAGAGGTTCAACATTGAAGACTCCAGAATGATATTTGTCAAGATTCCAATCATGGACAAAGAGCAAGCAAACGTAACCATACTTGTCAACAGTAAGGCAATTGGACCAAAGATACTCGATATTGCAAGAGAGGCAGAAGAGGCATGGGATGATTACAAAGATGAATATGGTAAATGGGGTCTCACTACTGAAGATTTCAAACAATCGCTCATGGATGTAGTGCATCAGTTTAGTTAGGTGAAGTCATGTCTGATTTTACATATCTTGAAGAGCTGGCTGGGCAAATCAAGGCAAATCGGAAATATCTGATCCAAATTGAAGATGAGCTCAAAATTGTAAATATGAAATTGCACGAAATCCCATTAAAAAAGCCAACAGAATCAACATTTGCAAAAATGATAGGAACAGAATATGATGATCAGCAAGCAAATCTGGAAAAGACAAAGGCAAACTTGGAGGCAAAGCGGGACGAGCTATCCACATCCATTAAAAATGACTCTGCAAAATTCATCACGGACATGACATCGCCTGATCTTGTCATACCACTTGATCCAAAACCAACATTCAAGGATGGTAGAGTTCAATACCAGTACAAAAACCAAACCAAATTCCATAACTTGTTTGATTTCCTATCTGAATTGCTAGGTCTTTCTGCACCGCTTGTGGTAAAGGATGTCCTATTATCATCAACTGAAATCATAGTCAAAGTGACAAACGAGTATGAAGCAAAACAAAAGTTCATCAGCTCTATGAACGAAATACAAAAAACTCTTACTATCAAGAAAAAATAATTAGTTTTTATTCACATTAGATTATTTTCAATTATTGCAAAACAAAACTCTGACACTTGCTATTGTTATTATAGTCAGTCCCGTTTTGTTCGCTTTAGCGTATCAACCTGACTCATTTTCACTAAGCTGGAATCAGGGGAGGGGTGGATTTTTGTTTGCAATGGCGTTTGTTGTAGCAGAATTAATTGGAGTGAAATTGATTATATCGCAAAAAAGAGTTCTATTGACTATACCGTTTGCAGCAGCTGTTTTTGCTTATCTGATATCGCTTGACTTTGGACTGCGAGACTATATCCAAGGTGGTGCCAAGATATACAATGTCAATCTGATTCACTCGTGGACTTGGATGTGGGACTTTATCATAATGGGCGCATTTGTTGCTGCTGCGGTAACTATTCTCTTTGGCAAACGATGGATTAGAATTGCACCAGCTGGACCGATCTTTCTTTGCGGAAGTGCTATTATTCTATCACTTGATGCATTTTTTCCATATGACACACTTGGGCCGCTCCAGTATGTCGTACCGCACTTAGTCAAGGTAAATGTGAGCATAATCAATTTCTTTGATCTTGGAACTGCCATTGCAAGAAACAATCTGATGTTTCTAAAAGGTGAGCATGGCTCTATGGCGCTTCAGGTGTTTTGGCCGTCGGCCGGCGTACATAGCGTTATCATCTATTCTTTAGTGATGATGGCATTTTTGCTAAAAATGAACATTCCACCAAAGCGAAAAGCCATGTATTTCGCAATAGGAATTGCTGGAACCATCGGAGTTAACATGATTAGAATATTTTCACTTTCTTTGTTTGTTCTCAAAGTTTCCACAAATCCCGTTGAATTTGAAGAATTTCATGGCATTGCTGGCGAGATAATGTTTTTGCCATGGCTCTTTGCATATTTGTTTGCAGTGACTGCAATAGAGACAAAGCGTATCAAAAAACAGTCTGTCTAAAAGAAATTTGTAATTGAGCTTTGCCCTTCAATATCGGATAACTCTGATACTTTGACACCAAGCCTTCGTATATTGCTGACTTGATCCATTAATGCGTCATGGAGCAGAGCGATTGCAACTTTCTTTAATTCATCAAGACTCGCAGTTGGACTTTTGAGTGTTTTTGACTTTGTTTTGTTTGATAGATCCGATTGGACAAACTGAATCCCAACAGACTTGAACATTTTTTTGTGCTTTAGTATAGTTTGATGTAGATCTGAGCAAATCTCACCAATTGATTCTGATAAAAAATTAAAATCCTTTGAATCCTGCTTTAATGTTACAATTCTGGAATACTGGATTGTATCAGCACGTTCTGCTACTGGATCTTCATCAATACCGCGTGCAGCATTATACATGTATGCTGATATCTTTCTACCAAACATTTTGTTTAGCGTAAAAATGTCTATCTTTCTCAAATCCTCTATTGTTTTGAGGTTCATTTCAGCAAATTTTTCCTCAGTTACTTTACCAATTCCTGGAATGTCCCCAACCTTTAGCACGCTTAAAAATGATTCAATTTTCTCTGGCTCTACTACTGTTAGACCGTCTGGTTTTTGGAATCCAGATGCAATTTTTGATACTAGTTTGTTATTAGATATTCCAACAGTGCACGTCATTTTAAGCTCTGTTCTAATCTGGTTTTTTAGTTGCTGTGCTAAATGAATTGCACTGGAATACTTGCCATCTGTCTTTTCTGTGACATCCAAATATGCCTCATCACGTCCCACATACTCAAAAATATTGGCATGATTTTTTATTATCTCCATCGCCTTTTGCGAAATCTCACCATAATATAGGAAGTCAGCAGGCAAAAATGCAGCTTCTGGAATGTCTTTGAGTCTTGCTTTGGCGAATTTTATTGGCATGCCTGACTTTATGCCATACTTTCTTGCGATATAGTTGGCAGTGGCTATTGCGCCACTATCTCCTCCTCTGTCAGAAAAAATACAAACACAAACTGGCTTTGTCTTTAGAGTTTGATTTCTAATCTCTTCACACTGGGCGTAAAAATAATCAAAATCAATGTGAAATACTATTCTATCACTCAATGAATATTGTAGCACAAAAAATCCTTATTACAATATCGGACTGGCTGAGTCTAAATATCGCAATATCATACACAAAATAATGGTATACCCTCTAATTCCTGACGAGAAAGGAATCAAAATCATAGCAGAAGAAATGGAGCCGGAGAAAATGTATTATTGCCATCACAACAAAAAAGTTATGCTTGTTTACAAGGATGAACAGCAGTTTCTCAACTGCTATGAAATAGAAGAACAAGAAATTGTTGATTCTGTCAAGAATTGCAAAAGCCCAGACGAAATTGGAAAAATAATTGAAGACTATTTGACAAAACAAAACATCAAGCATTAAATAAAAGCAAAAGAGGACAAAGTCAAACAAATCATGAGTGAATCAGACAAATCAACAGATGCACAAGAAATTCTAGCAGAATCACAAAAGCTCAATCTGTCAGATGAAGATGGAGGAGAAAGAAAGATACGTGATGTCATTTTTGTTGGAACAAAACCAATCATGACATATGTCACTGCAACTTTGACTCAGCTTTCAAATCAACCGTTTGTGACGATCAAGGCACGCGGCCAGAGAATCACACAGGCAGTTGACGTATCACAAATGATTGTAAAGCGAATGAACACTGTGGGATATGTTATCAAAGATGTTAGAATTGCATCTGATCCATTACTTTCTCAGGACGGCAAGACCAGAAATGTTTCCACCATAGAAATTGACATTTCAAAGGGATAATTATTATAAAATCTCGATAATCTGTGGAGTCATTATAATATCATCACTAATCCTATTTCAAAATTTTAGTTCATGTCCTGCAAGACAATTCTCAATAATTGATGAAATCATACAATATGAGCAGGCAATGGATTATTCTATGTGTGTCTCGCTCGCAGAAAAAATTGAGGCGCTAAATTCAGAATGCCCATCTAATCTTGAAACAATCCAATGTGACTAGAAAATATCTACAATAAATGAAATCCCAAAATAGACTAAAACAGCATTAATCCCAATCATGAATATTTTGTAGAGTTTGCCTGAGAGAAATTTTGCACCATTTGCTGATATTGCGGACACAAAGCCAAGCCATGCATAATCCATCCAAATATGTATTGCAAACATTATCAAAATTCCCCAAAATGACCAAAGAAGCACTGCATCTGAGATCAGCTTTGCTCCGATACTAAACCACCACACTAAAAAGAACGGGTTGAATGCAGTGAGCAAAATCCCAGTTACATATGGTCCATACTTTACACCTTTTACAGTTGCACCCTTTAGAGCAGAACGTACCTGTACTGTGGCAAATACAAAAATGCTTGCAGCACCCAACATGGTAACTATAATTCTAAACTGAGGGAATGTCTCCAGAGACAGTACGCCAAAGCCGATTAGTAATACTAGCGGTAACTCTACTATTGTGTGACCTAATGCAATTTTGAGACCTGCAATTTTCTGTTTTATACCGCTGGATATTGTTGATGCGAAAAGCGGTCCTGGCGCCATAACCCCTGATGCAGAGACTATGATCACCGTTGTAAAATATGCAAAAAATTCTTCCATCTAGCCGTACATCGAGTCACGGAGCGCCCTTGTTTCTTTTTCGGTTTCTTTGATCTGCTTCTCTGCTACTTCCGCCTGCTTTCTCATCATGTTTAGATCACAAGAAACGCTAGGCAAAATCTTTGACATTGCCATGCACAAGTCCACACTTGAGCTAAAGTCAGGGCCTGCCTCATCCACATTAATCAAGACAACGATCACGTTCTGGTTGTGGAGCATTCCTTGGTTTAGAAGCTCGCCTGGAATTCCAGGGATGGTTCCATTTTGCAATACCAACATGCCGGCCTGTTTTATTTTGGCTCGAGCCTCATTCGTACTTCCTGCAGCAATAACTTGTTTTTTGTCATTCTCTGATAACTTCATTGGAGATGAACTGACAATCAATGAGCACTTGTGTTTTTTTGCCCATAGTAACATCATTTTTGCAATGGCGCGGGGATATGGTTCATTAACTGTAAGAAATGATGAAAACACTCCAACCTTTAGAGTTGGATTCACATAAATTCGAGTAGCATAGTTTGGCATTCCATCCTTTAGTATTGATACTGTTGGAAAGTCAGCAGAATCAACAAACCCCACCAAATCATAATTATTTCCATGCATCAAGGACTCACTTGCTATTGCACTTGTGAATCCAACTGATGGGAATCCATCGATGATATAACCACCCTCAATGTTGATAGGTTTTATTTCTTTTACCCATAATTTAGGAAGCATGACTTCAGTTGACAAAAATCACTGATATACTTTGTCTATTTTATTTTGGATAATAGTGCATAATACAAAAATGGCAAAGATGTAGTAATTTCTGCGTGGATGGTGGTTTGCTTTGCTTCTTGTGTTACCTTGCCCCAAGAAATTGCCTCACGTACAAGCGCACCGCTAAGGCTACCGTCAAATTCTTGTGCAGTAGTCATGTATACTGCATAGTCTAGGCCCTCTCTGTATTGATTCCACCACAATGTGTGATGCTTTGATATTCCACCACCAAGCATTAGTGCCCCAGATTTTTCTGCCTTGAATACTAGGCCTGACAAAATATCCGCATCTGTGTTTAGGTTCATCTTGAAATCAGAATGCTTTTGTGAAAATAGCCAGACCTGCGAGCCTACTGCACCGTCCATTATGCCTGGAACTATTACTGGTATGTTGTTTTTTTGTGCCCAAAACAAAAATGAGTCATCACCTAAGTGCTTACCAATTTCTCTTGTAATGTCTGCCGTTGACATTTCTTTTTTGCCTTGCTTGTATGCTTCTTCTAGAATTTGCTGCATCTTTTCCTCAATTAGTGGTCCATAGCTTTCCATTGGTACTAAGACATTGCCCAGTCTGTGGATGTTTTGATCTGCTAATTGGGAATCATCCATGGTAAAACTTCCCATGTTATAATGCGAGAAATGTCTTGCAATGTCATGGTCTAGTGCACCACATGTAGTAATTACAACATCAAACCATTTTTTTGCAATCATGTCTTTTATTATGCCACGCGTGCCAGTTGACACAACTGCTCCAATAAAGGACAAAAACTTGAGGCAGATCTTATCTGAAATCATTGATGATAAAATATCTAATCCTTCAGCTAGATTTCTGGATTCAAATCCGCCTGATTTTGACATTTGATCGAAAATCTCGTCGATCTTCGTGTTTTGTGTAATGGTGATATCCTTGACTGGATTACCTATCTCTATCATAAATCTAAAGTCCAAGTTAGGCTATAAAATCGTCAGCAATTAACTAGTGCCTGTTATTCATATCTGGTATAATATTTCATCCCAAAAGATAATGATAATCTTTTGGTCTTTCTTTTTGACGCGATAGACTTGTTTTGGTGGCTATATTACATCCTGAACAAAGCCGTTTCCAAGTTTGGTATTTGTTCCCAAAGCTTATCAAGCTAACCCAAGTCTGAAAACATAAGAAATGGCATTACAGTATGACGATCTACAAATAATGGCATCGTGCGATGTCACCAAAGAGGAAGCAGAGCGATTTGAAGTAGAATGCCGTTTTTGCTCAAAACTAATTGCGGTTAGGAGCCTTGAGGCGCACATCATGGCATTTCATACACAAGAATACAACTAGGCAAACTTTTTGTGATCTGAATATCTGATTTTACGAGATAATTCATATTTTTTAAGATCAAATGATTCCAGTCTGATTCCCTCACCTACTGTTACCTTTGTCTTTGGCGTCATGACACAATCCTCTTCTGTTATGTCTACTATGATGCTTTTTCCACCAAACTTGGAGCTTTGCATATTTGCAGCTAATATAGGCACTCTGTTTTCTAGTGCTCTTGTCTGGCAGTACAGATGCCATGGATGAATTCCCCGTCGAACTATCCTTGATGGTGAAAACAATACTTGGGCTCCTTTTTTGACCAGAGATTCAGCAACATCTGGAAATACCATGTCGTAGCAAATAATGATTCCAAACTTACATTTTGTAGAAAAGATCCTGACCTCATCTCCTGCCTTGATGAGATTCTTCTCATTATCAAATGGATGAATTTTGTCTTGTGTCCCAATGAATTGGCCTGATTCGTCAATCACTGGTGCAGAAATGGTTTGCTTTGCGCCTGACTTTGTGTAAAACGCGCCTGGAATAATACTCATAGAGTATTGCTTTGCTATTTTTGCAAACGGTGCAAAAATGCCCTCAAAACTATCAATTTTGTTGTCTGGCAGATATTGCTCAGGTAGGCACACTATCTCTGCCTCGTTTTTACCTAGGCGCTCAAGGAGTCGTGAAACATGCGTTATTCCCTTCTCATTGGTCTCATATTGTATGGTCTGTGCGATGCCTAGCTTTATCAATTGTGGAGTGTGGCATAGTGACCAAATTTAAGCAGCTTGCTGGCACAAAATTTTTCATAGCATTACAAGAATTTTGTTTGCATGTCAACTAAACTTGTCTATATTTGATTAACAAACCTGCCCAGCAAAGAAATTCATTGGTCCATATCAAAAAAGTAGAGATCTTTGGATTCAAATCATTTGGATTTACCAACACCACAGTCAATTTTGAGCCCGGACTTGTATCGATATCTGGACCAAATGGATCTGGCAAAAGCAACATTTTAGACGCGATCATTTTCGCACTGGGCGAGAACAAGCCAAAAATAATGAGAGTTGACAAGCTACGATCTCTGATTCACGATATTGAGGGGAACAGGCGCGGAACCAAAATGGCACGAGTTTCTCTACACTTTGATAATTCTGATAGGAAGATTCCCGTTGATTCCAACGCTGTTGTAATTACACGGGAAATGGATGAGCACGGTGAAAATGTCTACTATTTGAATCAAAAGCAGACCAACCGAAACCAAATTCTAGATCTGCTTGAGGTGGCAAATGCTAGTCTGAATCAGCTAAATGCGGTTCAGCAGGGAACAGTAACTAGAATCTCTGAATTTACTGCAGAAGAAAAGAGAACAGTAATTGAGGATTTGATCGGCCTTGCATATTTTGATGAGAAAAAATCTGAATCCATACAACAGCTAGAGGATGCAGATAGAAGATTAGAAATTGCGCTTGCAAGAATGGATGAAATCAAAAAAAGAATTGACGAGCTGGAAGCAGAACGCAACCAAAAACTCAGGCATGAATTTATCAATTTTGAGCTAGGAAGACTACATGCAATCTCTGCCTCAAATAAGATGAAGATAATCCAAACAGAAAAAATCTCAAAAGAGCGCTCCATGCACTCTTTAGTTTCCGAATCAAAGAAGTTAGATGAGGAACGTATCACACTAAAGAAGGAAATTTCTGAACTCGAATCACAAAAATTCGCTTTTATGACAGAGGCAAATGCCTACAACCAAGCAAAAGCAACAATTGATACTGAATTATCTGCAGCAATGCAAGTCTATGAATCTGCAAACACTGAAACCATTACTAAAACAAGACGAGTCGAACAAATCAATTCCCGTCTGCCGCAGATTGCAGTTGATCTAGAGCAATTGCATCAATCTAGATTGCTCATAGAATCCCAAACCGCTGAACAACGTGAAGCGCTTGTAAAAATTAGAGAAGACAAAAACCAAATCTATGAACAAATCAAGTTAGTCGAATCTGAATCATCTCTAGTATACAAACAACAATCACAAGTAATTTCACAGCGAAAAGAAATTGATGGAAAGATTCAAGGTCTGACACAAAAGCTAAACCACGCCAAAGTCGAGTTTGCAAAACTAGAATCTGAAATCAATGACTCTGTATCCAAGATTGATGCAAACAAAAAACGGCTGGCCGAAATAATAGAAGAGTCTGCCAAGATGCACACATTCAAGTCACGACTGGAATCAATAATTTCAAATCATAAGGATGCAATCGCAGAGCTAAAGGGAAGAATCTTAGAGCAGACTGGTAGACACGGAAAAATTGAGCATGACATTGATGAGCTAAATCTCATACTGGAAAAAGCTGCAAAAGCAGCTACTCAATACGATGCAAAGATCCGCATTGTAAAAAGCATAATGCACGAAGATTACACCATTGCAAATCTCAAAGAACACAGAGAGGATCTTGGAATTGAAGGGCTAGCATATGAGATGATGTCATGGGACAAAGAATACGAACGTGCAATACTGGCTGCGGGCTCTGACTGGATTAAGGCATTCGTGGTAAAGGACTTTGGGACTTTGCTCAGCTTGGCCGAAGTTGCACGCGCCAAAAAACTACCAAAACTAAAAATCATACCGCTGGAGGCAATCCCAAAATTCACGCTAACTATTCCAAATGATCTTGATGTAGTGGGCGTTTTGTCTGACTTTGTTCGTTGTGATACAAGATATGCGTCGCTTTCGACATTTCTATTTGGTAATGTATTGCTAGTAAAGAATCAAGATGCTGCACTCAGAATATCGAAATCGGGCTACAAAACCGTCACCATGGAAGGTGAGTTCTTTGAGGCAAAGGCATCAGCAGTTATTATTGATATCAACTCAAAAATTTCAAAGGTCACAAAAATCATTTCAATGAGTACCTCCGTTGAAGGCCTCAGCCAATCAATATCACTTCTCAAAAAATACATACTAAAGAAAAGACTATCAATCAAAAAAGTAGATGGAATCATACAAAGTTACCGTGAACGCCTAACAATATCGGAGACTGGCCTTACAAATGCAGACCTTAGCTACTCTGATCTGAAACTAAAGATTTCCACAATTGACAAGACAAAATCACAGATAGAATCAAGAATTTCCCATCTAAGCAGATACGTTGAAAAAATTACTATGGAACGCACAAAAGAAGAATCACTCATCGCGTCATTGGATGAAAGAATACTACTAATGCATGAAAACTATGCAGATGGCGAAAACCACCGAATCGCATCGGAGCTAAACAAGCTAAATGAGAAACGTTCGGCTTTGATGGCAAACCAATCCGCAATAATTAATGAGCTAAGAGAGGAAGAATCCAAGATTGCCACACTGTCTGCGCAAGAACGAGGAGAAAAAACCGAAATGCAGAATTTACGAGATGAACAATCCTCACTAAATCATGAAAAACGTGACATTGAATCGAGACTAAACCAACTCACAAAAGAAAAAGAGCAAGCAAATGAAAACTTGGTAAAACTAAGAGAAAAAGAACAAGTTTTGATTTCTACTTCTGGTACATCAATATCAAAACTGCAAGAATTTGATGATAAGCTATCCCAGCTAAATGAACAAGAACGACTCGTGACTAGAGAAATAAATGCAATAGACCGCCAGTCAGATTCTTTATCACGTGATATTCGTGATATAATAGAAAATGAAGAGAAAATTCACAAAGTTCTAGAAAAATATGGCTATCAAGAGATCACAGATACATTTGAGGTTGATATAATGTTGCCTCCTTTGGAATCTGAACTAAACTCGCTTGCATCAAAGCTAAATGCAACCGCCCCCCAGACATTTGTTGAAATATCAACTGGATACCGCTCAATGTCTGACCGAAAGAACGAGCTAGAAGAGGAGAGAAACGCAATTGTTCGCTTTATCGAGGAAATCGACCGAGACAAGCGCCAGACATTCCTTGAGGCATTTGACAGAGTGGATAAGGAAATCCGAGAGGCATTCCATACTATGACTGGTGGTGAGGCCTGGCTTGAGCTGCAAAATGAAGATGATATTTTCAATTCTGGAATATCTTATTTGATTCAATTCCCAAACAAGCCAAAAAGAGAATCAACGTCAATATCTGGTGGAGAAAAAACACTTGCAGCGATTGTCTTTGTACTCGCACTGCAAAAGCTGAAACCCTCCGTGTTCTATCTGTTTGACGAGGTTGATGCGCACTTGGATGCTCCAAACGCTGAAAAGCTTGCGAAGATTATTGAGCAGCGCTCTGTTGGAAACCAGTTCATCATGGTATCTTTGAAGGATTCTGTTGTACAAAAGGCCAAATTGATTTATGGCGTGTTTCCAAAAAACGGCGTGTCTCATGTTGTAACATACAAGGACAAGCGCATGCCGTCAATTACAAGCTAATTTTTTTAATTATTATGTGCAGGCCTCAAAATCATAATCAAAAATTATCTTGTTACCTAGATCTGATAAGAGAATCATTCTGGTTGCAGAATCTTGTGGAATGTCATTATCATCTAAATCATATCTGATGTCTGTTAAATCGAAAATTCGTGATTGCTGTGCTTGAATTGTGATCTTTGTATTGTTAAAGTAGCCTGAATCAGTAACGTTTTGGAATGTTGTATTGTATGCAATAAACGATGTTAAATCTGATGATTGTGATGATGTGTTATTGATTCTAATTGTGACAAAATCCGTGTGAGTTGAATTGGTTTCTTTACAATTTATTATCTTACCCTCAAAACTCTCCAAATTCCTATCATGTTGTAATTCATTTAGTCTCTGCTGAATTGAAAACAGTGATGTCTGTTGTGTGTTAAGCGACAAAAATGCAACACCAATCACTCCAAAGACTACCAATAGACCAATCATGGATATGAGGCCACCCACTGCACGCCTTGATTTCATTAGACACGAAATTCCAAATAATTTTTAATATAAAATGTAAATTGATTACAAGACTATAGAACAGAATTTTGCATAGGTTATTTTTTGCTGTAAATTAATAAAAACATCTTATTACGTCATGTATTAAGAAAATCATGTTGTAGAATCAAACTCGATAATTAAAAAATAAAATGAATTCACGGTTTAATAGAAATACCATTAGATCAGCCTAATTGTGGCTTCACTAGCAGTTTGTTGTCTTCACTCCCCAACTGAAGTTGAGGGTGAAAATGTTTGCAGAGAATGCGGAGCTGTTCTTGGATATTCTGAAGTAGAAAGCGTGACATCGTGGCAGTCTCATGATGTTAAGCTCTTCAACAGCAATGGCATGGCCTGGACCGTATTTCAGCTTGCAAACAAACTAAATTTGCCACAGTATGCGGCCCAGACAATTCTGAAGACATCAGTTAAGCTCAACAAGGTTGGCATTACAAAAAGAAAGGCGATCTTTTTTGCAACAATTTACTCCTGTCGAATTCACAAAATACCTAGGCTTCTTGTGGATATTTTCTCCGAGCTTGAAAAGTCAACTGGCAAGTCGACAACCCAAACCGAGACGACACTACTCAAACTGATCAACAGAATTGCAAAAAAGCTACCAAACTCTGAAATTTCTATTCTGCCCCCAGACAAGGAATACTATCTGCAGGCATATTTGGCAAAAATACAAAAAATAATTGTCACAGAGGCGGGCACAAAATATTTCGAGCTAATCCGAACAAGAGCAGTCAAGAATCTCTCATTGGAAAAGTCCGATCCAAGTACTGCCGCACGCAACGCCATTTTGTCTTGCATGAGCACAATTTTGCAGGCAAAAATCAGGAGTCTGATATGAAGACAATCACAATACCGGTAAAAGAAATCGAGTCAAATCCATGGCATTTTCGATTGATGCCAGAGCGAGACTATGGCATTCTTAAATTAAGCCTGCAAAAAAACGGCATCAAAGTTATTCCTCAGCCAATAATTGCCAAAATTGAGAAAAAATACTATGTCGTTGACGGCCACGCAAGGCTCAATGCCGCAATAGAGTGTGGAATCAAGGAAATTAGCTGCAATGTGGCCGACTGGATTGCATCATATCATGATCTTCGGGTATGGTCATTTCGGCTAAACCGACAGGGCTACTCTAATTTGTTGGTCTTATCAGATATGGTAAATGAGGACATTGAGGTTCTGCACAATGTTGAGAGAATAGCAGAAACGTATGGCGTCAGCCAGGAATATGTCTTTTCTTTGCTCAAGCTAAAAACACTACACGATGACACCAAGGCAATAATTCAAAAAATCATGAATGTTGCAAGAAAAAAATACCAATTTTTGTTAGAGCAGCTCACCCCAGCTCACCTTGCAAGTCTTGCGGATCTGACCCCACAAAAACAAGTCGAAGTAGTTGACTGGATATTCCATGATATCATGTATGGCCCATCTGATGAATCACTAGTATCGCTTCCAAGCATCTATGAAATCATAAACGAAATAACTCGAGTATCAAGCGAGAGAAGCAAAAAGACCTACAACAAATCTAACAAAACCACACAACACAAGGAACTGGAATTTACTTGCAAGTGCGGATCAAAATACGACATTGATACAAAATCACACATGATTTACGAGTTTATTGAACGCGACAAGGTGATAATCAAAAAAGAAATCAAATCATTCTCAGAATCAATATCGGTATTTTCATCTAGTGAACACACAAAGAACCAGTTACACAAGCTAATTGACAGCTTTTATGAAAAATCTGACATAAAGATACTATTGACAAAAAACGATAACCATGAAAATTGGCAATAACGAAAAAATAATTTTTTCACTAATCAAAAAATATCCGCACCTAACAACTGTAAACCTGCATGTTTTATTCACAATACTCACGCACAGAAAAATAAACATCAACCGAATGTTTCTGTCCCTTAGAATCAAAGGGTTATTGGATGAAAAAAACCATCTGACAAAAGATTCTTCAATAAATGAGCGTGATATTCTAGTAGAAATTGATATTGACAAGGAAATTTTGGATAATTTGCAAGCCCTAGATGAGTTCATCAAGCTTGGCAATACCGCAAAATTCCTTCTCTATGTCATATCCAAAGTCAAAAAAGCATCTCTCCAGTTCCTAGTGGAGCTATTTGATAAATCCGAGCGAAGCACTTATGCCGTACTGCAAAGACTAGAGCAAAAAAACCTAGTCTACAGCTACAATTCCAAGATCTATCATCTAAACACGCTTGGAAGGCGCTACTCACCAAAATACTATGTCATAACTGATGTGGGGAAAATAATGGCCAAAATAAAATCAGACAAGATAGACCACGAGCGTCTTGATAGATTATTGGAAAAAACCCAGGATGAGATAGAATCCATGCATAAAATCTTTCATTCTCCAAAAACATGATGTCATGTTTTGAGAAAACTAGTTTGTGCCGTTTTGCAGTTCTATTATCTTGTTTGAATCGGTTCGAATCACGATGCTGTCTATGTTTTTGAGGGGAATTGAATTCCCAGTAAAGTTTAGTATTATTTCTGATGCTCCTAGGGGAATCACACTGCTAAGGTTTGCAGATGTAAGACTTTTCACATAGGTGTGGTGCGGTATGGTGGTGGGATTGTTTGTTCCATTTACGTATAGTGAAGTTATGGTGATGTTTTTGAGTCCATAGTTATGTACGAATGCGTGCACTTCATCGTCTTTTTTTAGCATAATGATGTTCTCTATCATTTCTGCCAGCTGGTTTTCTGATGACTCCATGGCATCTTTTACACTCTGGGTCTCACCAAGGATTCTCTGTTGTGATAGTGCCGTGTATAGGCCTAGACCTGACGCAACTACTGCAATGATTACCATTGCGCTAATTATCTCGCTTATTCCTCGCCTATTTTTCAATTTGTCACATCCTTTACCTGAACCGGCTGTACCATCTTGAATGACGATGTTGGCGATGTGGCCTCTATTCCAATGCTGTAGGTGTTGCCTGTGGTAAAGTTCCCACATGAATTCCCAGTGAATGCCTCAAAAACATCCAAGTTTTGGGTGGGTGTGATCTGTTCTAATAGCACTGGATTGGTTGGGAACCATTGCAAACCGCTGTTTGTAGTCGCATTTATCTTGGTTGCAGTGATTGGCTCTGTTCCAGAATTGTGGATTCTTGCAAAAAAGAAACAAGCCCCACCAGAGTCTTTTTCCAGCCTCATCTCTGTTACCCTGTATTCGATTTGTGTAAATGCAGTATTGAGGAACTGGCTTTGAGCGCTGCTCAGTAATGCCCCACCGACAATTGCGATTCCGATTAGTATGATTACCCCTATTATTGGAGATATTGCCCGCCTCCTTTTCATTTTACCAATTAAATGGCAAAATTCTGCATATAAGTAAAAAGAATCAATTAATGTGTTGTTAAAAAAATTTCAAAACATCAATCTGACCAAGATTTCTAAATTAAATAAAAAGCTAAAAAGCTCTATTAAATCCCCACAACGCAAAGATTCTGAAAAGATTTCAAAGGTGGAATCACAGAATATTTCTGTAAAACCAATACAAAAAGAAACAAAATCTGGTGATAAATCAATCCAAGACACTGCAAAAATTCAATCTGTAAAAAAGCCTACATTGAGCCTTGATGCATCTCCATCATTTGGCGTCAAAATTAAAAAGATGTTTGAATCAAAGCCAAAAAACAAAAAATCCAAGCTGGTCTTT
>JBQTIZ010000071.1:0-6930 GCA_052387615.1 Candidatus Nitrosotenuis sp. | reverse complement strand
CTAGTTTCTTTTCTGATATAACGTGGAACGCAGAAACCAATTTTGTCTTGTTCTTCATGTATTTCTGCACAAGCTGGTGCGAAAACGGCCTGTTCTCTTTTAGTGGAATGAACTCAAAACCAATGTCCGTCTTTGTCATCGGAACAATTGGTGATATGACGGTGCAGCTGTCTTTTACTTCTCCCAGAAGCCCAGAACACACCGAATCAATGTTCTCGTACGGAATTGCCAAAATCAAGACGTCGCTTTCTTGCGCAACGGAGAGATTGCCCATGCCGGTTATGTTTCCTGAAATATTTCCATAGACTTGTTTTGCCTCACCAAGATATTCTGATGCGGAACTAGAAGCCCGCTGTGTGTCCCTTGAGCCAATCAGAATTTCATGTTTTGGGCACCATCGTAACGCAAAACCCTTGCCCATACCACCAGTGCCGCCGATTATTCCTATTTTCAACGATCCCCGACAGGCAATGTTATTATTATCTCTATTTCAAATTTCAAAAATTCATGGGATTGATAATATTTTTGCGCCACGGTCAGGCACAAAACAATACCGCGCGTGTCCTGGCAGGAAGAGCACCAGGTGTTTCTCTAACCGAGAAAGGGATCAATCAAGCGCACGACATTGGCAGATTCCTAAAACCGCTAAGCATCTCCCACATCTACACCAGCCCAATTGAGCGAGCAAAAAGAACCGCGGAGATAGTCGGAAGCCACCTTGATCTTGTACCAACCGAAGATGAACGACTCTATGAATTGGAAATGGGAAAATTCTCTGGAATGGCATACGACGATCTATTTGCAAGACACGGAAACGTCTTTTTGAAATTTTACCAAGGCGACTCAACAATTGAGGAAAACGGAGTTGAGACATTTGCCCAGGTGAGAAAGCGAGTCCTGAGCATGGTGGATCATGCTTGCAAAAATCACCCAGACCGAAACGTACTCTTTGTGACCCACATGGATCCAATAAAGGCAATGATCTCAAACATACTCAATCTCACACCACGATCACTCTTTGAGCTCATCATTGCAAACGCCTCACTTACCTTAGCTAGAGAATATGAGGGAAAATTTTCACTTGCTGCAATCAACGCGATGAACTCTGATAGATACGACCAAGGACCTTTCTAAAAATCTACAAAAGCCTTAAATAGAATTTGCAGACCACGAGCTGTAATTGGTCATGGCTAGGATAATTGCGTTATTGTCAGTTTTGACTGTTCTAATAGTTTTACCAACATTACATCTGGTTTTCGCAGAAGCAACAGAAGCTGGAGATTACATTAACCGTAATGTAGAGATCTGGAATCTCTTTTTCAAAATGATGACTATAGCATTTACAGTTGGTGCAGTTGTATCAGGAACCCTGATTTGGGTGGTATGGAGATTTAGAGAATCTCACCCAAAGGCAAAACCAACAAAATACGAAGAAAAAGGTGAGTGGTAATTGAGCGGACACTCTAATTGGCCTGAATGGATTTACATTGCAGTTGTCATTGTATTACTGGCATATGTTGGCGCAGAAGCATGGAATGTAGAGCGAATCGTAGAACATGCTCCTGCAGAGGCTGAAGTAATAAAGGTAACAGGACAACAATGGTTCTGGACATTTGAGCATGAAGATGGAACTAAAGAAGTAGGGGAATTACATGTCAAAAAAGGCAAACCATACAAATTCGAGATAACTGCCAAAGACGTTAATCACGCATTCAACATTCATGATTATGTTGTATTACAAGATGCCATAGTTGGCCGAATCAACACTGTTTGGTTTGCGCCAGACAAGGCTGGTGAATTCACCATCCAATGCAGGGAATATTGCGGTTTGTTACACTATAACATGAGGGCAACCCTCTATGTGGAGGAATGAAATTGAGCATTGATAACTTAATAAAAGAAAGTAAGGTGGAAAACTAAATGGTGTTAGAGCTAGCAAAACCAAGACCAATTTGGCAGATAATGTTCTCTACTCATCACACTGATGTTGGATTATTGTATACCATTACATCATTGACGTTCTTCTTTTTGGGTGGTGCACTAGCACTTGGTATTAGGGCAGAACTATTTTTGCCTGGAAGCCAGATAATTGCAGATTCCATGACGTTTAATCGAATGTTTACCACACATGGTACAACTCTGATATTCCTATTCCTCTTGCCGTTTGCATCTGCAGTTGGTAACTACTTTGTTCCAATTATGGTTAGATACAAGGACATGGCGTATCCAAAATTAAACGCAGTTGCATTTTGGATGATTCCGCCAGCAGGTGCGCTAATCTGGCTTGGCTTTGCGGACTTTACTTGGTATGCAACACCGCCATATTCAGCTATTCGTTCACCTGGACCTGCAGCTGACATGTGGATTTTTGCACAAAAAATACTTGGAGTTTCGTCAATTCTTGGAGCGATTAACTTTATTGTAACGATTCTAAAGTGCAAACATCCTGACTTGCCTCTAAGCAAAGTACCACTAATGGCTTGGTCGTTTTTGAGTGCTTCCCTGATCATCATAGTTGCAGTACCGACATTTGCGGCCGCACTAGTAATGTTGTTAACTGACAGACTAGGCGTTTCTGGATTCTTTGATCCATCAAAAGGAGGAGACCCAATTGCATATCAGCACCTATTTTGGTTCACATTCCATCCAGAAGTGTATGTGCTAGTCATTCCAGCAATTGGAATGATGTATGAGATTATTCCAAGATTTTCAAGAAGACCAATTTTCAGCCAAAGTTCTGGCGTCTTTGCGTTTGTAATGCTCTCAATAGTTGGATTCTCATCTTGGGCGCATCACATGTATGCAACAGGCATGTCATTTACAGAAAAAACAGTATTCATGATTGGAACACTAGCGGCAGTCCCGGCATCTGCAATGCACGTATTCAACTTTATAGCTACAATGTGGGGCGCAAGAATCAAGTTTGCCACACCTATGATGTGGGCAGTAGGCGGAATCGCCTTGTTCTTCTCAGCAGGAGCAGGAGGTGTAGCAAATGCTGCAATGCCATTTGACTTTATCACACACGACTCGTATTGGGTGGTTGGTCACTTTCACCTATTCGTGATGGGAACAATAGCCTTTGGCTCAATTGGATTCCTCTACTACATGTTCCCGTACATAACAGGAAGAATGTATAATGAAACAATGGGCAAGATTCACTTTATCATGTCCATGGCAGGAACAGTCATGGTCTTCTTTACACAACATGTTCTTGGACTGTACGGGATGCCAAGAAGAGTTTACGATTACATACCATTACCAGAATATATCGTAATGAACCAAATTGCATCCGTTGGTGCAATGATAATTGGTGTTAGCATGGCACTCTGGATTTTCAATATGATATACAGCTCAGCCAAAGGAAAAGAAGCAAACATGGACGATCCATGGGCACTTGGCGGCAAATACTACTTCCCACATCAGGCAAAGACGCCACATCACTAGGACTAGACCATGTCGCACGAAACACCAATCTATAGGACAAGCCCGGCAAGAACTGCAAAAATGATGGCAATCATGTGTGGTGTCTGCATTGCGGGAGGAGTTTTGTTTTTTGCATTTTGGGATTATTGGATATCATTACCACCAGGAAATCAAATGGTGGCTGGTGGGCATAAGGAGGGACCAGCAGTTGCAACAGGAAAGACAATCCCAGTAACACTGAATTTTATCGAGTCATCGGATTTTAAACAACTTGCATTTAATGCACTCCCAGGAGAAGAGGGTAATAATCCGCAGATACAAGCAAGCGTTGGGGACAAGATAGAATTTACAATAAGCAATAACGGTAAATCATTCCATGCATTTGGAGTTACTCCTGCAAAAGAAGGCTTTGGAGATGTACTTGGAGGAACTGAAGTGGCAAGTGCGAACAATCCACTAAAGCCTGGCCAAAGCGGCGCATCTTCATTTATTCCGACAAGTGAAGGCACGTTCTATTACATTTGCACCGTTCCTGGACACCGAGAAATGGGTATGGTCGGAGAAATAGTGGTTGGACCAAAAGGCGCAGCACCTCAAGCCGCAGCTTCGACTGGTGTAAGCCACAACTTTGATCTAAACTTTGTAGAGTCATCGGATTTTAAACAACTTGCATTTAATGCACTCCCAGGAGAAGAGGGTAATAATCCGGAAATCAAAGTAAAGTCTGGTGACTCTGTTACCATAAAATCTACAAACAACGGCATATCATTCCATTCCTTTGGTGTTGTTTCAAATGCTGATGATCCAAGCTCACTAGTATTCAATTCCGCAATAGGCTCTATGAATAATCCAATAAAACCAAAAGAAGCTAAAGAGGTAACATTTACCGCGGGGGCACCAGGATCATACAGTTACATCTGTACTGTTCCAGGACATGCAGCGCTTGGAATGAAAGGCAGTTTCATAGTAGAATAATTTTGCGACTACAATACCTAGCATTAGCATCTCTCATAATCCTATATTCACTAATGTTCATTGGCGGATATGTTTCCGCATCTGGACTGGGCTTGTCATGTCCTGACTGGCCATTATGTCCAAATGGGTTGCTTCCTGATGAAGATTTTTTCATTGAATGGACACATCGATTCATAGCTGCAACCACTGGCAGTTTGATAATTGCAACAGCGGTTGGTGTGTGGTTAAACAAACGCTCTGATAGAAAAATCAAAGTTACTGGAACCTTGGCAGGAATCCTTGTTATTACTCAAATAACCCTTGGCGCAATTGTAATTGATACAAAATTACATGCTGTTTTGGTTGCAGTGCATCTTGGAATTGGAATTTTGTTGTTTGCAATGACTTTGCTTACTGCGATATTTGCGTTTAGGATGGCAAAGGCAGTAATTGCCACAAAAGTCTAGGTTTTTGATCTTTTGATTCGCTTTGGGAGATAAATGTAGCCAAATATTACTGCGGCCCCAACTGCACCGGACATTATCACATAAAAGAAAATGTAGCCAAAGGGGTTTTGTGTGCTCATGTTGAATGTATGTGTGATTATTTTACCATCAGAATCATACAGGTCTACTCGAAAGATGTGGTTTCCTGGCTTCTCAAACGTGTAATCAAACTCCCAGAATCCGCCATCTACTGATTGTGGTGGAATTCCATCTATCTGCTTGTCGTCATAAAATATTCTAATCCCAACCACAAATTGCTTTACGTCGTTTAGGTCCAGATCTGTCACATGCATGAGAATCTTGGATTTCTTGCCGACTTCTGGGATCTCAGGGCTTGTTGCTATCTGGACTCGATTATTTCCTATGGTGGACTCTGCAGAATTAAAAAGTGCGTGACCATTCACTTGATGAATTATTGGAAATAATAGCAAAACAGAAAATGCAAAAAACACGATCTTTGTGTACACTACATTCAGATCGCTCTGATCAATATAATGCAAAGTGGTTCTGTGAGAAAAATGACAAAAGCTTTAAATGCAGACTTTGAAAAAGGCCCAACGTTGACTACAGTTAGAAAATCCATCGACATCAAAGCTCCAGTTGACACCGTTTTTACATACTTTGCAAGACCAGAGCACGTCTCTGACCAAATGTCTGACAAGGGCGTAGGAATGACAGTCATTCCAATGGATATCAAGGACGGAATGGGTGTTGGAACAACATTCAGAATTGTCGGCGACTTTAGTGGAAAAAGATTGGAATGGGACTGTGAGACGACAGAGTTTGTGCGAGAAAGCAAAATCTCTGCAAAAATGACTTCAGGACCATTCAAAAAATGGGACATTACAACCGAATTTACACCAAAGACAGAGCGACTTACAACTATTACCATGACAGTAAACTATGAGATGCCATTTGGTCTACTAGGTGGAATTCTCAACAAGATCAAGTTCGCAAAGACTGCTGAAAAAGGAATGGAAAGCGCCCTCTTCAAAGTACGAGGACTGCTAGAAGGAAACGGCTCCATACCAGTATACATCACGCTTGATGCATATCAAAAACTGCTTGCAGAGAAAAAGAAGATGAACAATATACCCGTCTCGACAGTTTTGACTGCTATCTTGGACAAGTACAGCGAAATCGAAGCAAAAGCTTCAAACTAAATTTTTCAACTCAATTAAATAACGGTACACTCGTTTTTTCCTCAGTGGGTCTGTGGCTCAGCCAGGTAGAGCGACGGACTCTTAAAATAATTTGGAGACATCCGTATGTCGTGGGTCCGAATCCCACCAGACCCGCTACCTTTCTAGGGCTTAAAATAAGACCCGGCCTATATTATAGGAAATTGAAGATAAACATCGACGACATCCACAAGAGGAATGATCCTTACCAATTATTCCTAGACAACATCAAAAACAAGGAGACTTCGCGCAAATATCAGAACTATCTGTTCCAGTTTCTCAGATCAATACCAGATGAAATCTACCAAAAAACCCTGGGCAAAATGCCGCAAGATCAGGAAAAGAAAATCTTGGCGACCTTTTTTGTGGAATTATCAAAGAAAGACGCAGATCTTGCAACCGATATCATTGCGACCTACATCAAGGAGGGTGCAAAGGCAGTAAATGCAGGCCAGATCAGAGGCGGAACGTTTGCCAACCACATCAAGCCAATCAAGGTACTACTAGACTCTAATCGAATACCAATCCACTGGAAGTCCCTCTACAGGATGCTTCCAAAGAAGGAATCGCCCACCGAGGATAGGGCCTACACTAGGCAGGAGATGCAAAAGATGCTCGAAGTGGCGCACGACATAACCGACAAGGTGATTGTGACCCTTTTCTCATCGGCAGGATTTCGGGTAGAGGCATGGAACTATTTCACATGGAAGGATGTTCAATTCTTCAAAAACAAGGATGGATCATTCAAGGGAGGAGCATTACGTATCTATGGCAATGAGGAGGAAAGCTATTGGACTCATTTTACGCCAGAGGCAGCAAAACTTCTTCAACTATACCAAGAGAAGTGGAAGTCAGACATTGGC
>JBQTIZ010000070.1:0-5037 GCA_052387615.1 Candidatus Nitrosotenuis sp. | reverse complement strand
TGAACGATTAGACGAACTTTAATGCAAGAACTTACGGTCGATAACATCAAGACCATACATAATTCTCTAGAAAAACGCTTTTCAAAGATGGGAAAAGGTATTGTTTTAGACAAAGAACCACTACTCCATTCACTTGTAGAGAAACCAAATAGGACATTGTATGGTTCGCCTAGTCCATACGAAGATATTTTTACTAAAGCCGCAGTGTTGATGGAGGCATTAACTAGATGGCATATTTTTGTTGATGGTAACAAAAGAACAGGATTGATGACTGCATTCATCTATCTTTATGTAAACCAATACTATCTAGCAATACCAATCAATAGTGTAAAATTTACAATAAAAATTGCAGATAATAGAGACACTGATCCAGAATCAACAGAACTACTCATTAAAGAGATTGCGGAGTGGTTACGAAAGCACAGTGCGACTGATGAGTTAGAGTTCTTTGCAAAGGCTGGTCAGTATACATTTTGGCCTATATTGAAACTGATCATATTACAAAAGATTGGTTTCAAAAAACGAGTTCAACGTACTGTTAATGATTGGTTTGCATTAGATAGTCATGGGGATTATCAGGGGGAGGTAGGAGAGACAACGAAGTATCTGATCGATGTTATGGGTGCAACATTCAAGCAGTTATTGCAGGTATGGGAAGAGAAACGTAAGAATAGGAAAAAGAGATTATTCCACAAAAACTCATCAACCGAAACTTTACACGAATAAGATCAACCACAGATTTGACAATGCCCATAACAGATTATCATATATGCTTTGGTTTTTGCTAGATAAAACTCAGATTCCTATCAGCTTCTTTCGATATTGTATCAAAAGACAGTTCTTACAGACACAGTCTGAATATTCCGGACTGACTCTATTTTCCTTAAAACACCAACATGATTCATTTTCTTGGCATTCAAAGTTTTGGCCACAGCGAATACATTTTTTGTGCAACGCTAGTAATAGTGATTCTAGGAATAAATAATTTCAGATTACCGCTCATTACAACTGTGACCAAAAATTAGACAAGCCGTCTATCTTATGGCCTGCTCATCTGTTGGGTGTGGCCACTGTCTTGTCTTATCGCAAAATTCATTTTCTTCTTTAGTGTTTTTAGGTGAGTCTCTCTGCATTGCCATGAGCAAAACTCGTGTGAAATGCCAGACGCCTTACCGCAGGTTCGACAGCTTGCCATCCTCAGGTTATCAGTTTTATATAATTAATTAAAAACACGGTGTGCATTTGTGTTAGCTAATTTGGTAAAATCATATGATCTTATTGAGCACATGAAGATATGAGCAAAGACCTGGGGATTTGCACGTCCCAAGTCCTGGCCCATTTTAACCGCCAAAACGGTTTTTTGCCAATTCTGTCTGGGTTTGGTTAGTAATCAGAGTAATTTAGGATTGCGCACGAATCAGATTTAGTAAAAAGAAGGATCGTCCCTAGCGTTTTCGTTTTCTTTGGCCAGGTTTGTTTTGACCAGGAGTTCGGTGTAAAGCAAATCGTTTTCTAAAGTTGCTCTTGTTTCGTAAGATGGAGATAGTTCCAACTCTTTTTCGTCCTTCAACTTTCGGTGTTTGTCCTTTAACCTTTCCTGCCTTTGTAATGGATCCGTGGGTTGCCATTGTGTATTTTGATTAAAAATGCGGCTTTATAATTTTACCAGTATTTTGCCTTGATGGTTTCAATTACCTTTTCGTGCTCTTTGCCCTTTTTCCTGGCATATTTTTCCATTGCACTCAATGGAACGCCGCCAAGTGAGCGGGCAAGCATGTTGAAGAACTGTTTTTGCATGGATGTTTGTCTTGTTCCAGTCTTGGTCATGAATTTCTGTATTCCATACTTGAAGTTGTGCTGCCAAGTCTTGTACATGACGCCTAATTGCGCTGGACTCATTTCGTTTCCAATGTTAAAGAATTCCGATTTTTCAAGCAAACCAATTGGCACGAATGTCAGTGGGGTTGCAGTGAACATAGAGTCTGGTTGTTCTCGCTCAAGTTCGCTGATCAGTGAGATTGTCTCCCAAGAGTCTTCTGGGGTTTCATCGTTGTCAAGGCCCATGATTAGGGTGAATGCTGGTACCCAGTGATGTTCATTTAGTGTCTTTACTCCTTCTTTTACAACCCAGTGCCATTCTTCTGGCATGAATGGCGCCAGTTTTCTGTCGGCATATTTTCCAATCAGTCTTAGGCTTCCTGTCTCAAATCCACACTGAATTCCAATGAGATTCGATGCGCTGGATTTGATAATTTTTGAAATATTTGGAATTAGTTTCTCATCAGCAATTGCGCCCGCCAATGTTCCGTGCGTTGGGTTGGTGTGCACCACGCCTGCATCCATTACTGCCGTGAATAATTCCTCTAATGCTTCTCGGTTTGGCTCCATCTGTTTGTTAGTTCGTGGATCCATTCCATATACGAAAATATCATCACTGTGAATCCATGCGTTTCGGAGCCCTCCCTTTTTGATGTTGACTTCGATTTCGCGCTTTACTTTTTCTGGTGGATAGTATCGGAGTGATCTAAGTGTGACATCGCAGAACTTGCATCCACGTCCACATCCTCTCATTACTTCAATCATTCCATGCATCGACGGTTCTACGATTTCTGGAATTTCATCAATTTCTGGTCTGTCCCAGAAATTCACAAATCTTCCGTGTAGCTTTCTTCCGTTTCTTTCGTATTCTTTGATGTCTACTTTGAAATCGCTTCGCTTTCTGAAAGGATTCATGTTATCAAATTCGCCATCAATAAGATAATTGAAAAATCTGCCAGCATGCCCGTCAATTTCTGGAGCAATGCCTCCAAGCTCACCTTCTAGTATTGCATAGATTCCGAACTCTTCTATTTTTTCTGGATCATAGTTGTATTGCCACGTTCCAGATGCACCAGAGATTACTTTGGCGTTGCTGCCGCTCTTTTTCTTTGCCTCGATGATTTTTTTGTGCAGATATGCATTGTAATATTCATCGTAAGAGATCTGCTTTCGTCCATAGGTGAATGTCATGGTGACTGGGCCCATCCCAAGTGGGTCCATCTCATATGTTCCAACTACTTGGGTTTCAGGGCCAATGAACTTTTCAATATGGTCCGGGTGGGCTACAACTACTTCTTCTCGCTTGAATCCATCACGCAAAAGGCCTGCCTCTACTTTTCTTAGGCCATATGGAGCATATGACGCAACTCCATTGTTGTGTGGAATTGGATTACAGATAAAATCAAAGAGAATCTTTGGTGTTACTTGATTTTTTAGAATTTTGTACCAAAATGAGTTATGATCACGATGTGGATCCAAAGCTGGCGCACACCCAAAGAAGGTAGCAAGCGATATTCCTCTATAATTAGACATCAGAGTACGATCTGCTGTCAATACAATCTTTGGTTTTGGCATTGTCTCTTACGCGTCTCGTTTTTTATTTATTTTAAACCTTTAGGTAGTTTTACGCAGGTATTTTGATACTTTGTTGATTTAGTAATTTTCCAAGACGCCAGACTTGGCTCTGTGGGTATGGCCAAACTCGACAGAGTTTGCCAGGAACGTGCCGTCAAATATTGTTCCGTCATGGCATACTAGCACATCATCCATACAACAGCTGCCACAAATTCCAATTCCACACTTCATCATTCGCTCAAGTGAGGCCTGAACGAAGATTCCCCTAGAATTTGCAAGCTGAACTATTTTGTGCATCATTATTTCAGGACCGCATGTGTATATGGCATCAAATTTTGTAGTTTGGACTAGTTTTTCTAGAACATCTGTGACAATCCCCTTTTGTCCGTATGAGCCGTCTTCGGTGCATGCAATGACTTGGTGCTTGTTGTTTGCCAAGACTTTGTTTGCCAAGTCCTCAAAGAAGACTTCATCTTTGGATTTAGAACCCATCAGAATTGTGACGTCATTTGTTGGCTTTACAAATTTTGCTAGTCTCATCAGCGGGACAAGTCCGGTTCCGCCACCAACTAGAGCTATTTTGCCATCTTTAAGATCAAATGTATTTCCATATGGGCCACGAACTCCGATTTGCTGTCCAACCTTTAGATCATACAGTGCAGTGGACGACACGCCGCGCTTTCTGACAGTAAATGCTGCTTTTCCTTTTTCCTCAGCTATCATCACACTCATTGGCAGCTCATTCACACCTGGAATCCACACCATTGCAAATTGTCCTGGTAAGACATCGGCTAATCTTTCATCAGATATTACAATTGTGCGAACAGTTGGCGTTTCATCGATTACCTTTTCAATTACTCGGATGGATTGAGTATTAGAAACGCTTTGCAAGGCCCACCATTTCCGATATAGTTGAAAATCCCTTTTTCTTCATGTAATTTGCAATGCCATCGTTAATTCCAGAAAACACATCAATCCACCCATCACCTATTGCACTGCCCACTTGTATGGCAGATGCTCCTGCAAAGATAAACTCTAATGCATCCTCCCAAGTCGATACGCCGCCGCATCCAATTACAGGGATTTTGTATTTCGATGTGATTTCATAAACACATCTTACAGCAACTGGCTTTATCGCAGGGCCAGATAGTCCGCCAATTTTGTGGCTAAGAAGTGGTCTTTGGGTTTCAACATCAATTCCCATTGCACGAACTGTGTTAATAGCAGTGATTGCATCTGCTCCACCATCAATTGCTGCCTTGACAGTATCAAGATAGTTTGTAGTTCCAAGGCCGACCTTTGCTATTACTGGTATCTTTGTAGTGGATTTGACACGAGACACGATTTTTGTTACAAGTTTTGGATCATCTCCCACCTCAAGTCCTACCTTTTCCACATGTGGACAAGACAAATTCAGTTCATATGCCGTCACTTGTGAGTTTTCAAACTGTTTTACCATAAACTCAAACTCATCTTCTATAGAGCCAACCAAGCTAACAATGATTGGTACGTCTTTGTTCGAGGAAATCATTTTTGCAAAATATGGCGCACCGGGATTTGAGAGTCCAACTGCATTAAGATAACCACCCTTTATTCCAACTATTGTTGGATTTGGATAACCATCCCAAGGCTCCTTACTCAATG
>JBQTIZ010000069.1:0-29544 GCA_052387615.1 Candidatus Nitrosotenuis sp. | reverse complement strand
TCGTCGTTTTCATATGCAGGTGAGCCTGGAGGACATTCACACTTTGAGATGACTTCTTCCATGGCAATTCTTAGGACTAGTGCTATTTTAAGAAGGTAGGCAAAAAACCAAACATTTGTTTAATGTTTAATGCTAATTTATTGTAATTTTAGGGGAAATGGCTGTGATTTTTGCTACCTATCAGCCAGTCTTCACGGAATGTGCTTTTTGCAGTAGCACTTTAGTTCAGTGCACTCTTTTAGTGCGCGGACATATTCTGTCATTGGCTTTTTTTCGATTCCGCAGAAGCATACTTCTGCTTCATCTCCACATTTTACACAATAGCTCATGAGTGATGGTAGGTGCTTTACATATATATGATGATTCATCAAAAAACCATTAATTCATTAATCATTATACAATTAACATAAACAAACGTTTAGAGTTTCTCGATATATATCAACAAAACTAGATAACTGTAAGGTAATTTGACGGCTAAACTAACAAAACCAAAGAAATCACATGATCAGACTTTTGTGTCATGGTATGGTACTATACGCTAGAAGCTGACGCAATAGCCAGTCGACCTAAACGACATTAGTTTGCCGGTGGAACATACTGCTTCTGCCCTCAGCAAAGGATGTTGTCCCGTCAGCTTTGTTCGCAGATATTAAATATGCAAAAAGAATTTTCAAGTCAATGGTCGAATCTTACGAAGACCCATTTGTTAGAATCTCTGCGATGATTGGGGGGGATGAATATCTCAAAGTCGCCCGTGCATTACTGAAGGCAGAAGATGCAACAGATGAAGAAATTGCAAGCTCCACTGGCCTAAGAATCAATATGGTAAGAAAAGTTCTCTATGACTTATTTGGCAAAGCACTCATCACAGGAATTCGCGTAAAGGATGAAAGAAAAGGATGGTTTGTGTATCGATGGCGCTCAAGAAAAGACGAAGTTGAGAATTTTATCGAAAACCAGAAAAAGAAAATCTCAGAGCGGCTACAGCAGAGACTGGACTATGAAAACTCGTCACAGTTCTATCATTGTGGAAATGAAGACTGCCCAAGAATCACATTTGAGACAGCATTAGAGCAATTCTTCAAGTGTCCAAGATGTGGTGGTGTGGTTAATCTTAAGAAAAACGACAAGCTCAAAAAGGCATTAGAGTCAAAGATCACTGACATTAGAAACGACATGCGTCGTCAGCTGTAGTGCAAAATTACTTCATCATTTTGGCGTACAACTTTACTCAATTTTAGCCTCAATGATTTTGTAATTTGTGAAAATCCGACTCCTTCAACTAGGGTTTTTGCGTCCTTGCCGCCAACCAGATATGGCGTTACTGTGACAATTATCTCATCTACTAGTCCTTGATTTACAAAATCCCAGTTTGTAGTGCCTCCACCTTCTAGCAAGATGGTCTTGATTCTCCTTTGATGTAATAATTTCAAGAGTTTTTTTAGCTCGACTTTTCTTTGTCCTTCAATTATAACATCGATTGGGAATTTCCCAAGTCTTGCTAGATTTTTCCTCGACGCTTTCTTTGATACTACGATTATGGTCGGTATTCTGTGCGATGTTTGAATTATTTTGGAGCATGTCGGTATTTGCCCAAGCGAATCTAGAACTATTCTGATTGGGTTTTTTCCCTTGGTGTATCTTACATTAAGCATTGGATCGTCTTGCAGTACAGTGTTTTTGCCAACCAATATGGCATCAACATGAGTACGAATCTTGTGAAGTCGTCTCTTGTCAGTTTTAGAAGATAGTGCGGAATCGCCAGTCCTTGTTGCTATTTTTCCGTCCAGAGAAATTGCAGCACTAAGTATGATGTACGGTCTAGAGCTTACCATGTATAATTTTGCCTCCAATCATTACTGCAGAGATTGCAGATTCTGATGCTCTATGTACAATACTTGCATGTGGGTTGTGCATTGGCTCCAAATCTAACGAGTGTTTATCAAAGAATATGCCATCTGCTAAAAATCCAGGCTGAATTGAGCCTATTTTCTTGCCAAGCAATATGCCACCATTTACGGTTGCCATCTTGAGGATTTGCTTAGGATTGATTCTTTTCTGGTGTAATCCCATGTATGTTTTCCATAGATAATCCATCTCTCGAAACATGTCGGGCGAGTTTATCATCACGTTGTCAGTTCCTATTGCAACTCTACATCCTGCGTTTTGCATTGCATCAAAGTTTGGAATTCCTTCCGCCAGCGACGCATTTGCTCGAGGACAAATTACAATTCCTCGTATTGTTTTTGCTGCTTTTTTGAGATCTGCCATTCTAGCATACGTCATGTGTATCAAAAAGTGTGGCTTGAGCAATAAGGCACGCTCCGTCTCTGTTCTTTTTGTAATTTTTTTAGATGCTGCAATACTTTGCTTTGTTTCTGAGCTGTGAATTGAGCGAATCTTTTTTGTCTTGGAATAATATCTCAGGACAGAATCACTGTTTTCATTTGCTCCAGAGATTCCAATTCCATCAGAAATTTTTAACACTTCGGAAAGATTCTTTTTGAAATCATTAGATAGGGATAGATTTTTTTTAATTTGTGACGAGTCTTGGTATGATTCCACCCTACCAAGTATCACAGATCTAATTGGTACGTGTTCTAGCGCCTTTCTTAGCAATGCAACTCCATGTGGGCCACCCTCCCGAAAATCAACAAATGTCGTGATTCCCTTTCTAATCATGGAGTGACATGTATTTTTCATAAATGACACCAAGTGATCTGGGTTGCTTTGCTTGAGAATCCTCTGCTTTGCGCCTAAAATTGGGTGAATTTTGCTATTAGCTGAACCTGAAAGTGTTACATCTTTGGCAATTGAATCACCAATATGCGTATGCATGTTGATAAATCCAGGCACAAGTAGCAAGCCTTCGCAGTCAATTGCTTTGCCGCTCTTTCCATTCAGATTACCAAAAACTCCAGACACGGGCAGATTAGCGGTTTGTACATATGTCAGGTCTCTGCCATAAAGAATGCTGAGATTTTTTAAAAGCATGATAGCTCATAAATTTCTGGTTTTTCTTTTTTAGCATCTCTGATTTCTCGAATCGTATCAAGCGATTTTGTTGCAAGCTTGACTGCTTCCCTTGCAGTACGTCCAGTTCCTATTCCGCAATTAAACGCAACACCAAATTCTTTTTTTGCAATTTCCAAAAATTCCTGTGCATTCTGCTTTGCCTGGCCTGATGTTACCACCATGAAATTATCGCCGCCCATAAAGAAGGTCAGTGATTTTTTTTCCAAGAAAAACTTTGACATTTTTGCATATATCCCAAAGATTATGGAAGATATCTCATATGGGGACTTCACTTTTCTTTGTGACGTAATATTTTCTACATCAAAGTGCATGATTGTTACCTTTTGGTCCGCATGCCCATTTACAAATCCAAAAATGTGATGATCCTCATCCAAAACGACCGGCGTCTTTTTGCCCTCGTATGCTTTGAGATTTGCATCAAATGGATTGTCTGCATAGCCAATCGACATTGATAGCTTTAGCGAAGATACTTGCTCCAGTTTCTTTTGGATTTCAATGTGGTCTGAGAGGGTAAGGCCGTTTGTTATGACAAAAAACTCATCAAACCTATTTGAAAATACCAAACAATTTTTCTCAGAGAATAGTTTCTGGATTTCTCGATACATATGTGCCTGAAGCATCTGCAATTCATGTTCTCTGTCAGAGCCCAAAGTAAGAGTCCAAGGACCATATTCTGTTATTTTTATGATAGTAAGCTGAATCATTGAATTCTCTCCAATTCTTTGTCTAGTTTCATCACTGCCTCTACTGCACGCTCGGCCACGGGTCTTATTCTAGCATAGGCATGACGCTCTTGCATTCCAGGACCAGAAATTCCAAGTGAGACTGGTTTTTTGTGCTTGAGTGATAGCTCTGTGAGTGATTTTGCAGTGGAATTGGCAATTACTTCGTCGTGCTTTGTTTGGCCCTTTATGATTGCGCCTAAAGTAACCACAGCGTCGACGTCTTTTTTTGAAAGCAGTGAATCCACTAGAATTGGCATGTCGTATGTACCTGGAACCATGCAGGAATATTTCACCACAATTTTGAGTGATTTTGCCTTTTCCTGAGCAATCTCGAGCATTCGGGATGTTATCTCTTTATTAAATTCCGCAGTTACGATTGCAATGTTCATCTAGTGCACCCTTGAGAACTCTAGTAATTCTTTACCATCAATGAATGGTATAGCATTTTCTTTTGCAAACTTTTGCGCCTTTTCCACAGTTAGTGCTGAATACGTCTCTGCATCCATCATTTCACATATCGCAGTTACTGGAGTTAGCTTGGCAATCTCTGCCAAATACACTGACATTTCCGTATGGCCCTGTCTTTTTGTCAACAATCCACTTGATGCCAACAGTAATGGTACATGCCCAGGTGTGGCAAATGAGGAGACAAACTCTTTTTTAACGTTACTAGAATTATACAGGTTTGCCATCTGTTTTATGGTCAGTGCCCTGTCTTTATCAGTTATTCCAGTATAGGTTTGTTTGTGGTTAATTGAAATCGAAAATGTTGGATGGTCTCCATATGGTGCTGTGCCCATTATCATTTGCTTTGAATCCACATCAATATCTGTAGATCTTGATAAAATATGATGCATGTATTGTAGATTTAATGACTTTGCAAAAGAATCCTCTATTGCAAGACAGATTAGGCCGCCTGCGTTTTGCCGCATTCGAGAAATGTGTTCAGGTGTTACAAATTGAGCAGCAACGACCATGTCTACTTCATTTTCTCTTTTTCCAGAGTCATAAAGCAGGACAAATTCGCCGCGCTTGAGTGATGCAATTGCTTCATCTAGTGCCATCATACAAAATGGTTTTTGGAGCAATAATAAAGTTTACTAGTAAATTAGTAATTACCACTATTTTGGTAGAAAATCATTCCTGTTTTAAGAGATATTTTCCCAAAATATCAGTTTCAATATTAACCTTGTCGCCCGTTTTTTTGGCTGAGAAATTTGTCACATCTACTGTGTGCGGAATCAAACACACCGATGCAAGATTTTTTTTCACATCAACTACTGTAAGACTGATACCATCAATTGCAATAGAACCCTTTTGTACAACAAAGCGTGCCAAATTTTTTGGAATTTCAAACCAGACTTGGATTTCTTTGGGTTTTTTTTCTATTTTTTTTATCACACCCACACCATCTACATGCCCTAGAACAAAATGGCCTTCAAGTCTTTCTCCTACTTTGAGGCTTCTCTCCACATTTACAATACCACCAACCTTGAGATTGCCAAGATCAGTCTTTTTTGTTGTTTCTTCAATCATTTCAAAATTGCATTTTGATTTGTTAATTTCAGTTACTGTAAGACATACCCCATTTAGTGCAACACTTTGTCCGGTTCTGAGTCCTTTAGAGTTTTTGCCAAGATCTACAGTCATTTTTATGGCGCTACGGTTCTTGGTGTTTTGTTTTATTTCTAGAATTTTTCCTATTCCTTCAACTATTCCCGTGAACAATTACTAAAATGATAGTACAACACTATAAAATGATTAAGTTTTAAACAGAATCAGTTTTTACACACTAAAGGCTTTGAGAATATATTATGGCATCTCCCATAATGGAGAAGATTCTCTTTGGAGTAGCAAAGCAGTGGATTGCAGGAGACACAATTCATGATGCACTAAGTGCTGCTCAGATTTCATATAAAAACGGCATGAGTGTCATAATTAACAAGCTAGGCGAGTACCATACTTCAAAAAACCTCATAGAAAATACCATATCAGAATACAAAACCGTGATGAATTCGTTTAGAAAATGGAAGGTTAGCGGTGCAATTTCTGTCAAACCAACCCAAATAGGCCTAATGAAAAGTAAAAAAGAGTGTCTGACAAATTTGGAGATTTTGGTTAGAGCTGCCTCAAAATCGCAGACATTTGTCTGGCTTGACATGGAATCTTCAGATCACACAGATGGGACAATTCAGATTTACGAAAATTTGCTTGCAAGATATGAAAGATTAGGAATTGCCATACAAGCGAATTTAATTCGCAGTGAAGGTGATTTGGCAGATTTACTGTCTATTGGTGGCAAAATTCGTCTAGTTAAAGGAGCATATCGAGAAAATTCTAATGTTGCTTTCAGATCAAAGCAAAAAGTCGACCAAAACTATCTACGATTAATGAAGATTCTTTTCGAGTCAGGAAATGAATTTGGAATTGCTACACATGATGGAATAATGATTAATTCTGCTAGAACACTAGCAAAAAAGCACGAAAAAAAATTCGAGTTTCAAATGCTACGCGGAATTCGTGATGAGCTCAAACCGGATTTGATAAGATGTGGATTCTTGTTGGCGGAATACATCCCATATGGGACAAATTGGCTTCCCTACTCTATCAGGAGATTAAAAGAACGAAAAAGAAACATTTTACTGTTGGGTAGCTCCTTTTTGTCGCATAAAATTGGCACGTAGAAATCCTACTTGAACATTATATAGAAAAAATGCGTCTCTTCATGCAATGAAGACAATAGGAATCGTCTTGATTCTACTTGTTACAACACTGGCACTACCTTTAGGGAATTCTTTTGCTGTACCAATATCTAATCCGCCAACAAATCTTGTTGCCCAGAGTATCTCTAGCACGCAAATCAATTTGTCTTGGAGTGCGCCAATAAACGCCACACAGAATCTTGTAAGCGATTACAGAATAGAGCAAGATGTAAGCTGTGATGGCAGCTTTTCTACACTAGTAGCAAACAACACATCAACAACTTATTCCAATACAGGACTGAATGCGGGAACATGCTATGCATATAGAGTTCTAGCACTAAACCCAGAAGGTGTAAGTGCTCCATCAAATGTTGATTTTGATGTAACATTTACAGTGCCAAACGCTCCAACTGGACTAACAGTTACTGCATCATCTGCAACATCGTTAAAGCTTTCCTGGGTCGCACCAACAAATAATGGTGGTGCAAACATAACTGGATACCAAATACAGAGAAACGGAACAATTCTAGTATCAAATACTGGCACTGCTAAGATAGTTTATGTTGATACAGGACTCAAACCACTAACTTCACAAACATACAGAGTTGCTACATGGAATAATGTAGGCCTTGGAGCATTCTCAGCAAACGTGACTGCCAAGACATTAAATCAGACAGGAACCACACCAACAGATAAATCGAATCTAGGCCAAGCAGTATCTGATTTTGTACACAAACGTAATGAATTACTCAAAAAACAACGCGAAGAAACCTTGCGTCTCATACAACAATGCCACGACAAAGCACTCGACACTACTGGAACTGTAAGAAAACAGATCAAAGAAGACTGTAGAGAAATGATGAATGAACTAAAGGACAAGTACAAGGAGACAAGGAGACAACTTCAAAAAGAATTCAAGACCTTCAGAGAAGATACAAAATCCCTTCTAAAGGAAGCAAAAAAGTCAGAACTCGTCACTAAAAAAGACGTCAAAACAATAGAACGTGAATTCAAGAATTTTGAAAAAGATTCTAAGAAAGAATCAAAGGAGCTCAAAAAGGACGTCAAAGAACTACGCAAAGACCTCAAAAATGAGCAAAAACAGAATAAAAAAGAGCTCAAAAAAGACAAGCATGATGACGATGACTAGCTTCTCTTTTTTCTTATTTTTAGGCAGAAAATCAACAACTTAGCTTATCATTTAGCGAGTCAGCTTACAATGCCCTATCAATTAGACATAATATCATAGAATTATGAAAACAACTCATTGGGCTTACGAAGTTCGAGCCCCATTCAAAAAAGTCATGGCCTGGGACGCACTTTTCTTTGTTCTAGGCATTGGCGTCGGTGCCGGAATCGGTGCATTCCTAGCCACAAGCTAGGAATTCTTTATTCTTTTAGCTTGCTTTCCTGAAATATTTCAGACTCGTACCAATTGTATCGGAAATAATCCAAACACCACTCATGAAACATTGCGTCTGTGCTGTAAAATGCCTCGGTAAGATCGGCTTCGTCTTCTGTATTTGGGAATGAGACGCTTGCCTCCTTTTCGTTTAGGATAATTAGAGTCTGAATGGTCTTTTTCATTTTTCTCTCAATTAGTCCTTTTTCAATTAGACTGTCATAGTTAAGATTAGCAAGCAGCTTCTTTCTTCCCTTTGGTACAACTGATGATTCAGATAAAATATAGTTAAACTTGATTCCCTTTTCGATTCGCTTTACTTTTGGCTCGATAATATCAAGTGGAATCTCTGTTAGGATTTCGTAAATGTACTGGTTTGCATTTTTGTATATTGATTTCCATTGTTCCAAGATCTTTGATACCCCCTTGATGTGATTAGAATTTGCAAGTTGCCCAATTCTCATTATGAATTTTGGAGGTATTTCACCAAAGGTGTGATCCTCAAAATATTTTCTGTTTCGTGATAGGAAGATTATTGATGGTGTTTGAGAACATATGGTCTTGCCATATGTGGTAAGAGTATAATATCCATCCATGTTTTTAGTGATAAATCCTCCATCCTCTAGTCGTACAAAGTTGCGGTGCACTTCTTGAACTGTAGCACCAATTTCCTTTGCCATGTTTGTTACCTTGGATTTTTTTTCCAGCAGTCTAAAGATGATTTGAAGCCTCTGTTGGCTTGATAGTTCCAAAAAATTGTTTGCGGCCTCTTCGTATAGATCCACCATAGTATGATAACCTATGCACAAGGTAAAAAATGATGAGATTTTTTGTAATATCCGATAGTGATTTGTACTGGAAAAAGCAATCCTGTTTGTGAGTGAATTTTCCAGAGTAGAGGCATCCTACATAGCAAAGGATGGCTGTAGAATAGTCTGGAAGGGAATTGATGAAGATGACCAAGATGTGGTGGTTCTCGGAAAAGAAGAGCTGAACAATCTCACCGAGATACTTTCCAAAGACTCTACTGGCAAGGTTGAGCTTGAAGACGAATTCAGCACTATTCTGATAAACACCGACACTACTCAGTTTCGATTAAAAGAAGGAAAAACACTTGAGGTTAACACGTCAATTCTTACAAAAAATATTCTGGAATACAAGAAAATTCCACATGCATCAAAACCAATCAAAGTTTATCCAAAGGAATTCCTGCCGTCAATTCAGATAGAAAAAGAAGACAGTGCAAACAAACAGCTCAATGCAGTATTTGTTGCCAAGAACAAAAAAACTGTATCAGAAAGCGATCTTTTCAGGGTGATGTCAACTAGGAGATCAACTAGGAATTTTGACACATCGAGACTAGTAGAACAATGGAAGATTGATAAAATTTTGGCAGCTGCCGACACTGCCCCAACTGCTGGAAACTTTCAGGGATTTGAAGTCTTTTTGATAAAAAACAAGGAAATCAAAAAACGACTAGTCGAGGCTGCAAACAATCAACCTTATGTGAATGCTCCAGTGGTTCTTGTTTTTTGTATGGATCAGTCTAGAGTCAAGATGAACTTTCGGCCAGAGATTTTGGCCAAGTTTTCTCTCCAAGATGCAACACTTGCGGCTGCTTATTCACAGCTTGCAGCCTCTGCATTGGGCTTGAGCACAATTTGGATTGGGATGATAAATGAAGAAAAGGTAAAACAGATCATTGGGACCGATCTAAAACCATCATCTATTCTTTGTATTGGATATCCACAAAAAAGTCGCCCCCCAAAATCCAGACGAAAACTAAAAGATCTAGTAAGGACAATAGAATAAGTTGACGATTAAATTTTAAGACCTCACTTTGCTCTGAGGAATGGTAGAAAATACAATGAATCAAAAAATCACAGTAAACCCACTTGATGTGTTATTGTGGAATGGAAGACATTCCGGAAAAGATATCATTAACATCTATACTAAATTTTCTCCGCTGATGCAGATTGGTGCAGACACTAAGATGCTTAATTTTGGTTTGTGGAAAAACTCACTTGTTCTGCCAGATGCACAAAAAGAAATGTCAGAGTATGTTGCAGATTTTGGAAGTTTTGGATCAGCTAACAAGATCTTAGATGTTGGCAGTGGATTTTGTGTTCCTGCCACAATTTGGAAGGAAAAATTTCCTCATTTAGACATTTATTGCATGGATCTGAATTTTTCAGAGCTTAACAATGGTAACAATCATGTCATTACCCAGGTGAACTCGTCATCAAGTAACATTCCATTTGAAGACAAATCATTTGACAGAATAATAGCATTAGAGTCAGCGCAGCACTTTGTTCCACTGGAAAAATTCTTCGAGGAATCAAAAAGAATACTCACCGATGATGGCAAGCTAATCCTTGCAATGCCAGTAATTGAGAATTCATCTGCAGTAACGCTAAAGCTTGGAATACTAAACATAACATGGCTTTCAAAAAAATACACAAAAAATCATGTTCTGAATGAGATAAAAAATTCTGGATTTAGCCTCAAAAATGAAGAATCTATTGGTAATTTAGTATATGAGCCGTTTGCAGACTATTATATCCAAAATAGAGAAAAGCTAAGACAAAAACTGGCAATGACATATTCTGCAAGTCTTGAAAGCATGATTTTCAAATCCATGAAAAAAATGAAATCACTCTCAAAACAAAAAGTAATTGATTATCTGTTGTTGGACTTGAAGAAGAATTAATCAGTGATTTTCTGTGCAGAAAGTTGTATCTCAAGTGTTGGTTGTGGTGCACTAACAACTTTTCTATTTCTTTGCCAGTTCTAAAAGTGCCTTTGCTTGCTTGTAGTTGACCTCATCAATCATTTTGCCATCAACTACTGTAGCTCCTTTTCCTTTCTTTGTAGATTCTACATATACATCACAGACTTTTTTTGCCCATTCAAGTTCTGCCTTGTTTGGCGCAAATAGTTCATGTGTTGATATGATTTGATCTGGATGAATGATTGATTTTCCGGAATAGCCAAGATTTTTTCCAATTACACAGTCTTGTCTTAGGCCATCCACGTCCTTGAGGTCCTGCCATATAGCATCAATTGCCAAAATGCCCGCTGCTTTTGCATCAAGTGGAATTTTTGCTCGTGCATATTTTGCACCCTCTGGCTGCTTTGTGTATTCAATTCCCATGTCGTTTAACAGATCAAACACGCCAAATACGACTGCGGGAATTCTTTTGCTGCTTGATGCAATATCATATGTGTTGACTACACCTTCCGCAGATTCAATAGACGGTATGATGGAGAGTGGCTTTAGATTTCTTTTTTTCTCAAAGGCTGAGATGGCTTTGTTAATTTTGTCTAGTTCTTTTGAATTGTTTACCTTTGGTATGACAATACCGTCAAGGCCTTTCTGGATTATTTCATCTAGATCATCAGGAATTTTACCAGAGATTGGCGAGTTAGTTCTAACATAAATATCTGCTACATATGATGAGCGAGACTTTAGTGCCTCTTTGATTAGCTTTCGTGCATTTTTTTTCTCAGAATCAGGCACGGAATCCTCAAGATCAAAGCAGACAATATCAGACTGTATAGTTTTTGCTTTTTCTAAAAAGCGCGGATTATTTCCTGGTACAAATAAAAGGCTACGAAAAAGCCTCGTCAAGAATTTAGGCGCCTTCTGGCTTCATCAGGATTTTGCCAAAGAGGCCTTTTCCTGTCAACATCTTTGTGTGAGCTTCTGCTGCTTGCTCAAAGGAATATACAGAGTCAATCACTGCCTTGATTTTTCCTCTCCCCATCCAATAGAATCCATCTTCTAGTTCTGCTCGTGTACCTTGAGTCGAGCCCAAGATGTTTGTTCCCTTGAAGAAGACGTGTCTAAGATCAGTCTTTGCGTCATATCCAGTTGTTGCGCCACATGATACCAGCGTTGCACCATACTTCAATAATGTAAGCTGCGGGTTCCAGTGAGTCTGGCCAATGTGATCAAATGAGACATCGATCCCAGGAACGCTACCAGTTATTTTTGCAATTTCTTTAGTAATCTTGAATACCTCTTTGCTCCAGTCTTCCTTCCTGTGATCCACTGCATAATCTGCTCCAAGCTGAGTACACTTGCCTAGCTTGTCGCCTGATGCAGTAGCGATAACTGTACATCCATATAATTTTGCGATTTGAATTCCAAATGAGCCAACGCCGGAACCTCCGCCCATAATTAGAACAACTTGTCCGGGTTTGATTTTGGCTCTGCCAACTAACATGTGCCAAGATGTTAGTAGCGTCATTGAAGCAGCTGCTGCCTCATCAAATGTTACATTATCTGGGATTTTTACAACATTAACTTCTGGCAAGTGCGTGATTTCGGAAAAAGCTCCCCAAGTTGGACCCGTCTGAAATCCCCAGATAGTTCTCTTGATACAGTCAAATTCTCGACCGTCTGTGCATGCCTTGCATACACGGCACGACATGTTAGAGTGAGATGCTACTCTGTCACCAACTTTGACGGTGGTAACATCTTCACCTATTGCGATTACCTCGCCTGCGGCATCAGAACCTGAAATGTGTGGTAACGGAACTGCCACTGGTTGGCCTCTCATTCCCCAAATATCATTATAGTTTAGAGCAGCTGCCTTTACCTTGAAAACAACCTCGTTTGGTTTTGGTTTTGGATCTGCTACTTCTTTTACTTTGAGGATTTTTGCAAAATTATCGTCTGGTGCATATTCTTCATAGACTACGCCCTTCATGGAGTGGGTTCTTTTGAGCCCCTAATTATATTTTGTTTGGAGGATTATCGTCTTTCTATTTTGAAGTCGCGTTTTGGTTGCTGAACAGATTGAAGAATTTGCTTTAGCTGATCGTCAGATACTTGCGATCGTATCTTTCCCTGTGATGCCATGCCAATCAGATAATTCTCAACTACTGCTGCCAAGTCCTGCTTTACCATTCGGACATTGTTTAGTCGTAATCTTGCTTCAGGTGAGAGAAGCTGTTTTAGTATCATTTCTTTTTGTGCTAAAATTTCTGCGTCACTTGGTTGGTTTGGATCGCCTTGATCGTAGCTCAAAGTGTCTCACTAAGAATAGATTTTGAGAAGTGGGTTTTGCACTGCAAGCTCATCCAAAATATCAGATGCTAGCCTGTCTAGCTTTTTCATTCCCTGATGAGTAACTACTCTACCTTTTCCTTGTACTTTTTCGACATAACCTAGCTTTTCAAGCTCTTGGATTGCGTTTCTAATGACTGCGCCGCCTGCATCTCTGTGGTGTGAAAACGCATAGCCCACTGCCTTGGATCCGCCATAATCAATTCTAAGATCGTTTACGCCGATTGGTCCGTGCAAGTATATTTTCCTAAATACAGATGCACATCTTGTGTACCACCATTCCTTTTCTTGTGGAGGTCGTATTGCATGTGAGCCTGTCTTTACATATGAAGCCCAATCTGGCTTGCCAATATTTTCAGACTTTAGCATTTGTGCTAGTCTGGATATCATAATGTCTGCTGGTACATCGTAGGCTTTTGCCATGTGAAAGTCAACCTTTCAGATCGTCTTATAATCATTTAGGTCTGTATATGATTTTGCGATACGTATGATTGCAAAATTGGCATGTAATTCTAATTGATTTTAGGGCAGATCTGCCAATCCGCACCCGAGCGTTTGCACCAGGTGGAATGAAAGACTTGCATTTTTTGCAAAACTGCATTCGAATTTCATATGGTAATCTTACCTTGTACTTGTTGCTGATTTTTTTGGCAAGGCCTGCTTGTCTTTGAGATAGCTCTGGATCTTGTCGTATATTTGATTGGGCCTCTTTTAGTAAGATTCGGATTCGCTCTAGTGCGATTTGTTTTGGGTTGTGTTTCATTGTATGGTGTATGGTATTTGCGTCTAAAAAATCGATCATATCTTAATATGGCTGCATCATGCTTTTTTTAAAATCAGCCAATGCAGACAAAAATTCTCAAGATAAATCCAAAGAACCCACAAGTCAGATTAATACGACAGGCTGCCAAAACAATCAAGTCAGGCAGAGTAGTTGCATTTCCAACAGAGACAGTATATGGCCTTGGCGCAAATGCGCTGGACACAGTATCAGTTGGGAAAATATTTGAGGCAAAAGGTAGGCCATCCGATAATCCGCTCATAGTTCACATCTCTGATGTCGCAGATATTGGTATGTTAGCTGATCATATTCCAAGCGTAGCGTATGATTTGATAGATAGATTTTGGCCAGGGCCACTTACTTTGGTATTAAAAAAATCCAAAATTGTTCCAAGAATTGTTACTGGAGGCCTTGACACAGTAGCAATAAGAATGCCAAAAAACAAGATAGCTCAGGCATTGATTAAAGAGGCTAGAGTTCCAATAGCTGCGCCTTCTGCAAATGTTGCTGGAAGGCCAAGTCCTACCACATCAAAGCATGTTGTGGATGATCTTTCTGGTAGAATTAGTATGATAATTGATGGTGGTTCAACGAAAATTGGAATAGAATCCACAGTAATTGACGTATCTACAAAAACTCCAATATTACTAAGACCGGGCAGTGTAACACTGGAACAACTACAAGAAATTATTGATAAGATAAGGATTCATCCAATCATACATGACAAGAAGACAAAATCTATCCATCGTGCTCCTGGCATGAAGTACAGACATTATTCCCCAAATGCCAAGATTATTTTGGTTGAGGGTCCAAGAAACAAAGTAAATTTCAAGATGTTACAATTATTACATCATTACAAAAAACAGAGAAAAAGAGTTGGCGTAATGAGTACTGAACGCAATTTTATAAAATCAGATATGACCAAGTTTATTGGGTCTAGTTTTGATGCAATCGCTGCCAATTTATTCAAATCATTTAGAGAATTTGATTCTGAAAAAATCGATATTGTGCTTGCGCAGGGCATCACTCACAAAGGCTTGGGTTTTGGAATCATGAACAGGCTTGGAAAAGCTGCCTACAAAAAGATCAAGGCTTGACTTTTTGATTTAGGGATTCGATTCGTCCCTTGTATTTTTCCTTGTATATTGCACGACAGGTAGTGCAGCAAAAAAATCTCTCAAAATTTGCAATTTTTAGCGGATGCAGCTTGTCAGAGATTAAACCTTGACAAAGATCGCACGTCATTTTTAGGATCAGATTTTTTGTAATTTTGATTGGATTACTCTTTATCTTGATTGTGCCAAGGCGTTTTTCTGTCTTGTTTTCAAGCATTCCCATATCGATTACTGGTGAGATTGATTTTATCAAGCCAACATTGACTAGCCTTTCGTATCGCGCCTGAACTGTTGGTGTGCTTACTTTGATTTCACGTGATATCTGGCGGAATGATTTGCGTCCGTCCTTGATTAGCGATTCAAGTATTGCAATAACAGTATCATCTAGCTGGAATGGCATCATACAAAAATGGTTTTTAGAATATTTTAGCTTTGCATAGATTTTCTTGATATACACAGAGATTAGGTGCGGCCGCCGGGATTTGAACCCGGGTAACGGGATTGGAAGTCCAGCGTACTACCAGGCTATACTACGGCCGCACAAGATTGAAACTTTTTGCGCCTACATAAAAATGGTTTTTTCATACTCGTATAGAGTACGGGCAACAACCACATGTGCCTCAAGCGGATTTTCATCCACACTAAACAAAGAGTCAATTCTTTTTTTGGTTGATTCAAAGAACTCGCCCTTTGGGAACCCCCCAATCACAAGACATGTCTCGTCTGTGCACATTTTTGCCACTTGTGAATAGCTACTTTGTTGCCCCTCGGCAGATAATCCGATTACTTGGTCTGGATCTATTTTGTCAATTAATCCAGAAAAGCTCATGCTTTGTATTTCGAATAAATTTTGCTCATCCGATTTGATTATTTTTTGGGCAAACAACTGCTCCATTATTCCTGCGAATCGATGGTATGATTTTGGAAATCGCACCCGCTCGCCTACTGTTATGACCTTGCCATCTATAGTATGGACATAGACAGAGATCTCATCTTCTTCATATAGTGGGATGGTGCATGCTTCTAGCAGGCAAAAATGTACCAAATCAGGTCGTCCTCGTTTTATCTCATTTTTTAGGCCCTTCATTGCACCAAAGTGCCACGAATTATCCAGTAGGATTTCTGATGGCCTTTTTCCCATTTTTCTGCAATATGCAGTAATGGCATTATGAGAGTGTAATTCCTTTGGAACTAGCTCCAGAGATGCTTCAGCTATAACTAGCGATAACATATTAGCTGACTCGAATCTGGTTTTTTATCTCATGCCATCCAGATTTTACAGAATTATCAGTCTTGATCAATCCAGCATTGCATGTATAGCTGCCAAGTCTTTCTCTGACATATTGATCATTGTTTGTCAAAGACACTTGAGATGATTCATCAAATTTTTGATCAATGATACATGTTCCTGCTGGCCTATCATAGGCACGATACCAGTTGAAGAATTCTATTTTGGGTTTGTTTTGTCGGTAAAAGTCATATGCTAATTTGATAAATTCCGTCTGGCTGTCTTCAGATCCATTTATGTCACTTGCCGTGCTCCAGCTAATCTCAAAAAAGGCAATCTGGTTATTTGGCACCATGTCTAGTGCCTTTTGCAGATCGGCCTGTGCTTCCAAAGGTGTTTTTGTTATATCATTTATTCTATCAACTGGCAGATATGTAAATGCCACAAAATCACCAGTCTCTGCAAATTCTGAGACATGATTTTGCAGGTCCTTGTTTAGTACATTGTTTAGTGAGAACGCGTTTCCAATCTTGACATTTGGATGCTTTTGCTTTAGTTCCTTGTAGATATTTTCAAATGATTCTAGATATAGGCCAACACTGCCATCTGCATCATCAAAGTAAGAGTCTAGTTGTGCACCAATTATCACACTATCAATTGCACCGCCATATCTAGTCAGTACTGCATCAATGGTTCTAGTTGTCTTTTGCTCGAGTGATGTCCCAAAACCAGGCGTTCCCATCCACGTTGGGTATGGGCCTATAGTTCTACCATTTATGATAGAAAAATACAGTGTTACTTTCATGTCATTGTTCTTGTTTAGGCTCATCAAAACATCAGTGTCTTTCCAGTTGTATTTTTCCTGCTCTGGTTCTATGTGATTCCAAAACATGTACAAGTTCGTTCTTCCAGCACCAGACTCGCCTGCTCTTGCATAGACCTGCTTTATCTGATCTATGGTTACCTGTTGCGTTGGCGTATTTACTACGAGTCCTAGACTTTCATTTTTTTGTGTGAATAGGTTTTCTTGTGTGCCACCAGGCAATGCAACTAAAACAGCAATGGCTGTTGCTAGTGCAATTCCAATTGCTAGGAAAACTTTCTTGTCCACGAAATTGGAATGAAAAAAGTGATAATAAAAGAATTAGGCTAGATTATCCAGATGTGCATCCGGAAAATCCGCATTCTATGCAGATGCTACATCCCTCAACGAACACTAGTGCGTTCTTGCAGGATGGGCATAACATGTCTTCAGAGATTTCTTCTTTTACTGCTGATTCCAGTAATGGCTCTTCTGGAATCTTGAGCTGGAGTGCGTTGTTTACCTGAGCTCGAACGTAGTTGTTCTTTATGCTCTTGCCGATGAATTCGTGCAGGAATGTACTTGGTACAACATCAAATGTTTTTTCTGCGTTTTCGCTAGTCATGTGCAGCACTTGAGTATGTCTTGAGCCATCTCTATACACGGTGATGCCTTTGAGGCCCAACTCATGTGCCAAAAGATATGCAGCTTTTACATCTTCTGCTGAGACATCGTGTGGCATGTTGATTGTCTTTGCAATTGCATTACCAATCCATTCTTGCCATACTGCCTGCGCCATCAAGTGGTCAGACCAGTGTATGTCCATCGCTGTAACAAAGATGTTTTGAATCCACTCTGGCACTTCTTTGAGGCCTCTAACAGAACCATAGTTGTCAGCAATCTTTGCTAATAGCTCATCAGAGTACAGCCCATTTTCTCGCAGGACTTGCTCGAAGATTTTGTTTGTGTAAAAGAAGCGTCCAACCGTAACACGTTTTTCAAACACTAGAGCAAATTTTGGCTCCATTACGTTTGAGCAGTCTGCAATCATGGATAGAGTCCCTGTTGGCGCAACTGTTGTAGCTAGAACATTTCTGATTCCGTGTTTTTGGATCTTTGCGATTAGTGCATCCCAGTCATAGTAATGTTCACCTTTTGGTTTTTCATAGTAGCCAGAAACCGGGATTTTTCCTTCTGGATATTCTGTCTTTGAGCACAGATCAAACTCTCCACGAGAGCGAGCAAGTGCTACGCTTTCCTCCATGGAATAGTATGTTAGCGCTTCTGCTAACTTGTACTGGAACTCGTATCCTTCTTTGGAGTTGTATGGAATTCTGAGCTTGTATAGTAGATCTGCAACACCCATCACGCCAAGGCCAATTCTTCGAGATTCCTTGGATGCTAGATCGATTTCTGGGACTGGATAGTGATTCATGTCAATTACATTGTCCAAGAATCGTGTTGTCTTGCGAATGGTCTCTTCATATCTTTGCCAGTCAAATTCGTATTGGCCGTCTACCGTTCGTTTAACGAGATTTGCCAGATTGATTGAACCCAAGTTGCATGACTCGTATGGGTATAGTGATTGCTCACCGCATGGGTTTGTAGCCCGTAGTGGTCCACCCCTTGCCCTTGCAAATACGTTGTACTTGTTGATATTGTCGAAAAATATCAAGCCAGGCTCTGCGCTCTTCCATGCAGAGAGTGCAATCAGGTCGATGAGCTGGTGTGCGTTGATTTCCTTTACTGGTACGCGGTCACGTGGACTGCGCAGTGTGTATTTTCCGTCAGTAGAGTCAACAAGTGCAGACCAAAAGTCTTCCCAGAGTCCAACGCTAACATTAAAGTTCTCTAGTATGCCAGATTGTGTTTTATTTGTAATGAACTTTTCAATGTCTGGATGCCAAGATTCTAGGATTCCCATGTTTGCACCCCTTCTCTTGCCTCCTTGCTTGACTACTTCAGTGACAGTGTTGATGATGTTCATAAAGGACACAGGTCCTGATGCAACACCAGATGTTGATGCAACAATATCGCCTTCGTGTCTTAGGTCAGAATAGTTGATTCCAACTCCTCCGCCTGACTTGAAAATCAGGGCAGCGTCAGATGTTGACTTCATGATATCAGCCATGTCATCTGGCATTCCAAGAACAAAGCAGGCAGACAATTGTCCTAGTCGTGCGCCTGCATTCATCATTGTTGGTGAGTTTGGCAAAAACTCTTGTTCTGTCATCAGGGTATAGTATTCTGTGATGCGGTCTGCATATTGCTCAAATTTCTTTTCTGCCAATAATGTGAGAACTTCTTTGAAGCTCTTTTTCATTTGGCCACGCTTTGCCAGATACGCATACTGGTTTATCAGGCCACGGAAATGATACTTGTTCAGATAGTATGTTCCAATTTTGAATTTGTAATCAAAGTCATCAAGCTTGCCCAGATATTTTCTTGCTTCCTCTGCATCCTGGTGTGCTCCTCCCTCTCTGACGTACAGCTCAGAATCATAGAGTATGTCGCCAATGCCGACTAGTATTGCAACTCGTTCAAACATTTGGCTTGGGCTTTCTGTGATTTCATTTTTGTTGTTTCTGAGTAGGTATCTTGATGCTAAAACTCGCAGGCAGTTAAGATCAAATGATTTTGAGACAGAGTCCAATGTTTTGGTATTCAAAACTTTCATCTTGTCTTCTCGTACTTTGCGACGTTCGTGTCTATACAAAATGTAGGCTTTGGCAATTTCCCCATAGCCTTTTTCGATTAGTGTCGATTCAACCATGTCTTGTACATCCTCAACACTTGGAGGGTGTGATGCGGCAAATCCCTGTTGGATTAGCTTGTTCAAAACCCCACTGGTCAAGTCGTCAGCTATTTTGTGGTCTGGCTGGCCATTCGCCACCAGAGCCTTGTAGATCGCATTTGTGATCTTTTCTTTATTAAATGCTGTAATTCTACCGTCTCGCTTCTTTACGTCGACGATTGAACTTTCAATTTGAGAAAAATCTGTTGTCATATTGTCTCCCCTCAGTAGGTGAAATCAATTTGGATATAACCGTGACGCCGGAAACTTTCAGATTTTAGCTCAATAATCTTTACACCATTCCAAGAATTTTCGTTTGGGTCATTCGTGGATACGAAAACGATTTCAGTTAATTTGAAAATTGATCCATGATGCAAGAAGTAATAGCTTTTATCTCACGAAAATAGATGTTGCGATTTTCAGATTTTAGCTAATGATGTATGGGGATTTGCAGGAGGGACATTTCTCAAAGAGCTTTTCGTCCTTGAAGCCACAGTTACCACAGATCGGAACATCCTTGCTCGGTCTGAATGAACCCACTAGATCGCCTGCCTTTTCTATTGCCTTTTTGATGTCCTCTACTCTGGAGTCACGCTCAAACTTGACTTGGACTAGCAGGCCTCCGTTTAGGATTTTGGCTGTCTTGTTGGCATCTGAGATTTTCTCAGATTTTGCGCTCAACGAGTCTAGTTCTGAGGCTGAAATCACCACTCCCTGAGAATAGTATTCGGTATCTAGTGATTTTGAGACCGACATTTTGCCGTATTTGTCGCCGTCAAGTGAGCCAAATCTGGCAGTTCCATCAGATTCAGTCATGGTTACAATAACAGAATCGCCCATTTCTTTTCCCTTCTTTTCGGCAACATCCACTGCTGTCTGGAGTACTTTGTAGATGATGTCGTGACCTTCCTTGCCATCTGAATATCCAAGTATGTTAAAGACTGCCTCCTTTAGGCCTACCAAGTTCACTACCAATCCAACTGAGCTTCTCTGCATATATTGCGTATTTGCTGCAAGAACTGGATTTAGTCCGCGTCTCGTGAGATCGGAAATATCTTTTTTGCGCAGAGACATTGCAGCTAGTGCTGGCTTCATCAATAGTGCTAATCGTGCTCTAAAGTATGTCTCGTCTTTGTTTGATTCAAATGCAAGCCTTGGCAAGTTTATTGTTAGTGATTGTAAATTGATCGATGATGTACTATTTTTTGCCTTGATACGCAAAATGCCGCTGTACGATGTTTCATCTTTTGAGAACAAGACCTTACCTCCAATCGATATGATTTCAGAAATTGTTTGTGATACGTCTGCTATTTTTCCTGCGGAATAATCAATGATTAGTCCTACCTGTGGTATCGGCGTCATCTTTACATAACTTTTGTATGCGTTTAAGATTGCGTCAACAACTTTGGGTTCTGCCCCAAGCTCGATTCTAAATGAAACTAGTGTTGGCTCTTTGGTGTACTTGGATGATGTAGAAGAGGTGATCAGTGCGCCCACTAGCTTTTCCTCAAGTTCGGTTACATTCTTTGCGTGTTTAACACACAGCTGTACTAGTCCATCCAAGATTATTTCCTTTGATGCCTCTTTTGAGGTCAGAGATATTATCATGGACAGAGAAGATGTTAGGCTGTCAAGTGTCTTTATTGTTGCAATTCTGCTAACGCCCAAGAATTTTCCTTTAAGATCAATTCCATCTTCGATTAGTTCTTTGATATTAAAGAATATGGTATCGGGTAGTAGCGACCATATACCTGGATTTGAAATATGAATATCACCTGAGAGATGTGAGTCTGCAACGTCTTTTGGTAATGTGTTTAACAAGAGATTTTCTGCAAATATTGTTTGGCCAGACTTGAAGAACAAACCTTGTGCGCCATTGTTGATATTGTCTACATTTGTGAGGATTTCTTGAATGTCAAACACAGGCATACCAAGGCGTGCTAGCTTGTTTCGGTATTCTTCATGTCCGTGCTCTAGCAATACAGAGTTTACCATTTCACGAATGAGCGAGCCTGTGAGGTATGTTGTTTGGTACTTGTAGATGCGGTTTTCAACCTCTTCTGTTATTTTTTGTGCCAGCTCTAGTGGAAGACTTCCCTCTCTTACTAGAGATTGGATGATTTTATGAGAATTAAATTCCTCAATGGATTCGTGTGAGGTTCTGACATACATTTTACCAGATTCTATAATAGAGCGCTCCTCAATTTGGCGCGCCAAACTTAGAACTAGTTTTCCAAGATTTGTAATTGTGTAACGTCTCTCTGACTTGTTTAGTGCAACAAGTGATTGTCTTAGTAGTTTTCTTAGGTGATATGCAAATTTTCCACTTTCCTTTTTGGACTTGAATCCAGCTAGTGATTTTAGCTCAGAATATGTGAGTGGTCCTTTAGAGTTTAGGATTCTTAAAATATCAATTCTATTAGGGCTTGCCATAACAGAGAAGATCATCCTTACACGTTTTGATGTAGATTGTAAGATGCCGCCGGATTTCTTCGAATCGATTATCCCAACATCCTCAATACTCATGAAATGGGTTTAAGTTCAGCACTAAATAAGACTTGTGAAGTTATGTAAAGACAAACTTTTGGAGATCAGTTCTCGTTTACATCGATTGAAAACTCGGAGGTGGACAGGGTCTGGCCGCAAGACGGACATTTGGAATTGTAATGTTTCATTACATCTTTTACAGGTTTTAGCATTTTCATATTAGATATCTTTGCTCCACATTTTCCGCAAGTTACATCAACTGACATAGAGATCAGAATTTAGCAAAACTATTAAGAATCTTTTTTGAATTTTCTGACTGATTCGGTAAAAAATGGTTTACTGTTTTTCTAAGAGTATCCCGCGATCATCATAACCAGTTATTTTGATCCTAGAACCTACTGGAAGCTGGGATGGTGATTCAATTCCGCCCAAAAAGCCAGATATTCGAAGTTCATAGCCATCAATTTTCATTACAACCCACGCATATGGTGTGTATTTTTCAAATCCTGCCGGTGGAACTGTGATTATTGTATAGGTAGCAACCGTACCTATTCCATCTAGAATTTTGTTCTCAAATCCCTTTGCACCGCAGTTTTGGCAGAAATATACCGTTGCCAAGTGCAGATGCCCACACTTTGTACATTTTCTGGTAAGAATCTTGCCGGACTTTACTGTATCTATGAATTCTTGCTTCATCGACAAGGCTGATTACACGCCTTGGAAAATGTGAACTGCGCAGCTTGCGCCAGTTGCGCCAAAGTTATGGGTTAGGCCGATTTTTGCATCCTTTATGGTGCGCTCACCGGCTTTTCCTGTTAATTGCTCAAAAACTTCAACTACTTGGCCCACACCAGTTGCGCCGATTGGGTGGCCCTTTGACTTTAATCCACCTGATGGATTGATTGGAATGCTACCGTTTCTTGCAGTTCTTCCCTCTCGTATTGCCTGTACACCAGATCCCTTTTCAAAGAATCCTAAATCTTCCGTATCTACTACTTCAGCGATTGTAAAACAATCATGAACTTCAGCAAAATCAATATCTTTTGCTGTGATTCCTGCCATCTTGTATGCTGCCTGTGCAGCTAGTTTTGTGCTTGGAATGGTTGTCATGTGGTCTCTGCCTTGCAGTGTAGCAGGTGAGCCACCCCTTCCTGATCCTATAACATTAACATAATTCTTGGAATGTTCTTTAGCAAATTTCTCACTACAAAGAATAACTGCACTTGCACCATCAGAGAATGGGCAGCAATCATAAAGCTTGAGAGGGCTTGCAACTACTGCTGATTTCATTACGTCATCTATGGTAATTTTTTTGCGAAGGTGTGCCTTTGGATTTAGCAAGCCATTCTCATGGTTCTTTACTGCGACCATGGCTAGATCTTCTTCTGTTGCCTTGAACTCAGTCAGATATGCTCGTGCCATTGATGCAAATAATCCTGGAAATGATGCACCTGCACCACCCTCATAAAAAAAATCAGAACAATATGAAAAATAAGTTGTAGTCCATTCTGTACCTGTATGAGTTACTTTTTCTGTTCCGGCAACCAAAACTGCATCATAAAATCCTGCTGCAACATTTGCAAATGCCTCTCTAAAGGATACCGAGCCAGAACCACATGCGGATTCTATTGATAATGACGGTTTTTCTGGAATTCCTAAATTACTCATAATCACTGGCCCTAGGTGAACCTGCTTGTCCGCTACGCCGAAAACATTAGAGATGTAGCCCGCTTGGATCTCTTTTGGATCGATTCCTGCGCTTTCTATTGCGCCAACTGATGCCTGAATTGTAATATCTGTAATGCTATCATCTAATTTTCCATATTTGGTGCTACCAGCGCCAAGAACGCAGACCTTTTCCACAAGACTTTCCTACCAAATCCATATAAAAATTCTTCAATGAATATCATACCGTTGAGAAAACAAGAAAAAGCTGTTTTAGTTGTAAAGCCCATCAAAAAAATAAAAAAGCTTGGCAAAATACGTCTGACAAAAAGCAAGATAGCCAAGCTCCAAACAGAAATGCGCCAGTACTATGATGTGAATAGCTTCCTTTCCTGGTCTGCAAGCAAAAAAAAGTATATAGTTTTGGGATCTAATGAGCCAAAGAACGGTCTGGTGGCATGCCCCAGCTGTAAAGTAGGTAAGCTAATGATAATCCGATCAAGAAAAACAAAGAAAAGATTCATGGGATGCTCAAACTACTATAATGGATGTAAGGCCTCCTCTCCAATGCTTCAAAAGGCAATGATCTATGCTACCAAGTCTCCCTGTGCAGAATGCCAGTGGCCAATGATTTTTTATCGATATTCTAGAAAACAAAAATGGCTAAAGCAGTGTGCAAATTTCAACTGTCCTATAAGAAAACCTAGAGACTGAGATCGGAATAGATATCGGTTCTTCTGTTTTTGAGAAGTGGCAAAGACAATCTGGTCTTTTTTACCAAATCTAGTGAGATGTCAACAATCCCAATTCCTGATTTGTGTTTCATGTCAAGTAAGATCTTACCATATGGATCCACCACTAGGCTTCGTCCACAGTAGATGTTTCCGAGATGTCCTGGCGCTATTACATAGCATCCATTTTCTATTGCACGAGTTTTGTTCAGCGTTATCCAATGTTCTTCTTTGTTTGAGCCTTGTACCCACGCAGAAGGTACAACCAAAATTTCAGAGCCAGATGATGCAAGTATACGAGACATTTCAGGAAATCTCAAATCATAGCAAATCAGCATGCCAATTTTTCCAAGCGTAGTTTTTGTTGGTGGTGTAATTTTGTGGCCAGGCTCTAGCTTGTTTGATTCTTTAAAGCCAAGTGCATCATACAGATGTATTTTTCTGTATGTCGATACAACTTTGCCTGACTTGTTTATTAGAAATGCTGTATCATAGACTCTGTTTTTTTTCTTACTTTGCTCGTATATGGTTCCAATGACTTGGATTTTGTTGTTCTTCGCTGCCTTTGCTATTTCTTTTACAAAGCTCCCATTGATTGATTCTGCTTGTTCTGCTAATTGTTTTGCCGACTGCTTTGATGTAGTATAAAACATCATAAATTCAGGAAACGTGCACAGTTCTACTCCCTTTTTTGCAGCCTCTGAAATGTAACGTAGGATTTTCTTCAGGTTTTGCTTTTTGTTTGCATGTGCCCTGAATTGTACTAGCGCAACTTTCATGATTTTATCATGACATTATTCAGATAAAAAGACTGGGACACCTTAGAGGTGGCTGCCTGCTAGGTACCAATTTTCTTTTGGATTGTCCTCAAAGACCACAATAACGTGAGACTCCTTTGTTTTTAGAATCTCAACTGCAGACTTTGTTACTGCCTTTGCAAAGTCTTCTTTTTGTTGTGTGGTTCTGCCAGGATACAATGAAACTGTAATTATTGGCATAGAGAAATTTTTCTTGTCTGGAATTTATGCTTATGTTAGACGTCGCCTTTCCAGCCATATCTTGAACCATGGCTAGTTCCATAACTAAATTCAGAGCTATACATTTTCTTATAGACATAGCCAGTTGCCAGACCAATTGCAAATCCTCCTATGTGCGCTAAATATGCTACTCCCCCCGAACCGAAACCAAATCCACCTACAAATAATGGAAGCAGATTTTGGAACACTAGCCAAAACGGCAAAAAAAACTTTGCAGAAACATGTGTCATTCGCATAAAGAATCCCATCATCATAAAGGTCATTATTTTTGCTCTCGGGAACATTATCAGATATGCACCAAGCACTCCAGATATGGCGCCAGACGCACCAACTGCCGGTACGGCACTGTTTAGATCACCTACGATGTGAACTAGTCCTGCGACAATTCCCCAAATCAAATAGATACCAAGGAACTTGAGTCTTCCAAATTTTAGCTCAATGTTATCACCAAATATCCACAAAAACAACATGTTGCCACCAAGGTGAAGTGCGCCTCCGTGAAGAAATGTGGAGCTTAACAAAGTTATCATTGGTTCAGTAGGACAGGAGGTTTCTATACCCTCAATAGAAAGAATTCGTTCACCTCCAATACATGCAGGCACTGCACCCCAATCATAGAACAATGCAGCTGCGCGATTATTGGAGAACTCAAAGAATTGTCCAGTTACTGCAACCTCAAAAAAGAATATTATCACATTTGCCACAATAAGGGCAATTGTCATCTTTGGTTTGTATCCAGGTGGCTTTGGATTTTCGTCCCTTATTGGAAGCATAGCTAATCCAATGCAACATTGGATAAAAATGTAAATCTAGTTGTGAGAGTAAGCTATACTTTGATTATTCCAATTTTGATCAAATATTGGATCCCATTAACAAAGTCCTTGTCAGTAGTTTGACCATCTGCCCAGAATTTGGCTGCATCTTTTACCCAAGATGGAATGGTTTGTGATACTGTTCCTTCTTTTTGCGTTTTTGGAATCTTAATTATTTTTTGTTTTATTAGATATTGGATTCCATTGGTGAAATCCTTGTCGGTGATTTTTCCATCAGACCAAAACTTGGCATTGGTTTTGATCCAAGCCGGGATTTTATACGTTGAATCTGTTGGTGGAATAGGTGTAGATTGTCCTCCTTTTCCAATTGTTATAGTTGTACTACTTGGACTAGGTGTAGAGTATGTGGTTTCCTCATCTAACCCATGGCTGACTATTCCAAGACTGATTTTGTAGCTGCCTTCTTTTGGAAACTTGAACTCTTGAACATCAATTCCCTCTGTTGAAAATATTCCAATTTTTTGAGGATCATCGCCTAGATTAGTCACAAGAGCTTTGCCTGTACTGTCCTCAATTGAATATACATATCGAATGTATTTGAGAACTTGGCCATTCTTATCAAAGAACGTAATGTGAAGTGGAGTAGAACTTGATACTTCAAGATTAGAGTCAAATGAAATTTTTGCAGTTGCTCCGGTATCAAATTTGACATCAAATGTGTTCTTTGGTATGGCAGTTGTTGGTAATACTACAAAATCCATTATTGTAGTATCAGCTGGAATCTTTTTTGCAATATTTAGAATGTCTCCTTTGTTTATCAAAAAGTGCAAAATCGATGTTCCCTCTATGGAATATGGATCAAGTATCAACATTCTTCCTATAGTTGGAACGCCATTTACCTTGCCCTCATAAGCCGTGGTGTCTGTAAATTCCTTGAATGCTTTTGGAACTCGTACCTCTTGATGTACAAAGATCTGTTGTCCTTCAATTCTTTCTGTGTCCCAGTTAAATGGCATTGAAAATGAGATTGCTTTTTTTGTGGAATCAAACTTGAAGTTTTCTATTTTATCATAGTAGGATATGACAGATGCATCATATGTCTTGCCACCATATGAGATTTTTTCATTAGATATATCACCAACACTTAACCAAGAATCAAATGACTTGTACGCATTTTCTGCAAAGATATTTCTATCAAAGTCAATTCCAGTAATCGTAATTTTGAAATGATATAGTCCTGACTCAAGTAAGACTGGCGCAAGTACATCTATTTTGTCGCCAAATGCAGTCCACGTATTTGGAAGCTCCTCTAGCTGATCCCCATACACTATAACATCATTTACATCAACTTTTGTTGGCTTGATTTTTAGTGTCAGATCTCCAGAATGTGCGTGGAAGTTGCTTCGTAATAGTAGTTTTTCATCTTTCCATGCCTCCAAAAAGTATGATGTGTGGGGAACGGTTTTTCCATCCTTCGCATCAAAGAGCTTGAGCTGAAGATAGGTATCCCCTACTGTATCTTTTGTAAGAATTGGTGGGCTGATTTTGATGAATAGTGCTGCTTGTCTGTTTCCAAAGCTTGCTGGCGGGAGATTTTCCTGTGTTAGGCCATCCCCATGTGCAGACGGTATAATAGTAAAAACTTGAGCTAAAAGTAAAACAGCAAGAATTGGAACAAAAAACTTGTTAGAAATCATCGATCTCGAGGCCTTGTGGAACATATTTAACTTTTAAGAAGATTTGAAACCATGAAAATAACTACTCGTTGATTTGCGGTTTTACGACATGTAATGATACTGCGTGATCATCAAGCAGGGCGCCGACCCCAATTGATATGCTTTTGATTCGTACAACAACTTTGTCCAAGTCTTTTTTGTTCAAGTCATATTTTTTTGCCAAGACTGACTTGACCTTTTCTTCAGTGTCTGTTATTTGGTTTAGTGCAGATGGTATTGTAACATCGAGTAGCTTTCGAAATACCTCTTTTGGAATTTTGTCTGTTTGATCCTGTATGATGTAAAATGATATTTTTTCTTCAGCTATTTCATGTGGAAGTGTATCAAGTGCGTTTGCTGTATAGAACACTTGTACATCAAGAACGTTAATTGTGTCTTGTGTATAATCTAGTACAACTTGCTCATTATTGAACCCCCTTAGCGATGAGACGGGTATCTTGATTATCACAAAACCTTCTGCCAATTCTTTGGTATCAATTGCAAAGATCTCTTTGAGGTCTCTACAATCCATTCCAGTAGAATTTTCAGGCTCTAGATTCTTGTATATGGCATTAGATGTTGGGCCATCATTAATGACTACAGTCCATACAAGGCCTACTTGATATCCTTTCTTGTTTAGTATGTTAATTGATGTATCATAATGACCAGGCCTTAGTGGTCCTGTATCATCAGGAATAGAGCCGCACACAAATTTGGCAGCGTATACAATGTCTTGGATTTGATTTGTGGTTTGTGCATTTGTAAAACCAATAGAACTGAAAAGCAAAAATGCACAGATAGCACCAAATACTACATGTCTATTCAATTCATCATTACAAGAGATAAATCAGCATTATAATGTTGTGTGGATGGTAAATTTCTTAGCAAATTATAATACAGTTGAGCTCAAATTTATCATATGAAGTTCTTATTTTTGTTATTGTTGTTGCCAGTTTCTATCATCTCTGCATTTGCGGAATTCCAACAATTGTCAACAGATAAAGGAACATTGCTTGTTAACATTGCAACTGAACCTGAAAAACCAAACATTGACGAACAAACCAAGCTAAAAATTAATTTTATAAATCCACAAACAAATGAAATTCAAGAGCACATTGATTACAAAGTTACTGTAACAAATTATGGGATGTCAATTTTTGGTCCCCTACCACTAACCCATACATCAATTGGATCTGTTACCATACCAGTCGAGCTTGCAAATGGAGAAAACAAGGTATCAATAGATGTTGAAGGTATTTTGTTCAAACCAATTCCAACAGAAATGGCTACATTTACTGTATTGGTTGAAGGATCATCTACAACATCAGATACACCAAAATCTGGATGTCTAATTGCAACAGCCGCATATGGAAGCGAGATTGCACCACAAGTTCAGATGTTAAGAGAAATCAGGGATGGCATCCTCTTTAATACAAATTCAGGAACTGCCTTCATGGCAGGCTTTAACGAGTTTTAC
>JBQTIZ010000068.1:0-26204 GCA_052387615.1 Candidatus Nitrosotenuis sp. | reverse complement strand
ACTGCACTTGGAAAAACAACAAGGATTAACATGATCGCTTGTGTTGAAAAGCCAGATGTAGGAACAGTCGACTAGGCAGTTACATTTTATTACAAACCACACTACATCCCAAACGACTATGATGTTGAGGTCATTTCGGTTTTGGACAAGGCAAATGAGGGCCCGATTTTTGGAAGCATTGAAGAAGAGCAAATCGTAGATCCACTCAAAATCAAAAAACTATACAACAAATCAATCAAGAACTTGTCTGGCGGTGAGCTGCAAAAAGTAGCAGTGGCTACGTGTCTTCTTAAAAAAGCAGACGTCTATGCATTAGACGAACCGTCAGCATTTTTGGATGTCGAAGATAGGATTGCAATTGCAAAGTTTATTCAAAGATTTGTCAGATCATATGCAAAGTCTGCCATAATTATTGACCATGACATACAACTAATGGATTTGATTTCAGATACGATGGTAATTTTTGAAGGAGAATCAGGAAAAGAGGGACATGGTACGTCTCCCATGACGAAAGCATCTGCAATGAATCGATTCTTGAACTCGCTAGACATCACATTTAGGAGAGATGAGCATTCCCTCAGACCCAGAGTCAATAAAGCAGGAAGCAGACTGGACAAGCAACAAAAAGATTCTGGAAACTTTTACTACAAGAATTGACACGAATGCTAAAAAAAGCACTTGATGGGGTGCTGACAGAGCAAGAAGCCAACGATCTGTATTCGGCATTTGATCAAATTGGAGACATTATAGTAGTTAGAATCCCTGATTCCTTACTATCAAAGAAAAAAATAATTGGTGAAGCGCTTTTGGAATCTGTTCATCCTGCACGCTCCGTATTTTATCAAAGCTCTGATGTCTCAGGCGATTTTAGGACAAGAAACTTGGAGGTAATCGCAGGAGAAGATAACACAGAGACAGAATACCGAGAATACGGCTGCAGGTTCAAAGTAGACGTAGAAAGGGCGTTTTTTTCTCCAAGGCTTTCAACTGAGCGAAAACGAATAGCAGATCTTGTTCAGGATGACGAAGTGCTCATCAATATGTTTGGCGGAGTTGGCATGTTCTCTATAGTTGCAGCAAAAATGAAAAACTGTACGGTGTATAACATTGACCTAAACCCATATGCTGCCAAGCTTTGCGAAGAAAATATCAAGCTAAACAAAAAGATGCGAGGAAATATCATATCAATCAACGGAGATGCCGCCCAAGTCGTAAAAGAGCAACTCCAAGAAAAGGGAGACCGAACATTGATGCTATTGCCTGAAAGATCTGATGAGTTTTTAGATTCTGCAATACTTGCAACAAAATCTGGTGGCGTGATTCATTATTACTCACATCAACATGCAGACAAGAGGCAAGACGCAGTAGAGTTATCAAAGCAACATTATCTAGAGATTAGTCCAGTGAAATCTGAAATTCTTGGTGGTAGAATGGTTCGTGCGGTAGGCCCCAGATATTATCAGACAGTAGTTGATGTCAAAATAACAAAATGATTACTTGTCATCAGGCAAAATTGATGACGGAGAGGATTTTGTTGTTGCCATCATATATCCAATCCAAGATATGACACCCAAAATTCCACCTGCAATCATCAACACTGACAGCTGTAACACTATTGGACTCCATTCTGACAGCATCAACAAATATGCATATACAAAAAATCCTATAATACAGGAACAAAATATCAGAATTCCTGTCATTTTGCGTCTTGTCATTTAGCTAAACACTTTATCCAAAGTATATGAATCTAGTATGTAAATTCGATGGCCATCAAAAAGGCGTCTTCGCCATCTCTATAGTATGCCTTGAGTCTTTGTTTTATGAAAAATCCTAGCTTCTCGTACAGCCTAACTGCATCGGTATTGCTACATCTTACTTCTAAATACAATTCATCACATCGTTTTGATTTGATTCCCTGAACACATTCGTCAATTATCGCCTTGCCCAATCCTTGTCGTCTATACTCTTCCAATACAGCGATGGAAACAACGTGTCCCTTTTTGACAAATCCTAGTTTTTTAAAATTTGAAAATCCATATTCTGTTTTACACATGATGTATCCTACAAGCTTTCCTTGGTGTTCTGCAACCAAAAATGCCTCAGGCAGCTCTGCAAGTAAACTCTCATAGAAATAATCAGAATAGTGCTCAGGCAAAGTTTTGAGATTGATCTCCATTACAGGTATGAGATCTCCTGGCTCACATCTTCGTATGATGTAATCGCCCGTCTGATTGTTGATTATCTGCATTGTAATAATATCCTCATAGAGTAGATATTTAACGTTAAAGTAGAAAATCGTACAAATCAATTAATCCTTACTTTGGGTTTTGAGGTATAATGAGCGAGCCTACACAAGAACAAATAATCTCAGTTGTGTCATCAGTGTTTCAAATTCAAGGAGTAACAACCACACTTGAAAAAATGGAATTTGAGGTAGTGAATACGGGTTTTAAGGAAAAATTTGTCATACTAGCACAAAAGCTAGAATCAATAGGAATTATCTGCTTTTTACAAAAATCAAATGATAAAATCTTGATTCAAGTAAACAGACTCCCTCCAGAATCACAAAAGAAAAAACTCCTTTCTCGAGCATGGATTCAAAGAATCCTGTTTAGTGTGGTAGTCTCATTTGTAATAGTTGACGGGTATTATCGAACACTTGGCGTCAATAATCTAATCTATATTGGCGATCCTCTTGATTTTGCGCTCTTGTACACAATTTCTTTGGTTGGAATCTTGGGAGTACACGAGTCAGGCCATCTAGTTGCAGCCAAAATACACAAAATTCGTACCTCTTGGCCATACTTTATTCCAGGCATTCCAGTCATTGGACTGCCAACCTTTGGTGCAATGATCCAGTCACGCGGTCTTTTGATAAACCGAGATATTGTGTTCGATGTTGCAATAGCAGGACCTCTAGCAGGCCTTGTAATTGCAGTTCTAGTTTCATTTTATGGTGCATACACATCGCCAATTTTGGATCAATCGATTGCAGATGATCTGCCAGGAGGTACGTTACAAAAGCTAAATGATAGTATATTCATGGCATTTGCTTTGGCTGCATTTGACAAGGCAGGGCCAGATGTTGAGGTGTTAATGTCACCTGTATTGTTTGCAGCATGGCTTGGATTTTTGATCACATTCTTGAATTTACTTCCCGCATGGCAGCTTGATGGTGGACACATGGCGCGTGCTATTTTTGGTCAAAAGATCCATCGAATTGCAACATATGGAAGCGTTGCTGTTTTATTTTTATTGCGATATGAAATGATGGCAATCTTCATCTTGATGTTTAGTATGAGAAACATGAGTGTCAGACCACTTGATGATGTATCATCCCTATCAAAAAACAGAAAGATTCTCTACATTTTGGTTGTAGCGTTAGCTGTTTTGTGTGCACCTTTACCATTCTCAGTTTGGCCCAAGTAGAATTCTTGCACCATCTGGAACAATAGAGATTTTTTGTCTCGCTCCCTGATGTTTTAGCACGTACTCTAGTGTTTCTTTTACTCCATCAAATAGTATCATGTTTAGTTTTTTGATGTAAAATTCTGGCAAGACTGACACTAGACCAATTCGTAACTTCTTTTGAATTTCCGATAGATACAACATGTCTTCCATCCCATCAACATATTTTGCCGGTTTTTGCAGTCGCTCAATACTCATTCTTCCCTCAACGTATTGTCGTATTGCTTCGGAGCCAATTCCTGCCCTGCATTCTCCAAGTAGAATGGCCAAGCCTTCATCGCGTATCGCAGTATAACAATTCCAGAGAGAGTTGAGCGATCTCCCAAGAGTATCATTGCTTGCATCCTTACCGGTACTAATTAACAAAGTTCTGTGTTTTTCTATTGATTTTGTAAATGATGCCAGTGTTTTTGAGACAGACATGGTGCTTGATGGGTGTCCGATTGAGAGATCAGCGATTCCCTTTTGGTTTGCTACAAGTTCAATTGCAGATATCTCAAACGTGTTTGCAAAGTTTTTTGCAATCTGGATGCTTTCTGTTTCCTTGCCAGGGTTTGGTAGGTTTCCCTGTCTTTTCTCATATGCAGAAAGCATTTGATCCTTTCCAAATTTGCGCAAAAGTTTTGTTGCAACAGTATCGAATCCAAAGAGTCCATCAAATTCCATTTCCCCAACAAAGAGCAGACTAGAATCCACATTCTCAATTCCCTCAAATGCAAGAACTTGGCTTTCTGGTGGGAGATTAGCCCTTACCAAATTCATTATTTGCTTGTCTGCAAAAACCTTGGGTCGTGGAACAGATTTTTGTGTGCATTTCTCAAATATTATAGAAAGAACTTTTTGGACTGAGCGGGTGTAATTCAATACCACAAATGTGAGCGGCCTGGAAAGGTCGATTGTATCTAGCCTTTCTGATATCTGCGCATCATCCAGTGTTGGCGCATCCAGTTCAATTTTTGCGTCAAGATTCTCCGCCTTTATATCAAGAACTACGTCCGTTGCACCGTAATTTAACCAGATTTCAGGCACAGGTACCCCACAAAACAAAGCAAAATAAATCCAGTTTAGTAAATTTTGGTATGGAGTTTGTAAAAGAGTTTGCAACGTTTTTGCATCAAAATGGAATAATCAGGTTTGGCGACTTTACTCTGGCAAGTGGGAAAAAGAGCTCTTACTATGTAGATTTAAGACTAGTTCCAAGTTATCCACACCAATTTAGGCGCATGATAAAGCATCTCCAGAACCAAATCTCAGAGCAAATTGGCTTTGATAGTATAGATTCTGTGGCGTCTGTCCCAACTGGCGGTCTGGTTATTGCATCATCTTTGGCATTTGAGATTGTAAAACCCCTTGTTTACGTCAGATCCCAGGCAAAAGAGCACGGTACTGGCAAACTAGTGGAGGGAATAGTCAAGCCAGACATGAAAATATTACTGGTGGACGATGTTGCAACCACTGGTGGCTCTGTCATAAATGGAATAAAAGAGCTAAAAAAAGCAGGTGCAAAGATAACTGATGCCTATGTTATTGTAAACAGATTGGAAGGGGCAGGCGCTACACTACAAAAAGAAGGGGTCACATTACACCATATTTTTGATATTTTAGAGATTGTAAAGATCTTGCACCAACAAAAACTAGTTGACGACTCTGTCTTTGACAAGGTCCAAAAACAGGTATCAAAGTCCTAGCTGTCGTAGATCATCAGGTCTTTTTCTTCCAGAGTGTTGTGTAGATTATGCACGGAGCGATAAACGTCGCTTTCCTTTTTTGCGCCAGTACATACCAGTTTTCCTGAGGCAAATAATAGAATCACCGTCTTTGGATCAAGCATTCGATGAATTAATCCTGGGAACTGTTCTGGTTCGTACATGCTTCGAGGTAGAACCCTCGCGGCTTGCTCCAAATGCATTTTTCCGCTAAGATTTGCAGATGCCACTATGTTTTGTACGGTTACGATTGCCTCATTTTTGATTTTGATACCACCTTTTCTTAGCTGTTGCACAACAGATCGCACAGCTTTGACTGCCATTTCTTCTGATTTACCACCTGTGCAAACCATTTTCCCAGATGAGAAAATTAGAGTGGCGGTTTTTGGGTTTTTAATTCTAAATACAAGTCCTGGGAATTGATCAGGGTTCCATTCTGTGTCTGGAAATTTTTTTGTAATTTCAGTTAGATCCACTCTTTGTTCTATTGTTGCAGATGCGACAACATTTTCAATGCTAACAATTGGTTTTGTTTGCGGCATCTTTTTGGTTATAATATTTCGCTTGTATTTATACTGAAACGATAAAACAAAAAGTTGGCAGCTCAGTCAAATGCCTTCACATCATTATTCAGATATAACTCTGATTCTTCATTGCGGCCAACAATTCTTTAATGTTACTTCTTTTATTGATTATCCCTTGGTTGTGTCTCAACTACATTGCATTAATGCTAATTGTCAAGATATAGTCAAATAGAAAAGTGGGTCCAAAGGTTTGCGGTCATACGTAATGGAATGGGAACCGAACAGAAACAGGCAGAAGCCATTGTGAGGCTTAGAATACCACTATCTTGATTTTTTATAGCTTTTTCAAGATCATTGTAATGAGTTTAGAAGTAGCTCACCAAGTAACTTACTTTTGGGAAACTATGATCTTTAAGTAATTTGTAATCCTAATGATACCGTGCAAATAAACAGGGAAATCACAGATTCGGCAATTAGTCTCTTTAAAGGGAAAAACTTTGGATTTATCGCCTCTTTAATGAATGACGGTTCTCCACAATTGACACCTGTTTGGATTGACTATGATGGACAATTCCTTTTGGTAAATACCGCAGAGGGAAGAACAAAACAAAAGAATTTTGCACGGGATCCGCGAGTAGCAATTTCTGTAATAGATCAAAACAATCCCTACAATATGGTAAGTATCAGAGGTAAAGTAATACAACAAACATCTGATGGTGCAGATGAACATATTGATAGGCTAGCAAAAAGGTATCTTGGCGTAGACAAGTATCCATTTAGATCGCTTGATGAAAAAAGAATTATCTTAAAAATCAAACCAGAAAAGATTTTCCAGCTATCAAACTGAGACCAATACTATGAATCACACCATATCAAAAATCTAAAACTTGAGTACATTTTCTACGTTTGAGGTAACGATTATTCCTCTACCGCCCTCAGCACTTGCATATTTTTTTATAGTTTTTTCGACTAATTCTGCAATACTATCGTCTACAATGGTCACTATACCATCAATTACGTTAAATTGTGATGTGTGCATCTGCGTTCCTCTTTCTCCAAGGACACGTGCTCTTTCTGCCTCACCACGTCCTCGTGCATAAAAAACCGTGGTTCCCTTGACGCCTATTCTTTCAATTTCTTCAATTACGGATTCCAGCTTGCCGAATTGAAAAAATGCTTCTATCCTTTTCACGATTTAACCCCGTGAATTTGACATAATAAAGATATGTCATTGGTAAAACAAATCAAAAAAAATTTTTTTGTACATATGTTTAACTTTTTTTAATGTTTGTAAAATAGTTAGAGAGGATTCGATTTGGAGATGTATGATTATTTGCATTTTTGCATGTTGACTGATATTTATTGAAATTTGTCTTTAAGGTGACACTAGTAAAGAATTATGAATATTTACAATATTGCCAAACAAACAATCTTAAGGATCAGTGAAGAGCTGCAGAATATCTATTAATCATGTCGCTTGCAATGTTAAAAAAATTATCAACTCAATTGATGATCTTATTACTACTAATTGGGTTATCAATTAGTGTGTCGTATTTTTATTATTCATACACATATGCGGAATATGTTCACAATAATGATTTAATCGCAGATGAGCTGTATCAACATTTTGTAAATAGGTTTGGCTCCTATGAACAAGTGTTATTGGGAGCAAGAGGACTATTCATATCTTCACAGGAAGTGGAGTTTGCGGAATGGACGCAGTATTTTGAATCTCAGAATGTATTGACTAGTTTTGATGGGATTCTAGCAATAAGTTACGTGCCTAAAGTTACAAATGATCAGATGGACTCTCACGTAGAGAAAATGAAGACGGCATTTCCATTCTATAATGATCGTTCAGAAGTGCAGCTAGACGAGCATTACATTATTTCCTATGTTTACCCACTTTCCGAAAACAACAAAGTCATATTGGGCTTGGATAATGCTGCAGAACAATCAAGAGCGTATGCAAGTCATCTTGCACGAGATTTGGGAAAAACCATCATGTCGCCTGCTGTGATCTTAAAACAAGACCAGAATTCATCAAAACTTAGTGAAATACTGTTTTTACCCATATATGAAAAAAATTCTCTACAAAACAATGCTGAAGAAAGACAAAAATCTCTTATTGGATTTATCACTATGTCGTTTCATTTTGATCCACTGGTTGATGGAATCCATAGTCCAAGATCAGAGGCTCTTAACATGAGAATTTTTGATAATACAGATGGCAACCACGTTCTAATTTACAATCACCTCAAAGATCAATCAGAAACAAGTGGAAACTACAAAAAAACCATCGATGTGTCAATTTTTGAGAGAGATTGGATCATAACATTTGAAGATGCCAAGGCTTTTTCACCAGTTCCAACATTGAGTATTCTTGGCATTGGCCTTGCATTCAGCTTCATACTGTATTATCTGTTAATACGAGCTGAAAAAATTCGATTAGAGTCCAGACATAAGAGAATTGAAATCATTGGAGAATTATCAGCCAGAATTGCACACGACATTCGTAATCCGCTTACAGTTATCAATTCATCACTTGAACTCATACATGGACAGCTAGATGAGAGACACCAAAAACTAGTGGAACAGCATTTTGAAAGAATTAAAAGATCCATTTTTAGAATATCGCATCAAGTAGAGAGTGTATTAGACTATGTTAGAACACACAAAGTTGAAAAAAAACACATTTCTCTGAATGAATTGTTACAAGATTCCATTGATTCATTAATTGTTCCAGATGGGATAAAAATTCACCTCCCAGAAAAAGACATCAAAATATTGTGTGATGAAGTAAAGATGGAAATTGTTTTTCGTAACATCTTGCTTAATGCAATACAAGCAATTGGCAAAGTAGGATCAATTGAGGTTGATTCTGCTGAAACAGCAAAGAACTTTGAAATCCATGTGAAAGACTCAGGGCCAGGCATACCAAAAGAAATAATCTCAGACATATTTGAGCCGCTATTTACCACAAAGCAGAGCGGCACTGGAATAGGTTTGACTAGCGTTAAATCAATTATAGCGTCACACGGTGGGATTGTATCCATTACGTCACCGCCCACAATATTTACAATACGAATTCCTAAAACTTAGTTGCATCCATTCTAACCTATCTATTCAAAAATTTTTTGAATTTTACATTGATAACAGTAATAGTGGGCCCAAAGGGCTTCGATCCCTTGGCTCACCGGTTATGAGCCGGTTACTCTACCAAGCTGAGTTATGGGCCCCAAAAAACAGATTTCTTTTGTGTATAAAAGTTATAGAGATGTGCAGTAGCTTTCGTAGCAGCTGTCTAAAAGATGATTCTGTGCATCAAGTGATTTTTCTGCAACCGCTAAAAGATCATTGTGTTTTTCTTCTGGAATTGTGTCTAGGATTTTTTCCCATGTTGCTGCGTGTCGTATATCTGCTTCCATGTGAAGCCTAAAGTATTCTGTTGCATCATCGGACGTAATGCTATAGAATTTCTCTAGGCCTTCTAGTTTTGTGTGACTTATTTTTGGAATTTCTTTTTCAAATGCATACATTGCGGCTGCTCCCGCTTCAAGTGATGTCATCAATTCAGACAGCTCAGATACTGCCTGGTTTGTTTTTTCTAAACCAAAATAAGCATTAACATTGTTAACGCCAAGCGATACTGCAAAATGAGTCCATGGTTCAACGTGTTCTGCTTCTTCTTGCTGATTTGCCTTGATTTCATCAACCATGTTTTCTGGTACAAATTTGGCAATTTCTCCAACAAACGAAGGAACCGCCTTTACCATTTGGAAATATTCTTTTGAATAACCAGCAAGCATGTCAACGGATAATTTACCATCACTCCACATTTGGTAAAACGGATGCTTTAGCAAGCTTTTTTGTTCTATTAGCTGATCAATTTTTTTTGTAAGAGAATTCATAGCATTACCACTTTATGCCAATAAAAAAATCTTTCATGTCCAAAAGATTTTAAGTTCTAGATACGGCGATGCAAACGGGCTCCTGTGGTGTAGTCCGGTCAAGCATGTCGCCCTTTCAAGGCGGAGATCCCGGGTCCAAATCCCGGCGGGAGCACCTACAACTATTAATACCGTAAAAAAAGAGGATTGCAGTGTAAGTTTTTTGGATCGAAAAAATCTGAAAATCAATCCTTTACTTGATACATACAAAGAGTATATCCAAAAAATAGACAGTGCTTTAGAATTCGAATTAGCACTATACTCTAAATCAGAATTCATGCAGCCCCTAATGTATGCAATAGAAGGCGGCAAAAGAATTCGCCCATTGATTTTACTCTTGGCAGCAGAATCAATTGGCAAGGTTAACGATCGAGCATACATGGCAGGCTGCGCAGTAGAGTTTTTGCACACAGAGTCAGTAATTCATGATGATATCATAGACAATGAGACCTCCAGGAGACACAAGGATCCATTCCACATCAAATACGGATACAATACCAGTATTCTAACTGGCGACTTTGTCTTGGGATTAATTCTAAACATTTCATCTCGATTAAACAATCCAAGAATTACACGTGATTTGGCAAATACTGCTATGCTAATGAGCGAAGGCGAGGTGCTAGAGACGAGGCTAGAGACAAGCCAGGATCTCACATTTGACGACTATCTAAAAGTAATAGAATACAAGACTGCCACTGCTTTTGAAGTCTCGGCAAGGCTTGGTGCAATCATTGCAAATGGAACCGAAGATCAAATTGTTGCATTATCAGAATATGGCAGAAACATTGGGATTGCATATCAAATAAGAGACGATCTGATCGATTGGAAAAATGAGGACAAGCTCTTCAATTTACTAGTAAAGCGAAGTTTGGATCCGCGTGACATCTTTAATCACATGGAAAAAATGCTAAAAGATTATGCAGGCAAAGCAGCATCTAGTCTCAGAATAATCTCAGACAATGATGCAAAGTCACATTTGGAATATTTGCTAAGACTAACTACTTTGAAATTGTAAATGTATTTCCAAGTATTGGCACTGCATTCTTTGTGAATTCAATTATTGGATCTGGGTAGACACCAATTCCAACTAGGAATATTATTGAAAATATCATCACGCCGATAATTGCTTTTGGCTCTTTGATTCTTTTTTCTGTTTCTCCCTCAAAGTACATTTTTCTAATAAGCCAACCATAGTATGCTACAGATAATGCAGAGTTGAGAACGCCTGCTATTGCAAGCCATCCGGCCCATGCTGGAAGTCCACTTTCTAGAGCAGAACCAAACAAAATCAGCTTACTCCAAAATCCGGCAGTTGGCGGAACGCCTGCCAGTGCAAGTAATGATACCACAAGTCCTAGAGATGTGATTGGCATCTTTCTGCCAAGCCCCTTTAGCTTGTCGATGTTCGTAACACCGATTGTTGTTACAATTCCTGCAATTGCAATGAATGCCGCACCTTTCATTACCGAATGATTCAAAACGTGAAATAGAGATCCTTGGATTCCAAGTGCGGTAAATGGAGCAACTGCCAAGCCAATCAGTATGTATCCTGCGTGACCAATGCTTGAATAGGCAAGCATCCTAGAGATGTTCTTTTGCATGATTGCCGCAATGTTTCCTACAGTCATCGTCATTACTGCAATAACACCCAGTGCAAATGTCCAGTCCAAATTTAGCGCAACTGTTCCCATTATAATGACTCGAAGCGCAGCTGCAAATCCCGCCTTTTTGGTTCCGGCCGCAAGTAGTGCTGTAATTGTTGGCGGTGCCCCCTCATAGGTATCAGGAAGCCACATGTGGAATGGGACAAGGCCCATCTTGAATCCAAATCCCGCAATAAACATACCAACTGCAAGTAATGCAAGCGGCATCATGGACGAATCCATGTTGGCAAGGCCTGTCATGACCTCTCCAATGTTTGTAGAGCCAGTAATACCATACACAATAGAGATTCCGTAAATTATGATTGCAGACGATACTGCACCAAACAAAAAGTACTTGAGTGCTGCCTCGTTTGAGCTTGGATTCTTTTTCATAAATCCTGCCAAGACATATGTTGGAATAGACATCAATTCCCATGCAACAAACAACATCACAAGGTCTGTCGAGTATGCAACAAGTACCATTCCTATTGTAGATAACAGAATTAGTGAATAGTACACTGGAGAATGCGCTTGGTTACGCATGAAGTTAAACGAACCAGCAGTTGTGAGAATCGCTACAATTAGCATTGCGATTGCAAATAAACCACTAAAGGAGTCATTTGCCAAGACATCTCCTGAGAATATTGCTGCTGGCGGAAGTTGGTTTGTAAATATCTCATAGCCAACATAGCCAATTGCTGCAATCAGTGCGCCAAATGCTATTGTTGCATAGAACGAGTTAGAGCCCTTTTCTTTTCTTACTATGTTGATTACAGGTAAGATCATTCCGATTGTGCCAAGAATCGCAATCAGAATTATTGGAGTTGAAGTAATCTCTATCATGGTATTGCTCCTATATGAACAGGAATAATTCTATGAATAGTATTCCTGCTCCAAATACGTAAAGATAAGACTGTGCAACACCTGTCTGAGTTCTCTGTACTACTTTGGCGCCCCAGCCAACTGATTTTTCCAATCCAACATTCATGCCAAGATCAATTGCAAATCTCTCAAAATATCTCCATACTCCTCTTGCGAGCCACAGTGGCGCTACGACAAAGCACCAATATACTATTGCGTTTAGGTACCATCTGTTTAGCATGACTTTGTGAATTGCATAAAAGAAAATGTTTGAATTTACAAACTTGACTGGATCTACAAATCTGCCAATATAGAAAACATAGCCAAGACTAATGCCAATTGCAAATGCTATCAGGGATGCCATCAATGCAACTGGATTAATTCCTTCCAAAAATGATGGTAGTCCGTTCTCTTCTACCACATGTTCAGATTCAATATTGAAAGTGTGACCAAGATATTCTGTAAATAATTCATGTATACCATGTTCTGCAGTAAGGCCAACTACACCAATTCCAATTGTCAAAACCGCCAGGATTCCATATGGAATCCACATTGACATGCTTGCCTCATGAATGTGATGTCCTTCTTTTTCCATGTGTTCAATATGCTTTGACTTGTCTCCGAAAAAGACCATTCCAATCATTCTTGTAGTATAGAAAGTGGTGATTACTGCAGTAACTACCGCAATTCCAAATAGTGGCATTGCCCAAGTATTTCCAGATTCATACACAGCCCCAAAGATTGCATCTTTGCTCCAAAAGCCAGTTGTGATAAATGGTGCTCCCATCAGACCAAGTCCTGCAGCCCACATGAATGCGTATGTCTTTTTCATGTGTTTTCGAAGGCCACCCATGTCTGTCATGAACCTAGATCCCACCACGTGTAGTAGTGAACCTGCTGCCATGAAGAGAGATGCCTTGAACATTGCATGAGAAATCAAATGGAAAAACCCTGCAGTATAGCCATCAACATATTGATGAGACAGTCCTGCAATACCCATTGCCATCATCATGTAACCAATTTGAGAACCAGTTGAATATGCCAGAACTTTTTTTATTTCCGAGTTTACCATTCCCTGTGTTGCCAATAACAATGCCGTGATTCCTCCAACCCATGCAACTATCTCAAAGAATTGCTCCATTGCAAATCCAGCGGCAGCTAATGCAAAGAATAACGGCCCGATTCTTGCAACAAAGAATACTCCAGCTTTGACCATTGTCGCAGCGTGAATCAGTGCAGATACTGCAGTCGGTCCAGTCATTGCCTCAAGTAGCCATTCGTTTAATGGAAATTGTGCAGATTTGCCGATTGCGCCGCCAAATAGTAAGACAGCGGCTGGGACTAGCAGTCCTTGTGCTTGCATTGAAGTAGCCCACGCAGTATCATTCATCAGCTCTCTGAATCCAAAGGTTCCGGCAAATGCAAAAATCAAGAACATGCCCGCAAGCATCATGATGTCACCTACTTTGGTCATGATGAACGCCTTCATGCCAGCATGGGTTGGTGAATAGTATTCTTGTAACCCAAGCACTGTTCTTCCCTGAGTTCCCACGTGGTCTTTATTTTTGTCTCTGTACCAAAAACCAATAAGAGCATATGACGCAAGCCCGACGCCTTCCCATCCAAAAAACATCATTAGCAAATTATCGGAAAGAACAATGATTTGCATTGAACCAATAAAGAACATCATCCAGAACCAGAATCGAACAATGTCTTTGTCGCCTTTCATGTAACCAGTACTGTACACCATGATCAAAAATGAAATCCAGCCAACCACGTTAGCCATGATTACTGCTAGCGGATCAGCTAAGACTCCCGCCTTTATTCCAAGGGTTGTGATCCAGTTTATCTGGTCGTGTACTTCATGCGATTCCAATGCTCCCGGAAGTAATGTTGCTGCAGAAATTGCGCTCATTAATGCAAATGCAACTGCGACGCCGCCAGTAGCACCCTTTGATGCCTTACCTACTGCAGGTATGATCAGTGCTGCCACAAATGGCAAGATCCAAACAAGCCATGCACTTGTTGGCGCAAAGTCAAATGCAAGGCCCATCAGGTTAGCTTCGACCATTATGCACCAAGCACTCCTTTCATGTATGGAATGATATCCTTGAAGAACAAGTCAGGGTATAATCCGACAACAATTGTAAATCCTGCGAGCACCATCATTGGGGCAATCATGTACCAGCTTGCCTCTTTTACGTGAGAGAGGTGTTCTGGCAGTTTTCCAAAGAACACACGCTTTAGCATCCAAAGCATGTAGGACATTGTGATTACTGTCGCAACAAGACCTAAGCCAAATGTGACATATCGTAGAGTATCACCAGTTGCTGCGTTGTCTTTTATTGCAGTATCAAGTGCACCTGCAAACAAGGTCCATTCTCCCATAAATCAACTTGTTGGCGGAACGCCTGCAATGGTGAGCGCACCAATCACACCGCAAACGGCAGTGATTGGCATTTTTCCTGCAAGGCCGCCAAGCTTTGTCATACTTCTAGTATCACACTGTACAATCAGAATTCCGGCAGTCATGAAGAGGAGAGCTTTGCCCAAGCCGTGAGTGACATACATGAATTCCGCACCAGCAAAGCCAAGCGTAGAATACGAGCCAATTCCAAACAGAATGTAACCCATCTGGCTAACACTAGAATATGCTAGCAATCGCTTTACATCGTCTTGCATTAGCGCCATCGCGCCACCATATATCATGGTAGCAAGGCCCCAAATGTGCAACCAGATTGCCATATCTGCATATGTGTTTGGCAAAAATTCGATTATCAATCTGAAAAGACCATAAGCACCAATTCCGATCATTGCAGGAGACAACAAGGCGCTGATTGGTGTTGGTGCTGCGCCATGAACATATGGCAACCAAATGTGGAAGATAAATGCCGCAAGCTTTACTGCAAGGCCCAACACAATTGCAATTGCCGCAAGCATTAGAACATCTTGCGGGATTTTTGCTTCTGAAATTGCCGTAAAATCAAAGCTTCCAACTGCAAGACCAATTGTCAGAAATCCTAAGAGCAACACCACTGCGCCAACATGTGTCCAGAACAGAAACATCAAAGAGATTCTTCGTCTTGGGCCATCACCCCAGAATGCAACTAGGAAGAAAGCAGGAATCAGCATTACCTCAAAGAAGACGTAGAATTCAATCAGATTTGTTGCAAGGACTGTTCCCAGCATTCCCATTGCAAATACCAAGTATAATGAAAAGTACAAGCCAGATTGCTTGTTGATGTAGCTTGACATGCCGGATGATTCCACCAGTGCAGTTGTCTGCCCAGAGCCAGATGCAGAGTGATGATAGTGTTCTTCATAAAATTCATGGAATTTGTGGAGCATGTATGGTTTTGAGTACAATACCAGCACAGTACTCAATACATAGATGATCACTGCAAACGGAATTGCAAGACCATCTAGCTTGAATCCAAATTCGCCAAACAGTTTGGTCCAAACATAATGTTCGGAATAATTGCCAGATAATCCAGCATCAATTACTAGTAATGTGCAGTAGAGTAATAACCCAAAAGTAAACCAAGTCGCTACGGTAGGGCCCATCTTTCTTCCAAGAATATAGGCTACTGGTGACAATAACAAGGGCAGGAAGACTGCCTGAAGTAATGCGTATTCCATTAGCCCTTCAAGCTCCTAAATTCCGCGATATCCACATTCTTGTACATTCTATATGCTACTATGATCAGTGCAAGACCCACTGCTACTTCTGCTGCCGCAATAGCTATAGAAAATAGTGCAAATGTCTGTCCGTGGCTCGTTGGCAAGAATCTGCCAAATGCAACCAAGTTCAGGTTTGCTGCATTAACTATCATTTCTATTGCAAAAAGCATTCTGATTGCATTGCGCTTTACAGAGACACCATAGATTCCAATTGCAAGTAATGCAATTGATACGATAAGAAAATCAGTTATTGTGTTGGTCATTTGTCAAATCCTCCCTTCTTGCCAGAGTTAATGCGCCGATGACTGAAGCTGCCAAGATAAATCCCATCAAAACTAGTGCAGGCCAATAATATGTTAAAAAGTCCTCACCTATTTCTCTAAAGTCAGTTGGTGGTTCGTCTGTCTGGATGGTCTTGATTCCAGAGCTTAGGATGACTGCGCCAAGTGCCATCATCATTACAAGCATCAATCCAATTCCTGCATATCGTCTTCTCTTATCTTCTATTTTGATAAAGATCAGTTGTCTTCTAACAAGCATCACGGTGAATAGAATCAAAACTGCAATCGAGCCGATGTATACGGCAATCTGAAACATTGCCACAAATGGCGAATCCAATAACAAAAAGAATCCTGCAATACCACCCAAGGTTCCCATCAGTGCAATAGAGCCATAAATCAAAGAGCGGACCTCAAGTGCTGCAATTGCAGAGCCTATTGTCATCACTGCTAGTGCTAAGAATACAGCATCAGCCATGTGTGGCACCTCTTGGGTTGTCGAATTTTAGCTCAACGTCTTGTTGTACGTTTGGTTTTACCTGTAGTTGTGCTGGTGTGTAAATCAATCCCTCTTTTGTAAATGACGATAACTCGTAATCGTTTGTCATGTATAATGCGTAAAATGGGCATGCGTCAACGCAAAGGCCGCAGAAAACGCATTTTCCATAGTCGATTTGCGGCATGATTGCCTTTTTGTTGTGTTTCCATTCCTCTGGCACTTTGACCATTGCAATTGCCTCTGCTACTCCTTCACATGCAATTGCACAGAGCTGACATCCTGTGCAGTGATCATGGAACAACATATGTCGTCCTTTGTATCCAGCAATTCCAACGCCGGTGTTTGGATCGTATTGATATCCATCCCCTACGAGCTTTAGTTTTTGTTCTGGATATCGCAGTGTAAATCTTTTTACTGCGAGATGTTTTATTCCAGAGTTTAATGCCTTGATGATTCCTGTTGCTGTTCCCATTTTACAAAATCCCTCCTGGACCTAATACCCCTGCGTACACCAAGGCGAGTGCTATAAAGATGTTAACAAAGGCAAGACCAATTAGTTTGTACCAGCCAATATGTAACAACAGATCAATTCTGATTCTTGGGAATACGCCCCTAGGCAATAGAATGAAAAAGATAACACCTCCTACTTTGATCACAAACCACAATACATCATTGAGCATTTGCTGATCCAATAACGGAAGTCCTGGTAATTTCAATGTGATTGGTCCCATCTCAATTCCTTTTTGGATTATTTCTTCTGGGAATGGGGGCCAGACGTTTGGTCCGCTCCATCCACCAAGGAACAATACCGTAAACAGTGCCGCAAATGCATATAGTTTGAGATACGAACCAAGTTGGACAAGACCATACATCATGCCAGAAAATTCAGTAAGCCAGCCGGCTACAATTTCGCTTTCTGCCTCTGGTAAATCAAATGGAATTCTTTCCAGTTCTGCTAACATTGCAATAAAGAACACAATTGCGCCAATTGGCAAAAAGAAAATCCACCAATAGGTATACTGAGATTCGACAATCTCAGTCAGATATAGTGTGCCAGTAAGTATAACAACGCCGAGAACTGACAGGATTAGCGGAATTTCAAATGAAATCATTTGGTGTAGTGCTCTGATGCCACCAATGAATGGGAACTTACTATTTGCAGACCAAGCTGATAAGACAGTAATTACTGGAAAGAATCCAATTATGGCAAACACGGCAAGCAATCCCACATCAGCATCCGCAACCACCCATCCCCCCCGAGCTGCTGGAATTAATGATACAAATGCAGCAGCGGTTGCAACAAACAAAACTGGCGCTGCCCAAAAGATTGGCTTGTCTGCCTTTGCAGGGATGATGATTTCTTTGGATAATAGTTTTATTCCATCACTCATTAATTGTAAAATACCCTCAATTTTTCCACAATAAAATGGACCCACTCTAAGCTGTAATTTTGCAAGCATTTTTCTTTCAACAAAGATTGTTCCAGCTGCAATCAAAGCTGCAAACCCAAATCCTGGAAATGCGACAATCTTGAAGAATTCCGTATGTAAAAGAGATTTGATTAACGGGATTTGTCTTGATGGATCTGCCAGTGTGGTGAGTGCTAGATATGGATCAAGTAATTTATCTCCAAGTACTGGTAATTCCAAGTAAAACAAGATGGTCATGACAAATGGAATTCCGACCAAAGTTAGTAGTAAAACGGCCCAGAAAGCATTGTCAGTGATGGATTTTATGAAATAACTTAGTCGGAACTTTGGAGCAATTGTAGACATTTTATCTGTCAGCCTCCACCGGCCAGTAGTTTAGGCTCCAGTACACCGCTGGCATGTTTCCAAGTTTTTCTCCTTTGAGTAAATATGGCAATCCAATTAGATTTCTAAATGAGCCAACACTCATCTTGACTCGATATGGTTCCGGCTTGCTTCTAGAGACAATGTAACAGCCAAGCGAGCCACGTCCGGATTCAACTCGTTTGTAGACTTCGTCGTTTCCGCCCTTTGGATTTGGCTTTAGCTTTACTCTAACAGAGCCTGACTTGGGCATCTTTTGTAGTGCTTGGCGAATAATATTGCATGATTCCAGCATGTCAAGCCATGGAATCTTGGAGCGTGCGTATGAATCTCCTTCTTTGAGTGTGTTTACTTTGACATCTAGTTCTTCATATACATCGTATGGTTCTTTGACTCGTAGATCATAATCAACACCGCTTGCTCTAAGTGTAGATCCGGTAGTTCCAAGTCGAATTGCGTCCTCTCGTGAAAGAATTCCAGCATCCCTAGTTCTTGAAATTAGAATAGGATTATCATAAAATATTGCAGCGTATTCTTTAATGCGTTTTTCAAAATAGTTGACTCGCTTGAGCAACATGTCTTCAAAGTTTGCAGGAACATCATTTCTAATTCCACCTGGAACAAAATATGCATGTGTTACACGAGCACCTGTCATTTTTTCCAGCATGTCGATGAGAAGTTCTCTATCACCTGCAGGCCACATGAACATTGTCGAGTGGCCCAAAAAGATTCCGTAAATTGCAAGCCAATATTGTGTGTAGACGCATCGATTCAGTTCAGATGCAATTACTCGAATATACTTTGCACGTTCTGGCACTTCAATGCCAAGCAGTTCCTCAACACCGAGGCAATATGGATACAACACATTGCATGAGTCATGAATCACCGGCCTTTCGAGATGCGGAATGTTTTGGATGTAGTTACGATATTCTGCCATCTTTTCTTCCCCCCTGTGCACATATCCAGGATCAGGATCTGCATTAACAATATAATCGCCATCGATTTGTACGATAATTCTCATATGTCCAGAACCTGGGTGTTGTGGACCTACGTTGAGCGTCATTATGCGCTCATCTACTTTTTCCATTTGCAGGCCTGGCGGTAGTGGTGTACTCATCTCTATCGTCCCTTTATGTGAAAGTCCTTACGCATTGGTGGTAAGTCTGCCCAATCTTCTGGAAGAAGCAGTCTTCGATTATCTGGATGACCAGTAAAGTAAACTCCAAGCATTTCAAAACACTCTCTTTCGTGAAATTCTACGCTGTAGAAAATATCTCTAAGGCTGGGCAATCTAGTACTATCAGATCCTGGATTTGGATTTTCTTCTCTTGGTGCTCTAGTTGCTAAAGCTAGAACCTGTTTTGCAAGCTCAGCATCAGTGTAAGAGCCCAAATGATATACAACCTCGATTTCTTTTGCGTCTGGATAATCAACGCCTGTTACAGATTCAGCATGATCAAAGTGCATCTCATCTCGAAGGAACCTTGCCACATCCAATACGTCTTCTTTTGATACTTTAACTCTAATTCGGAATGGTTTTACAAACTCTGTTGTAATCTTTGAGCCAAATTTATTTTCTAGTTTATCTGCAATGGATTTCTCAAATTTAGGAAGCTCCTTTACTGGCTCAGGTTTGGCTACTGGTTTTGTTTCTTCTGTACTCATGGATTCTTACCTAGCCTTTAGCCTCTTGATTTTTTCTTGTAATAACATGCATGCTTGAATGAGGGTTTCAGGTCTAGGGGGGCAACCTGGCACATACACGTCAACTGGAAGTATTCCATCAATTCCCGGCAAAACATTGTACGAGTCAAAGTAAAGTCCACCAGTAATCGCGCATGCTCCCATAGCAATGACATATTTTGGTTCTGGCATCTGGTCATAGACTAGTCTTAGTCTTGGAGCCATCTTTCTTGTGATGGTTCCTTGTACCACTACAAGATCACATTGTCTCAATGATCCGAATGCTTCAATGATCCCAAATCGCTCCACATCGTATCTTGGGCTAGATGCCGCACCAAATTCGACACTACAGCATGCCGTTTCGATATGTACTGGCCACAAAGACCATAATCTACTCCAGTTTATGGCGTATCCTAGTGGTTGATCAACCGCTTTTACTAGGACGTCTCCTAGCTTACCGATGAATATGTTTGCGTTTTGTGGTGTTAGTAGATCTTTTAGCAATCTAATCCCTTACCTGCTTTTTTTGTCAAAATGATATTAAGACTTACCATATGTTTCGCCTCTTTGATTGATACAGTGCAAATGCCATTGCCGCAAACATTATTCCCAAAAATGCAATTATGGGCAAAGTCGCAGTCTTTGGCAAATTCAAAAGCGAGCTTCCCCAAGCATACAAGAAAATTGCCATCACATCAAAGACTACAAACATTAGAACGTAAGCATAATATTGCATCATAAAGTGAGTTCTCCCCTCTCCTTTGGGAACTTGGCCTGCTTCCATTGGAAGGAATTTGACAGGATTACTTAGCTTCCTTGGCGAAATCATACGCGATATTAAAAGTGCGGGACCTACAGCCATTATGGCAAAGCCAAACATCAGAAGAACATGACTATAGCTAGCCGCATATTCCCCAACCAAATCAGCTTGACACCCGTTTGTTTATATAAAAAGCTATGCAAAAAATTGAACAAAAATTTGCGATCATAAATTTATCGCGACATCATTGATATAGCACATATCCAAATTTTGAATTATGGTAAATGTTGGAGACATGGCTCCAGAATTTGAGCTAGTAGATACAGATCTGAAAATGAGAAAGCTCTCCGAGTTTAAGGGCAAAAAAGTGATCTTGTCATTTTTTGTTGCCGCAAGCTCTCCTGTGTGTACAACCGAAATGTGTACATTTCGCGACAGATGGGGTGAGATCTCTGCACTGGGGGCGCAAGTAATTGGCATATCAAATGACGGTCCGTTTGCAAACAAAGCATTTGCAGAAAAATTCCATTTCAACTATCCAATGCTTGGTGACTACAAATCAAAGACAATTCGTGATTATGACATATTGATGCCAGATTTGTTGCACGTAAAAGGATATGATGCGGCAAAGCGCTCAGTCTTTATCGTAGATGAAAATGGTACAGTCACATACAAGTGGGTATCTGAGAGTCCTCTAGTGGAGCCAAACTATCAAGAGATAATTGATTCCCTAAAGAAAGGAAAGTAATTTTTCTTTTATTCTATTTCTGCCAGAATATCATTTTTTGCAACAGATCCTGCTGCCTTGATCTTGATTTTCTTAATTATTCCATCCTTGTGAGATTTTATCGATACTTGCATCTTCATTGATTCCAAAACGCATACAACATCACCTTTTTTGACACTGTCACCCTCACTCACATTAATTGATACAACTTTGCCTGGAATTTGGCTGTGAAGGGCAGTTTGTGCATCGCCCGAATCGCCGCCGCCAGAGTTTTTGTAGACAATTTCATTTAGACTGTGGTGCATGTTAACAGTGAATGGCGTTCCATCAACTATCAGCTTAATTTGGGCAGTTCCTGCATCTAAATATTTGACTGTGTGGAATTGTTGATCTAAAACAAATTCGATTCCACGAATACTCATGTTTAGAATTTTTAGTGTGTGCTGAGAATCATTGATTTTAATAATATAATCAGAATCACCAGTTTTTTGTAATACATGTCCATTGAACACAGCTTCAATGTCTGAAATTTTGTATTCCATGCTATCTTCTGTCCATGTGGCTCTTCCAGCGATGACTTAGTCCAGTTGTTGATTTGGCCTTGCTTCTAAAGTATTCAGAATACATTATGGCGCCTGCAATTGCAGCATTCTGCTTTTGGACTTGGTCTGACTTGATGTCCTCAGTTAGTTTATCAATAATCCCATATCTTTTCAAAAAGTCTGTTGAGAGATTTCCTTTCTTGTATTCCTCTGTCTTTAGAATTGTTTTGTAAAGAGGAATCGAAGTTTCAACCCCTTGAATGTAAAAGTCATTTAGCGCATTAATCATTCGCAGTCTTGATTCTTCAAAGGTTTGTCCCCACGTGACCAATTTTGCCATAAGAGAGTCATAAAACGGTGAAACGGTGCATCCAGGGTACAGGTAAGTATCACAACGAACTCCAGGGCCTGATGGAATCGTAACATCGGGTACCGGTCCAGTTGATGGTGCAAAGTCCAAAAATGTATCCTCTGCATTTATTCTGCCTTCAATTGCATAACCATTCATGTGTAGATCTTTTTGCTTGAATGGAATTGGCTCCCCATTTGCAATATCAATTTGCAGCTTTACCAAGTCTAATCCAGAAACGAATTCTGTAATTGGGTGCTCTACTTGTAATCTAGCATTAATCTCTATGAAATAAAAGTCACCATTGTCTGCTCTAAGAAATTCTGCAGTTCCAAGGTTGGTATAGTCTACTGCCTTAGCTGCACTAACAACTAGTTCTCCAATTCTATCTCTAGTTTTTTGATCAACTGCCGGAGATGGCGTCTGCTCAATGAGTTTTTGATTACGTCTTTGAATTGAGCATTCCCTTTCAAATATGTGAACGGTGTTGCCGTGCTTGTCTCGCGCTAGCTGGTATTCTATGTGACGGATTTTCTCCAGGAATTTTTCAACCAGAATTGCAGATTTACCAAATGCGGCAATCGATTCCCCAGTTACGGTTTCATATGCTTCACGTAATTCCTTGTCGTTGTTTACCAGCCGGATTCCTCGTCCGCCGCCACCATAAACTGACTTTAGTAAAACTGGATAACCAATTTGATTTGCAACATCTAAGGCCTCTTCAACATCTTTTACAAGATCTGGACTTCCTGGAACCGTAGGAACTTTGGCTTTGAGCATGGCTGCTTTGCATCTCATCTTGTCTCCGCATAGATCCATTGATGCAGCAGACGGACCAATGAAATTGATCTTGTTGTCTTAACATAGTTTTGCAAAATCAGAATTTTCAGAAAGAAAGCCATATCCTGGGTGAATTGCGTCTGCACCAGACTTGAGAATAACATCTAAAATTTTTTCTTGGTTTAGATAGCTTTCTTTTGGCGCTGCTTTGCCTATGTGATATGCCTCACTTGCTTGTTTTACATGTAATGAATTGTAATCTTCATCAGAATATACTGCAACTGTTTTGATGCCAAGTGCCTTGCATGTTTTGATAACACGTAAAGCTATTTCTCCCCTGTTTGCGATTAGAACTTTTTTTATCATAATATCACAGGTTTATGTTTCCATGCTTTCTTGGTAGTTGTTTGTCCCGCTTATTTGCAAGCATTTCAAGTGCTTTGATTAACATGGGTCTTGTCTGAGCAGGATCAATTACAGTATCAACCGAACCATTTGATGCTGCAACGTATGGATTTGCAAATTTTTCATTAAATTCTGCAGTAAGTTGTTTCTTTAGCTCGTCTGGGTTTTTTGCTGAATCTAGATCTTTTTTATTCATGATTTTGACTGCTGCCTCTGAACCTAGTACAGCAATTTGTGCGGTTGGCCAAGCGTAATTGATGTCTGTTCGAAGGTTTTTGCTCCCCATTGCAATGTATGCACCGCCATATGCCTTACCAATTACTAGTGTAATTTTTGGAACGGTTGCCTCGCAATATGCGTACAAAAGCTTACTTCCGTGTCTGATTATGCCATTGTGCTCCTGATTAGTTCCCGGCATATAGCCAGGTGTATCTACAAATGTGATAATTGGTATGTTGAATGCATCACAATATCGAATAAAACGCGATGCCTTGTTTGAAGAGTCAATGTCTAATGCACCCGCCAAATACATCGGCTGGTTTGCCACGATTCCTACAGTTCTACCATTCATTCTTGCAAATCCAACAATTACATTTTGCGCAAAGAGCTCATGTACCTCAAAGAGCTGATGATTATCCACTATAGCCAAAAGAATTTCCTTCATGTCGTATGGTTGTAATGAATTCTCTGGAATTTTGTTTATGAGGTTATGGTCTACTCGGTTTGGATCATCATCAGTTTGCACGTGTGGCGCCTCTTCAGTGTTATTTGATGGAATATAGGAGAGTAAAGTTTTGATTTTATCAAAGCAATCATATTCATTTTTTGCAACAAAGTGAGCAACTCCAGACTTGGTTCCATGTGTCATTGCGCCGCCAAGCTCTTCAAATGAAACTTCTTCGCCAAGTACTGTCTTTACTACTTCAGGTCCGGTTACATACATTGTTCCTGCTCTTTCAACCATTATTACAAAATCAGTCATTGCAGGCGAATACACTGCACCACCTGCAGAAGGCCCAATGCTTGCAGTGATTTGTGGCACAACTCCAGATGCTAATTCATTGTGATAGAAAATATCTGCAAAGCCATCTAGGCTCAATATTCCTTCTTGGATTCTTGCACCACCAGAATCTGCAATACCAATTATTGGACAGCCAGTACGCACTGCGTGATCCATCAGTTTTGTGATTTTCTTGGCACCCATTTGCGATAGTGTGCCTCCCAAAACTGTAAAGTCATATGCAAACACAAAGACCTGTCGTCCATTAATTGTACCATAACCAGTTATTACTCCATCTGTAAAGAATTTCTTTTTCTGCATATCATATTCATAATAATGATGAGTGACGAGTGCATCAATTTCTGTAAAGCTTCCCTCATCCAAGAGCAGGTGAATTCTCTCCCTTGCGGTAAGTTTTCCTTTTTCGTGCTGAGCTAAAATTTTGTCTTGTCCCCCACTTGCAAGAGACGTTTTTTGTTTATCTAAAAATTTTTCAATCTTATCAATATGCATACCAGACCTCGCAACAACTAAACACCGTGAACGCTATATTAATTTTAGATCGTAATTTGTAAGAATTATCTGATCGCATTTGATTATGTAACGACGAATTAATTTATTCTCTTATTTTGTCTCTGCCACCCTTGGCAGTTCTAAAAACATTCATCCCAATGTGGTAATTTTCATAGAGAGTTTCTAGTTTTTTTAAGTCCTCTTCTGCCTGTTGGATTTTGATGATAGCTATGCCAGGATCTTGTCTTAGTTGCTCTAGTGTTTGTGTTTTTTCTTTGAGCAAGTCTGCAAGTCCCATTTCATAGTTTGAGGTTCCCTGATATTCTGGGCTGAGTACGTGTTGTGGTTTGTACGGCGGAATTTGATACGAGGTTTCTTCTTTTTTTGTCTCAATCTTTGTTTTATCAGTCAACGAACAAATCCTATTTGCGCTTAAATTTTAAGATTTAGTAATGAATAGTTCTTTTTCACTGCGTTTTGATAATCCAAAAATGATTCCTTGGAATCTCCACATTTTTTGCAAATACAAAGCTCAGACACCATATTGCGATCACAGTCATCAGAGAATTCGCATTTAGTGCATCCTGCAGGTCCGCCACAAACAATGCATTTTAGTTCCTTTGTTTCTTGGTTTGCGCATTTTTCATGTTTGACACCAAGTCCTTTTGCCCAAAGGGCAATTTCGTTTACTTCAATTTTTTTATTACACACTATACAAGTTCCTGGAAATTTCATTGGAATTTTACGCCAGCTCATTTTATCAGATCAATTTCCTTGTTGATTACTTCTAAATATTCTGAATTTATTTCCAGTTCTAGTTTTTTGTTTTTCATACAAAACAAAATGTATGGAAGGTAAAATGTTGCAATTGTGCTTTGTGATACATGAAATCTTTGTGCAAGATTGGCTGCCAATGATTTGATTACTTTGCCATCCCACCTCAGTTTATTCAGTAACGGCCACGATAAGTTATACTGAGAGTATTGTATTGGCAGATTCTCAGAGTACAGTCTAAGCAAAATATTATCCAGATATCGCAACA
>JBQTIZ010000067.1:0-23198 GCA_052387615.1 Candidatus Nitrosotenuis sp. | reverse complement strand
GATTTTGGTACTACGTTAGAAATAGTTTCCCTTATTGCTGAATACCATTGGTCTACCTCTTTGGTAATTGATGGTCGTATCTTTTTGAGGGCTGCAGCAAAGTCTACGCTGCTGATTTTTGCGGAACTGTTCTGCATCGCATGAACTCCAGCCTCCCTGCACAATGCTGATAGGTCTGCGCCAGTATAGTTCTGGGTAGACACAGAGATCTCTTCTAGGTTTATGTTCTCAGATAATGGCATTTTTGCAGTCAGAATTTTGATTATCTCTAATCTGCCCTTTTCGTCTGGCTGTTGTACATACAAAACTGGTTCTAGCCTTCCCGGTCTGAGCAGTGAGCTATCCAAAAGATCTGGTCTATTTGTAATTCCAATTACTATTACTCGTGATGGGCCACTTTCCTCCATCTCTGTTAGGAGCTGGCTCAGTATGGTTTGACCAATTCCAACCTCTTCTCCTGACTTGACTCTTGCCAGAGAATCCATCTCATCAAATATCACAATACATGGTGCAGATGTCTTTGCCTTTCTGAAAATTTCACGAATAGCCTTTTCCGATTCACCAACCCATTTTGATAGAATTTCTGGACCTCGAACCAATATCATGTTGCTACCGCTTTCTGTTGCTACTGCACGTGCAAGCAAAGTTTTGCCGCACCCTGGTGGTCCGTACAGTAGGATTCCACGTGGTGGTTTGATACCCATATTATAGAATTTCCGTGGCTCTTGTAATGCAACTATGATGTTGTCTTGGAGTGTCTTTTTGACCTCATCGAGGCCACCAACATCGCGCCAAAATACCTTGGGTCGCTCTACATAGAACTCCCTCATTGCAGTCGGTACTACTTCGTGCATTGCATCGTAAAAGTCAGCAAGTCTGATATCCATTGACTGTAGTATTTCTGTAGAGACCTTTTCTGTTTCCAGATCAATTTCTGGTAAATATCGGCGAATTGCCTTGAGTGCAGCCTCTCTGCACAATGATTTAATGTCTGCACCTGTGTATCCGTGCAGTTCAGAAGCCAGTCTTTTTAGTTCTACATCTTCGGCAATTGGCATACCTCTGGTGTGAATCATCAAAATTTCCAGTCTTCCATCGACGTTTGGAACAGAAACCTCGATTTCTCTGTCAAATCTTCCTGGCCTTCGAAGTGCTGGGTCTACACTCTCTGGCCTGTTTGTTGCGCCAAGAACAATAACATTTCCTCTGTCTGTTAAACCATCCATCAAGGCCAGCAGCTGCGCAACTACTCTTTTTTCCACATCTCCATAAGCTTCTTCTCTTTTTGGAGCAATGGCATCAATTTCATCGATGAATATGATGCTTGGAGAGTTATCCTTTGCTTCTTTGAAAATGTCTCTAAGTTTTGCCTCCGTTTCACCATAATACTTGTTCATGATTTCTGGACCATTAATTGAAAACATGTTTGCCTCTGATTCAGATGCCAACACCTTTGCAATGAGTGTCTTGCCACACCCTGGCGGTCCATACAAAAGTATTCCACTATGCGGCTCTATTCCAAGCCTGTCAAAAATTTCTGGATGTCGTAGTGGCAGCTCTGCAATCTCCCTCATTATTTTAATTTCATTTCTTAGACCACCAACCTCGTCATATGTTACGCGCACCTTTTTGTCAATGGCCTTGTCAGCAGAAATTACAAATTCTGTAGTCTTGTCTATTGTAACTATTCCTTTTGGTGAAACCTTGCTAATTTTAAAATCCATTGGGTTGCCCAAGATCATCACAGAGATTTCATCGCCTTGGTAGAATGGTAATCCCTTTAGTCTGTTTTTTACAAAGTCGGTAAACTCCTTATCAACAGTTACAACGTCAGATACTGGAACAAGTGCAATAGACTTTGCAACTTTGGCTGTTGCCTTTTTAATTTTGACAATATCATTTAGTGCACTACCGACATTCTTTCTTGTCTGGCCATCGACTCGCACCATGTCTGGGAATTTGTCGTCTTCATCAGTAGGCCATGCTACTGCGCAGCTAGTCCTCTTACCTGTAATTTCTATAATGTCGCCAGGACTCGCTTTTAGAAAATCCATCGCGTCTGGACCAATCCTTGCGCGCTTTTTTCCAACGTCTCTCTGCTTTGCCTCCCCTATTCGCATTTGCAGAGGTTCGTCCTTTTTAGTCACTTGGGATCACTTCACATCGACTGACTTGCGGCTCATATTGAGGACTTCGAATTCGCTTACTCCCTCAACTGATCTGACCGTGTTTTCTAACATGTCCATTTGCCCTTCCTTATCATCCAAATCAAACTCTGCCTTTAGAAAGAATAGGCCAAAAGCTAGAGGCTCTTTGGTGTATTTTCCCATAGTGATACCACCTGAAAGTTTGCCTTGGATATTTGCTGCCAGCTCGTCCAGATTGATCTCAGTTCCCTCTGGGAGAATCTTTGTTATCAATAGTAATCGAGTCATGTTTTATGGTCCTGAAAACTTGCAAGATGTGCATGTGTATGTTCGTGCCGATTCTCTGCAACTTTGACATCTCCACACCAAAACTGCACCACATTCTGGGCACATGAATTTGACACATTTGTCGTTTGGCATGATGTGCTTGTTACAACAACTGCATATTGGAAGGGTCAGTGAAGCTGACATGTAGCTGTCTTTTTTAGCAGTCAATTTATAGCTTACCTGTAATATTTTGAACTAGCTGAGCAGCTTTCGTATTTCTCCGCCAAAAATTGTCTGCGCAATTTTGAGTGATCCCTTGAGGCCAATCATCTTCACAATCGCAGATGTGTGAAAATCAAAATCATCATTGTCTGATATATCGGAGATCATCTCTGGTGTTATGGCAGAAAATATCTTATCTATTGTAGTGTTGTCAAGTCTTTCCAGCATCTTCCTTGCAAAGAGCTGTTTTTCAAATTCTTTGCCAAACTTTTGACTCCATAGTTTTTGATATGCCATTAGGTCATCAGAGTTTTTTGATTCAAGATAGTTTGCAATTGCTTTACCTGCAATAACTCCACCAACACCACAAGAATAAATGCCGCCAGCAGTGGTTGGCTTTGATTGGCCTGCAGCATCTCCAACAATTATTGTATTTTCTGAGACAAAATCATTGATTGGACCATTAATCCAAATTGGCGCAAAGACTTTGCGAATCGTAGAGTGTTTTCCTTTCGACTCTAGGAGTTTTTCTATTGCTTGGATGGCATTGATCCCCTTTCCCGCAACACCAACCTTTCCAATTCCGTTTTCTGCCGGTATTATCCAAGAAAAAAATCCGGGATATTTTTGTGAATCAAAATTTACTTCTACCAATCCCTTTTGAATCCAGTCTGCATAGATCTCATACTGAGCTGACTGTAGTGTTCCTGTTCGGTCTTTTTGTATTATTGAAGACACTCCTCGTGCATCAACTAGAATCTTGAAATCAAATGTACCTGCACTGGTAACTGCTTGATTTTCTTTGATTTCTTTTAGCGATGTCTTTACTTTGATCTCTGCTCCGTTTCTTTGTGCCTGGCGAGCAATTTGCTTGTCTAATTCTCTTCTATTAATGACAATAACATTTTGTTTTTTTGCGTCAATATCAAGCGTCACGCCAGACGGTGCGCTTAACCGCGCCTTGTGAATTTGAGAGTCCAGTGTCTTGGTGGATGGTATTATTCCCAAGTCTTCAAGACCGGATGCTGATACTAATCCACCGCAATGCTCAGGAGTGCCTATCTCAAAGTCTTCCTCTATTACTAGAACAGAGTGGCCTGCCTTTGCCACTTCTCTTGCACAAAAAAGGCCTGCAACGCTTCCGCCTGCTACTACAACATCAAAGGACAATTTACTTTCTTTGATTGCAATCGACTTTAATTCATTTCGGACAGACTTGCAAAGTTTTTCAATATGATGTGTGGGGGGAATACTGTTGGGTTCTATAAAACAAGCAATAATTGTACGAGCTGATCTCGGAATGGGAAAAGGAAAGATTGCAGCTCAAGTGGGACATGCATGTGTTCTTGGAGCAGAAAATGTTCGCAAGTCTCATCCGAAATGGTTTTCAAAGTGGTGGAGTGGACAAGCAAAAATTGTACTAAAAGTAAATTCTGAAACGGAGCTAGAAGCAATAAAACAGGATGCAATAGAGATGGGTCTTCCATGGGCCGAAGTAACAGATGCAGGTCATACGCAAATTGCACCTGGCACATTTACTTGCTTGTCTATTGGTCCTGCTCCCGAAGAGCAAATCGACAAAATAACAAGCGAGCTCAAGTTATTGTAATCACAGAATAGATATAATGAGGTAACAAAAATCGTCACTTGTGAAAAAGAGAACACAAGGCCTTATTGTTGCGTCTTTTTTTGCTATTATTTTGATAACATCAACTCTCGCATTAGCACTAAACTCTAGTCCAAACCAGCAAAATCCACTAACAAAAACAACAATTACTGGAACTCCAGCAGACAACTTTCCTGACCTAGAAAGACCCAAGTTCTGTGGAACCGGGGATGCAAAATCCACGCAATATGTTACTGAATTTAAAATTCCAACTGATTGTACACAGCCGTTGGCAATAACTACGGATGATACGGGAAATGTGTATTTTGCACAAACCAATACTGGCAAAATTGCAAAATTTGATCCAAACACGGAAAACTTTGTGGAATACCAAAATCCTGACTGGCCTGCAAATGGGCGTTCTATGATTTGGGGAATTGACTATTCTTACGATGGAAATGTTTGGTATACTGATGATTCTTTTAATTCGATTTGGAAATTTTCAACAACTGATAAAAAATATGAGCGAATTAGCTTTCCAACAAAAGAAGATGCATTACCACAACATCTCAAAGTACTCGGAAATCAAATCATTGTAAATGATTTTTATGAAAGCAAGATTAGTTTTTTTGATACCACTCAAACCGCACAAGACAAGACCTATACAAACATCCCATCACCACTTCCGGGCTATTTTGTTGGTGGCTTTGATGTGGACTTGAATGGCAATATTTGGTACACAAACTGGTTGCTCAGACAAGGGGGGGCACTAGTCAAGTTTGATTATGACAAATTTAACGAATTTGTAGCATCCGACACAGGCCAAAATGTCACTGTATTGGATTTTTCTCAAATGTTTAATCTCCCACAATCAATTGGTGCGCCAAACGGACTAAGTGCTGACAAGAATGGAAATATCTGGCTTGCAGACACTGCAAGCAGCTCGTTTTACAAATTTACAGAATCTGATGAATCATTTACAAAATACACAACGCCAGATGCGCCTGAATCCACATACGGAAACGTGACAGGTGTTATCAAAATTCCAATAACTCAGCCATATTGGACTCAAGTCGAAGGCGACAAGCTTGTTTTCAATGAGCAGGCAGCAAATTCCTTTGCAGTGTTTGACATTGAGCATGAATCTTTGGTGGAATATCACGTACCATCCAAGAATCCAAACTGGGCTGACTGTGGCGACCAACCCAATTGTGGAATTGCCCAAATATTTGGCTTCAAGGCAGCAGGGGATAAAATCTGGTTTACGCAATGGGTCGAAAATAAAATTGGCAAAGTAGATTTGGCAAAACCGCTATCCACAACCATGTCTGTATCAAATAAACAGATCACTATTCCACGAGGACAAACTGCATCAGTAGATATGACCATTAACACAAACACGAGCACCGAAATTTTATCAAAGGCAACATCGGAATTCTCTGATATTGCAGTAAAAATCTCAACTACGCAAATCTCTGAATCACAATCAATTCCAGTTTCTATAGTTACAAGTCAATCCGCATTGCCTGGAACATACAAGGTTTTGCTTTCTGCAAGAACTGCTGACATTACAGTATCCGAGTTTGTCACTGTTATCATAACCCAGTGATTCCAAAAATAGATTCGGAAATTGGCATCTTATCTTATACTACAGAATTTTCTGGATGTGGTGGAAAAATTCGCACAAAACTTGAAGACTTTGTAGTATCTGAAATTTTAAACAAAAAAACATATGATTCCTTATCTAGCCAAGATGGGTACGCAGTTTACAAACTGAGAAAAACAGGCATTGATACAACACATGCACTAGATGTTTTATTTAGAAAAACAGGAGTGAGACTAAAAGCGCTTGGCCTAAAAGACGCATCCGCAATAACTGAGCAATATGTCTGTGCTCTGGCGCAAAACAAATCATTACAGAATTATTCAGAGGGTAAGGTCTCAATTGAAAAAATTGGCTTTGCAAAAAAACCACTCACTGCCAAGGACATGATTGGGAATAATTTTGTCATACGAATCGATGGCGCGAGTAAAGATCTTGCAAGTTTTTCAGAGTCTGATAAAATTCTTAATTTTTATGGCTATCAAAGATTTGGCTCAAAAAGACCTGTAACGCATCTGATTGGCAAAGCAATAATTCAAAAAAGATTTGCAGATGCGGTAAACTTGATCTTATCATATACATCGGAGTATGATTCACAACAAAACACTAAACTACGTCAAGAGATGACAGATCCCGCAAACTATTCCAAAATACTACCTATGATTCCGCAACAAATGGATCTTGAAAGAATAATACTGCATGAGATGATCTCACATGGAGATCCAAAAAAAGCACTGCATCAGATTCCGCTAGGAATTAGAAGATTATACGTTGAAGCATACCAATCATTCTTGTTCAACCTCACATTGAGTAATGCATATCAATATGATGACAATTTATTCAATCCGCAGCAAGGGGATGTCTGTTTTGATAAAAATGCCAAGCTTGGGAAATATGAAATGGACAAAACCCAAAAACTAGCCATCCCAACCGTGGGATATTCTTATTTTAAAAAGACAAGATTTGACTACTATATCTCAAAAATTCTAGAACAAGAACAGATCAAACCATCTGACTTTTACCTAAAAGAAATGCAAGAACTATCCAATGAAGGCGGATTTAGGAGCGCAAGTGTGACATGCACTGATTTTTCTATAAAATCAGATGTGGTGATCTTTTCACTGCAACGCGGATCGTTTGCCACTATGGTGATGCGCGAGATCATGAAGCCGCAAAACCCACTTCAGGCTGGTTTTTAAACAATTTAGCTTACGCGTAAATTGATTTTAATAATAAATTAATACTCTGGATTTCAGGCAAGAATCAGTCATGACATATCAAGAGATCCCAAGTAAGACTCAGATCTCCATAATCATTCCAACTTATAATGAATCGCAAAACATACTCAAAACTCTAAAATCAATTCAGGAAAACTTGCCAAGAAACACAAAGACCCAAACCATTGTAGTTGATGACAATTCGCCAGATGGTACTGGAAAGCTTGTAGAGGAATACCTCGCAAATGTTAAAAAAATCGCCAATCATACTATCGAAATAATTCACAGAAAGACAAAAGACGGACTATCATCTGCAATACTAAAAGGAATCCAACTTGCGACTGGAAACACCATAGTGGTAATGGATAGTGACCTGTCTCACCCTGCAAGCCTTTTACCAAAAATGATTGACGCATTAAAGCATCCAAAGTATGACATTGTAATTGCGTCAAGATATGTGAATGGTGGTTCTATTGTTGGCTGGACAAGAAAGCGTAAATTCCTATCAAAGCTTGCAACATTTATCGCAAAGCGCGGCCTCGGTGTTGGTGCAAAAGATCCAATGTCTGGCTTTTTTGCATTCAAAAAACCAATCATTCAAGGCCTAAGCTTCGATGCAATAGGTTACAAGATGTTACTTGAAATCCTAGTCAAGGCAAAAAATGCCAAAGTCTTGGAAATTCCTTACACCTTCACAAACAGGGAATTTGGAAAAAGCAAACTTGACTCTAAAACAACATTTGATTATCTGAAGGCAGTCTGGAAACTATATCGATATGGAAAGAATGCCGCAAGATAAGAAAAACGCCCATCCGTCAGCTTTCTCTCAAAGGCTGGAAGATTCTATTCTATTGGCGCAATAGGACTTGCAATCAACTATCTTGTCTCATCGCTATTTACCGGCGTGGTGTCAAATCTTTGGTATCTGCATGCCACGATAATTGGAATTGCAGTATCCATGTCTGGTAACTTTATTCTCAATAAAATCTGGACATTTGAGGACCGCAACTTTGAGACAAAACATACCATCACACAATACTCAAAATTCATCGGGTTAAGCTCGCTTGGAGCCTTGGCCCAATTGGCAATAGTATACGTACTAGTTGATCACAACAAAATGGATTATCCACTTGCATTGGTTCTGGCAGTTGCGACAAGCGCTTTGAGCAACTTTGTTCTAAACAAAAAGATGACATTCAAAGAAAAAGTTTGGTCCTAAGATCTACACATCGTTTCAGAAAGCTAAAATACCTACCAAATTAACGCCAATTCGATGATGGATCCAATCTTCATCATAGCTATAGTATTTTTGGTACTTGGCGGAGCCTTTGGAGGCTTTGTAGTGTATCACAAAGAGACAGTCATCAGACCACTTGAGATAGAAGAACATGATGCTGTACTTGACATGACATGCGAAGAACTCAAAGTAAAACACGAAGCAGGCCAATACTGGTCTTTTACAAACTGGAAGACAGCTAATGGAAAGTTATGCTCATGTCCAAATCCACCACCCCAGTGCGCTGGTGGCGGCGGGCACTAGTAAGTTGTTGATTTTTATTTTTACATTCCTGAACCAGAGTAATGTTTGATTTTTTAATACCTGGCAAGATAAAATGACGAACACCGCATACGTCTTGATTAGCTGTATTATGGGCGAAGAACATTACGTTCTAGAGCAAATCAGGCTCATCCAACAAGTCAAGACTGCCGTGATAACGTATGGTGAATATGACTTGGTAGCAAAAATACAGACAGAATCTGCACAGGAAATGGCAAGTATAATCTCATCACAAATAAGGCAAATTCAAAAAATACGGAGCACTATAACACTACATGTTATCTAGCGCGTATTTGCACAAAAACTCCAATGCCGCAAAGTATGATGCCAGAAATGGCAATTCCAATCCCGTAATTGATCCAGTCCTTACTGTAATACATAAATGAAGACTCTGGTCCCACTAGTCCTCTTCCTTGAAACTGAAATATCAGGCCAGAGACAATCAGAACCGCCCCAATACCTATGAGTATTTTTGCAATTCTCACACAATGTGATGTGTTTTGCATGTGTTAAACGCTGCGGGATAGAATTAGCTTTAATAATATTTCATCCTAGTTACAATTATGAAGTTTGTACCAACAGCAATAATTCTCTCTGTGGTCTTGGCAACTAGCTTACTTTTTGCTATGGTCAGCATCCAGAGCGTTGATGCTGTAAAATCTAGTGGAACAAAAAATCAGCAATATGGCAAAACTGCTCACATCAGAGTTTGCGGCACTCATTTTTGCGCATCTGATCCTTCATTGAATCGAGAAATCGTCTCAGAAAAAAACATTCCAACAGAGGAGGATTTGGATGCCATATTCCAAAGAATGGACAAAATAAAAAAGCAACATCAAATGCAACTCTCAGAACAATGGCGGTTAATGACTAATGCAGAAAAAGTCCAATTCATACACAAAATGAATCAAATGCTATCCTACATGGAATCGATGGATATGATGGAACACATGAACAAAATGGGCTCACACAATGGTATGAAAGAATGGAAAAATCATGGTGGAATGATGCCAAAATTCGATGACGCAAAGAATAAGATGAAATCTAATAACGCAGAAAACTAGATTTTACTATTTCCTTTTTTATTACATCAAAGAAACTGATTAACGCTAATCTGTATAGAAATGATACATCTGTTTGAATAATATCCGAGTCTGATGATTAACATCAACAACGTGAATTATCTACTAATTTAAATCTCTGAAATATTTGAAACAGATGTTTGTGGTCTGAGCAGTTAAACAAGGTTGGAATTTCGCATATAATTTTACTGTCTCTAGTTCTTCATGCTTTTGTTATCGCACAACCACAACAGTTTCAACTTTGGGATGAATCAATATTTCTAGAGTTAACCCGAAATTTCATCAAGATGGAAGATCACACTCCATATCAACTACCTGGCTTCTATCTCTTTGCAGGCACTGCAATCAAAATTTTTGGTGATAATTGGTTTAGCTGGAGGGCGCCATCGGTAATATTTGGCATGCTGACATTACTTGTGTTTTATAAGATATCTTGCAAATTCACTACGGAAAAAAATGCGCTTCTTGCAAGCTTGATTTTTTCATTTGATACCATATTTTTCACTCATTCAACACTGTTTGTAAGAGATGTAATTTTGATGTTTTTTGGAATGTTGGCAGTCTACCTCTATTTCACAAAAAGATATTATCTGGCAGCATTTGTGCTTGGTTTTTCATTCTTTATCAAAGAAACTGCAGTATTTTTCCTTGCATTCATCATTCTATTTCATGTTGTAAAAAACAAGTCTTGGAAAACCGCATTAATCAAAAAGAAAAAACCCATTATATTTCTGATAATAACCGGTGGGACATTTTTGTCGATATTGGGCGTGTATGATCTTTCTTTTAATCCTATAATCTACGAACCGATGATCCCTACACAAAAATCTATTGATGGTAGAGATATTCCAATAGGTTATCCGGAACTGCGATTAAGAGAATCGAGGGGATTTGAACTTCAACAACCTGTTGGTAAAGTGACAAATCCGATTCAACATCTTGACATATTTTTGAATAGCGGGTATGTCTCATCCGATGCTTACAAGGTGAAGAATTGGGATACTGTGCATACAAACTATCCATGGAGTTGGATTCTGCCTCTCACACCGCCGGAAAAAGGAAACAGTTTGGGGTGGGTAAATGAAAAAAATCTTAATTTCACCGAAGATAGGACACGCCAAATTGGCAAGATCTTTGCAATAAAGTGGAACGGTGATCCGAATGTTCCTTTATGGGTAATTGGTTTTTGGGGCTCCACTGCATTTGTTTTGTACGGTATCAAAAAGCCAAGTAACTCAAAACTGTTTGTAGGAATAGGACTCTTGAGCATGTATGTGCCATATCTTCTTCTTTCGATTACTGGACGAGTTATGTTTCCATACTATTTTATTTACACAATACCATTCATCTCATTTGGAATTGTATTGTTGCTTGACTTGATACAAAATTCAATACTGCGTAAATTCTCAAAACTTGTCTTTTTGGGGATAGTGGTGTGGTGGTTTGTAATGCATTATCCACTACAGATAGTTTCCACGTGATATTGAACTGTTCAAAAAATTGATAATTTGACCAAATGATTTTCCGTTATTTTCTTTAATCTCTTTTCACAGAGGCTCAAAAATGTACAATTGGAGTGCGGATGAATATGGCGAACGACGCTTTTCACCTGTTAATTTGATACTCTTTGGCTCTTCAGCATTACTTGCAATTCTATTGTTTCTAGTATTTGCACCACAAATCCGTGAAATTACACAAAACACCCCATACCTGATAGAGCTTGCATATTTTCCAACAATCTTTGTTGGGTTTTTGTTTGGTTTGAAGATAACAGAACGCGCAATCAATCCTGTCGAAACTCGTAGCCCAATCAAACGAGGCATGATCAAGGTGCTATTATTTTTCTTTATCATTGGAGGATTGTTCAGCTCAGTAAGCTTTGCTCTAAATGGTGGAATTCATCTTCCAGAAAAATCTATTCTGGAGCTTGGTCTTGCAGATTGGATAACTCAGTTTAGCTCACACAATGGGGGCATGACTTTTCTCATAGTGTCTAGCATTTCACTGATGGCGGTTGCCACAAAAAGAATAATCGGACTGCAAGGTGTAGCGAACAGTATTGCTACCTTCATTGGCACATTCATTTTCTTTTCAATGGTTGCACTGAGTCTTTCTCATACAGAGCCATCCGCATCCCAAGTCTATTTGTACTCGTTTTATCACGCAGGAATAATCGGAGGTGCTCTATACAAAATGAACAAGCTCACGTCTAAGATGAACCTGTGGGAAGACTTTAACAACGGATACCGCTAATCTTTAAGGATTTGATACCTGCATTTCCTCAGATAACTCTACTGCTAGGTTCTTTCCCTGTGTTGGCGCACTAGCCTCTTCTGCTTGCTGTAACTTCATTTGCTCTAGGAACTGCTTGTATTCGAACTGCTTTTCTTTGCTTACTCTGTCTGAATATAACACATCGTCGCCTATTGCAAGGTATAGCAAAGCAATCACTACTAGCGATGCCGAAACAAGTATCATGGAATAGCCAACAGTTCTGTAGTTGTGAGGATTCTTTTCTTGCATGTCTACCTGATTTTTGAGGGAGATTCATCCCTTTAAATTGTTTTTTGAGTACCCAGATCACAAATTCGTATCGGTCTGTCTACGCAATTCTACAAGAAGTGGCTAGTTGAGTCGCGATCATGTCAACATGAATTTGAGAATTTGGTTTGCATTTCCATAGATATGGTCTGTGATGCAAAAAAGAAAAAAACCAATCAGTATAACTCAATATAATGACAATTCAGGTTCTAAGCTACGAGTTTTAGGACCAATCCATCTCTCAGAATGGGGCCCACCAATGGATGCTGTTCTGTATTTGATTTTATCAAAAAACAAAGAAACGTTTCAGATAATTTATGCTGGCGAGTCTGATCACACAGATGACTCGGCATTTTTTACAAAAAATGAGAAATTCAAGTGCTGGCATGCAAATGCTGGAGGAGAAAATAATTTGCATCTTTGCATTTATCCAATGTGGAATTCCACTCTAGAACAAAGACAGAGAATCTCGCACAAAATTATATCGAAGTATAATCCCATCTGTAATGCAGACAGTACAAATACTGAATAATTATACAAAAACCACGAACTGTCCATGCTGCGGTGGTGTGATGGAAAAAGCTCAAGACTTGGAAACAAGTGTCTTGATGAAATGTAAGGAATGCGGGCTGTCTGATACAGTCCTAAAGTGATTTGGTCTTGTTTTTGACCTCAAAGAGCTGCAATGTGAGCAAATCTAGTGCCTTTTTTAGGTGATCAAATTCGTTGATAGAATGAATCTGCCCCTCAACCAATCCTCGTAAAACCTTGACTATTCCACTTTGAAATTCATCTTTTACAACTATTTCAAGTGCATTAAGCTTGGACATCATGACATCAAGCTCTTTTTTCATCTCATCTGCAGACTGGTGTTTTCCCACTTGGTTTGGTTTTAGTAATTGTAATATGAATCTAAAAATCACATTAGGTCTTCGTCTAGCTGATCAATGGACTCTACAAACTGTAGGCACGTGCATTCTGGTATACTGCATTTTCCAAGCCTCAAAAGTGAACTGCTCTTTTGCGACTCTTCATGAATTTGTGCAACATGGTGACACCGCTTACAATTCATAGAATATTGTTTTGGTTTGGTTAATTTAAGGAGTTAACACTACATACAGCAATAAAGATATGAAATGCAAGCTATTTTTTGTTTTAGATAAAAATTAAACTCTGGTACTATTAGTACAGTATAATGTCAGACATCACCACAGATGATCGTAGAAGAATAGAATTACTAGACATCATATCAAAAAAAGGACTCAAAATGCTTAGCCTGACGGACCTTAAGGAACTGATACCACTAGTAGAAAAAAAAGATTACTCCCATAACAAAAAGGCACAAAAGTCCAAAATGAAACTATTAGCACAAATCAATGCACGAGTATATGATATGGAAGAAAAGACTTGGTTTAGATAAAAAATACAAATACTAAACCAATCAAAAAATCCTATTGACAGAAAACAATCTAATTCATGAGACCAGCCCGTATCTTTTACAGCATGCGCACAATCCAGTGAATTGGTATGCTTGGGGAAAAGAGGCGCTGGACAAGGCAGTAAATGAAAACAAGCCAATCTTTTTGTCTGTTGGATACAGCTCATGTCATTGGTGCCATGTAATGGAGCATGAATCGTTTGAAAACGAAGAAATTGCTAAAATAATGAATGAAAGCTTTGTCTCAATCAAAGTAGATCGAGAAGAACGACCTGATCTGGATGACATCTACCAAAAGGTTTGCCAGATGGCTACAGGACAGGGGGGGTGGCCACTAAGTGTGTTTTTGACACCTGAGCAAAAACCATTCTATGTCGGAACTTACTTTCCAATTTTAGATAATTATGGCAGGCCTGGCTTTGGAAGCATTCTATCACAATTATCCCAAGCATGGAAGGAAAAACCGGCAGATGTAAAAAAGGCAGCCGAGAACTTTATGAAAAACCTACAAGGTGCAGAGATGACAACCACTCCAGCAAAGCTGGAACGCTCTATTCTAGATGAGGCTGCAATGAATCTGTTTCAGATCGCAGATAACACATATGGTGGATTTGGGCAGGCACCAAAATTTCCAAATGCTGCGAATCTTTCGTTTTTGTTGCGGTATGGCAAGATTTCAAAAATCTCAAAGTTTTCAGAATTTGTTCTCAAGACACTAAACAAGATGGCAAAGGGTGGCATCTTTGATCAGATTGGTGGAGGATTCCATAGATATTCTACTGACGCTAGATGGCTTGTACCTCACTTTGAAAAAATGCTATATGATAATGCATTATTGCCAATCGTATATGCGGAGGCATATCAGCTAAGTAAGGATTCATTCTATTTGGATGTCATAAACAAGACACTAGGATTTGTCCTGCGGGAAATGACATCGCCGGAGGGGGGATTTTATTCTGCGCTAGATGCAGACTCGCAAGGTGAGGAAGGCAAGTTCTATGTTTGGAGCAAAAAAGAAATTGTTGACACACTTGGAAAGGACGCAGATGTATTTTGTTTGTATTATGATGTCACTGATGGTGGAAATTTTGAGGGGCACACAATACTAAACAATACAATTGCAACATCTGCTGCGGCATTTCACCTCGGGATGACAGAACCACAAATCAAACCAGCGATTGTGGAATCTTCAAAAAAACTGCTTGATGTGCGCTCGAAAAGAGTAAGGCCTGGACTTGATGATAAAATTCTCACGTCATGGAACGCTCTAATGATTTCTGCCTTTGTCAGGGCATATCGCGTTACAGACAATCCATCCTATCTTGCGGCTGCAGAAAACTGCATATCGTTTATTGAAAAAAATCTAATCATAAATGATTCGCTTCTTAGGACATACAAAGACGGCAAGGCAAAATTACAAGCCTATCTTGAGGACTATTCGTATCTGATAAACGCACTAGTTGATCTCTTTGAGGCAAAACCAGAGTCAAAATATCTATTTCTTGCAGTAAGACTGGCAGATCATTTAATTAGTCACTTTTGGGACGAGAAAAATTCCAGCTTTTACTTTACTGCGGATAATCATGAATCTCTGATAATTCGCCCAAAAAACAACTATGATCTTTCTATGCCATCTGGCAATTCCGTTGCTGCGCATGCCTTGCTAAAGCTATTTCACATAATGCAGGAAAAAAAATTTCAGGAAATAGCTGTCAAAATAATGGAAACGTTTGCTATGATGGCCGCAGAAAACCCATTTGGATTTGGCCATTTGCTAAACACAATTTACCTGTTTTTGCAAAGCCCGACTGAAATTACTTTACTAAATCAACAAAACAAGGAAGTCTATGATGGTTTGACAAAACGATTCTTGCCAGAATCAATACTGATCACAATACAAAATTCTGTTCAGCTGTCTGCATTATCAAAATATTCTTTTTTTGCTGGAAAAGAATTTCAAGACGATACTACTGTGTTTGTGTGCAAGAATTTTAGCTGTTCATTGCCGCTAAAGATCATGCCCGCAATAGAAAAACTACTTTCTTGATAGTGTAATTTCTAACACTTCGCCTACCTGAGGTTTGCCAAGTCTTTCGTAGCGAACCTTTGGCATTGTAATGGATATGGTAGTCTGATCATATGTCTTGATCTTAACTGTTGGCTGTGCTTGTAAAATTGCCTCAAGTAATGGCTGTACCTGCTCTCGTAATTCTGGATCAAGTTTTTTTGCAACAGAATCCAAAATCATCTGTTTTTGTGAGATTGGTTCTGTTTGGACATCTTCAGCAAGCGATATCTGAACTATGCTTCCACTGTCGACTATTTGCTGGATCCTGTATCTTGTAATGTCTGACAATGACTCTGGTTTTGACACATTGAATTTATTTCATTCTGGGGATTAACCAATTATTGCCTTTTTTATGAGGGCCGCTTTTTCTTTGAGAATTTGATTAAATTCTTGCATGTCATCAAGTTCAACGGATTTCTTTTCATTCTCGTATGCTCTCAAAAACGCAGAATAGACGCAGCCCACAATTATGCCAAATGCTGCATCTTCTACTAACTTTATTTCAGGAGAATAATTCTGTACAATTTGCTTGTATGATTGAGCTTCGCTAATGTAATACTCGATTTGACTTTCAAGAAAGTCTTTGGTATATTTTGTTAGCACCAACGATATGTTTTGCGGATTTGATGATTTATAACAGTTGATGGCAAATTCATCATAACATGTGGAAGCTAGACTTAGACTCGGATTTTTTTAGAATCCTTGATAAGAACCACAACATTGCAGGATACTTTTGGCCCGACTATGGGCAACTAGTGCCAGAAAATAAAGCCAATGAAATGATTGAGAAAATGCACAAAAATCACGATCCAATTCCAGGCGGTTTTTTGACAGTACCGATGGTAAAATTTGGAATCTTTGATAATAAGGAGGAAATAGATATTCTGTTTTTATCAAGTCGACTAGACGATGTAAACGCAAGACTTGACGCGTGGAAGGAATTTTTACTTGAAAAACAAATGCAGCACTCTATTCAGGTGGCGCACACAGACAATGACATGCTTAGTCTTACTTTTCCAATCAAATTTGCACAAATCACACCATTGGATAAAGCCCAACTGCTAGATGCGCTTGCACCGACGCTGAACTTGTTGGCACAAAAAGGGCTTCTCTAGTTTTGGCCAGCACTGTTTTTTGCCTGGTTAAATGAGACAAGGGCCGCCATCTCATTCTCAAACGCCTCTTGTAGTAAAAGATCCGAGCGAGTCTTATGTGATGTGTCATTTGTAGTAATCCACTCTATGAGATATTGGTCGCTTTCAATTTGCTTTTGCGTTGAGGTCTTGAATAATTCGACTGATTTTACAAATGATTCTGGGGGGCTTAGTATTTCATATTTTGCAAGAATCTCTTCCATTTTTTTGATGTGTATATCGCCAAACGATGCAAAGTCTTGGGGGGTTATGGTGTGTTCATCAAGCATTGTCTTTTTAGAGTAAAATTCGGTTTGGGTTTGCTTTAGCTCGTCTTGGATTAACTTGAGTGAGGCTCCAAAATATTCCCCGCGGTTTTTTGCCTGATCTGCTGAATATGTAAAAAATATTGCCAAAACAACAATCCCAACTCCAGCTGATATTGCAATGTATGTTGTCTTTGGCTTCAAATTATTTGGTATGACTTCAGATGCACGATATTAACTAGGCGAAACCTTCGTCAAAGTTATACCCAAGTATTATTAATTATGAAAAAGAAAACATCATGATGCATCTTCTGTTGTTAATTTTACTTGTTGGAGTTCTAGTCCTGATTATTCCAAGCGAATCATACTCTGATACAGACTTTATTCTTGTAGGAAACGGGTATGGTACAGTAAACAAAAATGTAGAAATGGCATCCTTGCAAGCCTCAGTAAAAATTCTAGATAATGGTAAATCTGTATTTCAAAGCGGGCAATTTTCATCTGGAGATGAGATTCATTCAATTAATGACATGAATCTATCTTTACTGCATAACAAGAAATTCATAAGACTAGTTGCAGATTCTGATGATTTTACCATGTCTGCATCAGGGAGGCTGGTCATATCTTTAGGAGATGACTCTATTTACCATCTCAAGGGAAAAACATCCACAAATAGAGATAGCTCGTTTTCAATTTTTGCCATACTAAAACAAGACAAGACTCAAGTAGCAATTGAAGAGTCCCCATCTACACCAAAACGAGATGTCCTCTTACTTGTAAAGCAGTTTGAGCGAGTCGAATGGAAAAGCCCATACAAGTTTACAATACGAACATTCGATCCAAAGTTAAACCAACTATCTGATTTTCACAACACATCTGGATATTTGGACGGCATAACAATTTCAGCTATTATTACAAACCCAGTTGGTGATAAAATTAAGACATCTACCGGTGTAACAGAAAAGTTTGGTTACTATGAAGATTCTGTAATAATTCCAGACAATGCTAGGACTGGGATCTACACACTCAATGTGACTGCATCTGGCAAAGACTATCAAACAACATCCAAAGAATTCACATTCGTCGTAATCCCAATTTTGACTGACTCTTCAACAAGTTGATTTTTCTACCTGCAATTAGTTGTGGAGGAATTCTGAACAATCTTAATATATCAAAAGCCAAACTCGGTGATCAACAATGAATACCAAACTACTTGCAAGTATTGCAGTATTTGTGTTACTGGCAGCAGTTGTTAGCATTTCTATGACTAACTCTGCATTTGCAGATGAGAAAGCTGACAAAAAGGCAGCTGAGATGAAAGCCAAAGCTGACAAAAAGGCAGCTAAAGATTCAGGAACTGGACAGGCTACCGGAAGCACAGCAGCAAGCGAAGTTTCAGTTGACATGGCAGTAGGCACTGCATCAAACCAAGATTGTGCTGATCAATGCTATGTCCCAAACACCGTAACTGTCACAGTTGGCGGCAAAGTCACATGGAAAAACGTCGATTCAGCAGCTCACACAGCAACTGCAGTCGATGGCTCTTTTGACACAAGTCTTGTTACTGCTGGAGGAACATCTTCAAACACATTCAATACTGCAGGCTCTTATCCATACATGTGCATCGTTCATCCTTGGATGAAAGGCACAGTTAACGTCCAATAATCAGAAGAAATTCTGATTTTTCTTATTTTATTATATCCTAGATGGAATTCTCAACAAAATTAATTAAGTTATGATATTGCTTCTCAAATCATGAATAAGACAATTCTTGCAGGTGTAGCAATATTTGCATTATTGGGAGCAATCCTATCGCTGCCAACGATGCAATCGGTTGATGCTGCAGAAAGCAAAGAAAAGAAAACCATCAAAAAAGACACCAAGAAAATTGATAAAAATAAAGACACTAAAAAAGCAACCAAATCATCTGGTAAAGCAGCATCCGAAGTAACAGTCGAAATGACAAAAAACTCTGGAAACGAAGGATGTGAAAAAGGTAACAAATGCTATTCGCCATTTGAGGCCAAAGTGACTAAAGGTGGAACGGTTACTTGGATAAACAAGGATTCAGCAGCTCATACTGCAACAAGCGGAAAAATAACAAATGGTCCTGATGGTAAGTTTGATACAGGTCTTTTGCAGTCTGGTGAAAAATATGCACAAAAATTTGACGCATCTGGAAAATACGATTATTTCTGTCTAATCCATCCATGGATGAAAGGCAAAGTAATCATCAGCTGACTTTTTTTTATTTTTTTAATCGATATAGTTTCCTTGTTCGTCTGCTTTTAATTCAATTTGCATGACAGAGCCAGAAATGAATGAATCGTTGCGAATTGTTCTTACACGTGCAACATCAATATGATATGGCCACATCTCCACTACTATCTCTCCAATCTGAACATTTTCTGGCGCATCAGTTAGTCTAATGTCTTCTTTCTTTATTCCATAGTTTTGGAGTTTTTTTAGGCAATGATCAACTAGTGGTTCTGGATTGTTGTGATTGATTGCCCAAACTGTTCCAGAATATTGAATTTTTTCCAATTTTTCTTACCTTATGTGATTACTTGGACTTGCCTGCAAGAACCTTTAGAGTCATTGTACTCATTACACGAGATAGTCTTCGAATTTTGTTTGATACTGTTCTATCAAAATCCTCCGCTGTTTTTGTATGGATTTCAATTATGATGTCATATGCGCCAAATGTGAGATATGCTTGTTTTACTTCTGGAATTTGTTTTATTTCGTCAAGGAGATACTCCTCTGCACCAAGGTCGCAATTCAGCAAAACAAAACCTACTTCCATTGTATGTTACCCCAAACCGAGTTTAAAAAAGATTACCAGCGGCGTTTGTGAGCTGGTCTTTTTGACATACTTCCCTGACCTCTAAATCCGCCTTCTACTCTCTGCTCTCTTTTATGATCAGAATCTCTTCCAAAACCTCCGCTTCTACTACCAGAATCTTGTCTATCGCCATCTCGTCTAAATCCTGAGCTTCTTCCAAATCCACCACTTCTTCCAAAACCCCCACTTCTTCCAAAACCACCGCTACTACTACCAGAATCTTGTCTATCGCCATCTCGTCTAAATCCACCACTTCTTCCAAAACCCCCAATTCTTCCATACCCTCCGCTTCTACTACCAGAATCTTGTCTATCGCCATCTCGTCTAAATCCTGAGCTTCTTCCAAATCCGCCTCTGCCATAACTTCTTCCACCACTTCTTCCAAAACCGCCACCTCCACGTCCAAAAGTTCTACGTGGACCGACTTGTCTTTTTAGTGGATCTGGGATGTCTACTTTGATTCCCATTTTTTCATTAAGATCAGTCATGTTTACCTTGACTTGTTGTTTTATGAGATTAAAATCACCAACAGAAGAGTATGAGACCAATGTGATTGCTCGCCCCTCGGCCCCGGCCCTTGCAGTTCTTCCGATTCTGTGGAAATAGACCATCTCTTGGTTTGGAACATCATAATTTACAACTAGTGCTACTTCTGGCACATCGAGTCCCCTTGCTGCAACATCTGTTGCCACCAAAATATCTGCCTGACCTCGTCTGAACTGTGACATTGATATTTCTCGTCTGTGCTGTGACATGTCACCCTCAATTCCAACTGCATTAAATCCTGACTGGCGCAATTCACGTGCAACATCTCGAGTTCTGTTTTTAGTTGAGCAAAATACAACGGTCTGTCCTTTTTTGTTTTCTTTGATAAACCCTAACAGGTAACTCATTTTCTCTCTGTCTTTTATTATTAAAAATGACTGGTCGATTCCCTCACCCGATAAATCATCTGAAGATAGCAAGAATTGCTTTGGATTGTTCAAATATTCTTCTGCCAGTCTGAGGATTTCTGGCGGCATTGTTGCAGAAAACAAAGACATTACCTTGTTTACTGGCGTCATTTCCAAGATGAATCGAATATCATCAATGAACCCCATATCGAGCATTGTGTCTGCCTCATCTAGTACCACATACTTGATGTCGTTGAGCTCAATTGAGCCATGCTTTAGATGATCAATTAATCTTCCAGGTGTTGCGACGACGATTTCAACTCCATGTTTTAGTGCTTGTAATTGTACTCCCATGCCCTGTCCACCATAAATTGAAACTGCTCTGATTCCTGTGAATTTTGCAAATTTTTTGAATTCATCTGTGATTTGCATTGCAAGCTCCCTAGTTGGCGCAATTACCAGTCCTTGAATGGTCTTGTCTGCTTTGACTCCCTGCAGCATTGATATTGCATATGCTCCAGTCTTTCCTGTTCCTGTGTGGGCTTGACCTATTACATCTCTACCTGAAAGCAAAACAGGTATAGTTGCCTCTTGGATTGGAAATGGTTCCGCAAATCCCATTTGCTTTAGCCCATCTAAAATGGACTTGTTAATTCCTAATTCATCAAATGTTGTCAATTTATTTTCCTAAGCAATGACAGACAAAGAAGCTCATTGCTTATTTTCCGTCATTATAGCCTAATGCGATTGAGAATCTTTAGTCCTCTAATAAATCCTTGGAACAAGAAATTGAAAAAAGCCAATAGAGGGATTTGGACCCTCGACCCTCGGTTTACAAAACCGATGCTCTGCCAGGCTGAGCTATATTGGCAACGATTTTCTAACAAAATGGAGCGTTTTAAAATGTTAGTGCGGCCCGTCACTCTTTAATAGAGTCGTGTGGGAAATCCGGTAAATGAAGTGGATACCACCAAAGAAACTCAAGGTTCTAACAATATTGTTTTTCGCTACCGGTGCATGGGGTGTAATAGCTGGACTGTTTTTGATAAAAACAGAGCAGCATCTATTCATTACACTGTTTGGCGTGATAAACATCTGCATCGGCGGATTTTTGGGATATAGATTTCTCACACAGGGACCAAAACCAGAATGGTCACCTAAGAAGAGTAAAAAATAATGCCATCACGATAAGTATGTTTGTTGTAAAATGCATCGCGTAAGAATGGTTTATGCCCTTTTTATCATAAATGTACTTGAACAAAAATCCAACAGGTATTAGCAAGATTGCCATGTGGATTTTGATGCCCATCACAATATGTGCAAACGCCCACACCAGAACCATCTTTTTTGATTTTCTAAAATATAATTCCTCTACATAATTGATGTGGATGAACATGTATACGAGTAGCGGAATAAACGGTACAATTCCCCAGAATCCTTGATCTGCAAATGGTACAAACGCGATGTTATAGCCAAGCCAGCTCCAATTTAGGATTGGAATCTTTTCAGCATATGGGTATAATGTCAGCAAATATACAATCAATATGCCAAATGCTATTGGCGCGTAAATGATGGATCTTACACCATTCACTAGATCAAAGATTCGTTTTTTTGTCTCTTTGATTAGGATCAGAGCTGTTGCAACCGTAAAGACGTAATATCCGATGACAAATCCTTCCGATTTTAGGATAGAGTCAAGCGAAAATCCAAAAGCGTCCACAAGCCATCGGTATTTTGGCTAAATAATAACATGTGCGTATTGCCCACATGAAAGTTAGGTGCAATTACCAAGGATTTTGTGCTGCAAGTGAAACTCAGATTTGACAAAGCACTTTACATATCTGTTGCCAAAAATGGCGTAATTCAAAAATTTTTTCGAGATACTGATGTCAAAAACCATGGCAAACAAATTGCCCAAAGTTTGTCTGAGCTGAAATAAGTATAATAAATAGAAATATTGCTACAAAAACAAATTGCTTGACCTAGTTGCAAAAAAATTATTCCTGACTAAAGGCAAAGGCGTTCATGAAGACAGGCTCACAAGTTTTGAGTACGCATTACGAGACGCAGGAATTGCTGGTACCAACATTGTTCTGATTTCAAGCATCTTTCCGCCAGGGGCAAAAATGGTCTCACGTGTGGAAGGCCTCAAGCTTATCAACCCTGGACAGGTCCTGTTTTGTATTTATTCTAGAAACCAGACTAATGAACCGCACAGATTGATTTCCGCATCTGTTGGTGTGGCACAACCTTCTGACAAAAAAAGATACGGATATCTCTCAGAATATGAGGCATTTGGACAAAACGAAAAG
>JBQTIZ010000066.1:0-12463 GCA_052387615.1 Candidatus Nitrosotenuis sp. | reverse complement strand
ATAATGGCCTGGGCAATTTTTGGAATTTGTGAAAACAACCTACCCACCCTATCTTCTGGCATGTCTGTGACTTTTTCATAGTGTTCTTTTGGAACTACCAGTGTGTGGCCCTTGTCTATTGGGTATTTGTCCAAAAATGCCACGTGATCCGAGTCCTCGTAGATGAAATGGCCCTCTCGATTATTTGTTATGATTTCACAAAAGATGCAGCTCAACGAAAATTTGTGGTGTTTTGTATTTTATTATGGTATCGTAGTTTGATCGTCTGATATGATGGCGATTGATTAATTAGAGCCAAATTTTGGAATACGACTGTAATGGGCGATAATAGAGAGTCTCGACGAGAAAAAGAGCGGGAAAATTATGCAGACAAGCAAAAATCCCAAAAGCAAAAAAACACCCTAATCGCAATTGGCATCTTTGCAGTCGTAATAGCTATAGTTGGTTATGCATCATATCATTATTATGAAAAAATTGTCACATCCGGCACTCAGATGTCGGGACCTCCAAATGCTGGCAAGCTAGGGGATGAGCACGAGCATGCTGGAATACTAGTCAGAATTTTTGGCGACAAATTCGACTTTTCCTTACCTGAATATCAGGTAAAGAGTCCGTTCATCCACTTTGAGAGCCAAAATGGAGACACCATTCACAGACATGCATCAAATGTGGATTTAGGATTCTTGTTCAAATCAATCAAGGTAGGGCTTGATGATAACTGCTTTACATTCCCAGACAAAAAGCCAGAGCACACATTCTGTACCAATGAGGATTATTCGCTCAAATTCTATGTGAACCATGAAAAGATACAATCAATAACTGACTATGTCATAGAAGAAGACGATAGAATACTGGTGACATACGGAAATGAAAACCAGACCCAAGTTGATGAATATCTCAGAGATCTAGACGGTCTGTTTATTGAGAAAAAATAACGGATAATCACGCAAATTCTAATATGATGCAAGGATTCTTGGTGGTATAATGGAGATTTCAAGTCGCAACGTTGTATCTGGAACTGCCCGTGCGCCGCACCGCGCAATGTACAAGGCAATGGGACTGACTGACAATGATCTTGACAAGCCATTCATTGGCGTATGCCATACTGGTAACGAAGCAACGCCGTGCAACATTCATCTTCCAAGACTGGCACAAAAAGCAAAGGAAGGAGTGCACGATGCAGGATTTACTCCCAGGGAATTTTCCACTATAGCAGTATCTGATGGTATAGCAATGGGCCATGAAGGCATGAAATCTTCGCTGGTTTCTCGTGAAGTGATTGCTGATTCAATAGAATTGATGGTTCGTGCACACCAGTATGACGGATTGGTCGGAATTGCAGGATGTGACAAGAGCCTGCCAGGTACTATGATGGCAATGGCTAGACTGAACTTACCGTCCGTGTTTGTGTATGGCGGAACTATAATGCCAGGAATGTACAATGGAAAACAGCTTACAGTACAAGACGTGTATGAGGCAGTAGGGGCATACGATGCAGGACAACTGACACTAGAAGCTCTAAAAAACATTGAAAATTATGCCTGTCCAACTGCTGGCTCTTGCGGCGGCATGTTTACTGCAAATACAATGGCATCAATCTCAGAAGCCTTGGGAATTGCCTTGCCTGGAAGCGCATCACCACCAGCAGAAGATGAACGACGAGACAAGATGGTGTATGATACTGGTGTTGCGTGTGCAAAAGCACTTGAAATGGGAATAAAGCCTCGTGATGTTTTGAGCTTTGAAGCATTTGAGAACGCCATTGTTATGCTAAATGCAATTGGTGGCTCTACCAATGCCATACTACACTTGCTTGCAATATCTCATGAGGCAAAAGTGAAATTAACATATGATGATTTTGAGCGGGTCAGAAAAAAGGTTCCACACATTGCAGATTTGAAGCCAGGTGGAATGTATGTGATGAATGATCTGGACAAAGTAGGAGGAGTTCCACTGATGCTCAAAAAATTACTGGACAGAAAATTACTGCATGAAAACGTACTTACTATAACTGGAAAGACAATGAAGCAAAACTTGGATGCCATAACATTGCCGCCACCGGCTAACAATGACATAGTCAAGCCGTTGGATGCGCCATTGTATCGTACCGGAACTGCAGTTGTGCTAAAAGGTTCATTGGCCCCAGATGGCGCCGTTGTGAAAATGTCTGGTGTAAAAATTACCAAATTTACTGGCAAGGCAAAATGCTTTGATAGAGAAGAGCATGCGTTTGATGCTGTATCGCAGGGTAAAATCAAAGAAGGTGATGTTGTGGTAATACGATATGAGGGTCCAAAGGGAGGGCCTGGAATGCGAGAAATGCTGGCTGTTACTGCTGCTATTGTGGGCCAGGGCCTGGGTGAAAAAGTTGCAATGGTGACAGATGGTAGGTTTTCAGGTGCAACCCGAGGATTTATGATTGGGCATGTGGCGCCAGAGGCCTATGTTGGAGGAAACATTGCTTTGGTGCAAGACGGTGATCAAATAGTAGTGGATACTGAGACTAACAAAATTGATCTGATGATATCATCTGATGAGATGGACAACAGAAGGAAGCAATGGAGGCCAAGAAAGCCAAACTACGAGTCTGGAGCACTGGCAAAATATGCTTCACTGGTAGGGTCTGCAGCGCAAGGCGCTGTGACTAGCCCTATTTGGTAAATATTGCAAGCAAACGAGTTTACTGACAATCAGTAAAAATGCAAAGCCCCCATCCGTGAGGGAAAAATCCGTACTTTTCGAACAAAAATGATCATGCACTAGATTATGATGGGGATTAGGATTTGTTGGAGATTTCAGATTATTGTGAACTTTCTTGCAAATACTATTCCCAATACAATTGAACTTCCCAGAACCATTAAGACTATTTCTTGAAATTCAGGAACTGCAACACCCTTGATCACTAAAGTATCAATCATATTTTCATATACAGGATAGTATTCATAGTAATACTTCTCTGGAGATGAATATCCTACAAGATAGGATTCTCAAAGAGAAAATCCAATCTCAAATCAATTTCTCTTTTATAACGTATTATTCATTCCATACAGGTTGTTTTTTCAACCACGATATCAAATCACGATAAAGATTGCTGCTCTGCACGTTTATGATATTGATTGCAACGTTAGTGGACGATTTTACCGTCTTGGTGTACTTGTCATATTTCGTAAATACGATTCTTTCCAAATATGTCTCGCCTTGAATTTCTTTTTTCCCCAATTCCTCGGAATCATTGATTGCAAAGCTTACAAAAAGCACGCCGTCCACCCAATACGCATTAGCTGATTCAAGTGAGGATATCATGCTGATTAGATCATCAAGGCTAGCTTTTACCATGTCGCGAATATGGATGGTCTTGTAGGGCTCGTGAATAAAGTCAGTCACTTGATTTCATTATAGGTCTGGGTTTATCAATTTTCTAAAAGTTAAAACCCGTGCTCGCTGCAAACAAACACAATTCTCTCACCCATTTGTTTTGCACTAATGCCTGTTCCCTCTCTGAGCTCTGATTTGCACAGCTGACACACTACTTCAGTTGCCGAGCTTCTCAGTTGTATCTGAGGCCTTGCAAAGTGCAGCTCGGAATACAGAACAGGTGATTTCGGTTTTGCAAGCATCTGGCTCATGGTGTATAATACGTCAAGATCGCATATAAAGGTACCGTACCATACCGTAATTCTTGCAATTCTCGAGCCTGATCATGCGTATTTTGCATTGTTTTCTTGTAAAAATTGCCAATATTTCGTCAACCCAAACTCTCGAACTCATTAAATATGCCAGGCCAATCAGCTATACCATGGGTGGCCACCTTTGGTAACTCTAATCCTACAGTAATACCACTAGGCCTACCTGGAACCCAGTTTGAAATTTATTCCAAGCTAGAACAACATTACACCCACACGTTTCTCTTTGAATCGCTAACCGGACCTGAAGAGCTAGCAGAATCCTCAATCATAGGGTTTGATCCAAAAATAATCATCCGGGGATACGCAGACAAAATCATTCTAACATACAAGGATGGAGCCACCAAAACCATTCCGACCAAAGACCCAGTAGCAGAATTAAAACAGTTTATCACAAAAACCACGGACCAATCCCACAGATATCTTGGCGGTGCAGTTGGAATCATAAACTATGACGCAATAAAACTGTACGAGAACATTCCAATCAAGGATAACTCAAAACCACTAATTGAATTTGGGATATACCAAGACGGGATTCTATATGACAACAAGACGAACCAATCCTTGTATTTTTATTATGATGAAAATAGAATCAACCAAATAAAACAGACAGCAAGAACGTTTGATAAAATCACATTATCTGATATTGCAACAAACATGGATGAATCGCAATTTGCCAGTATAGTGAACCAAGCAAAACACTACCTATATTCCGGCGATATTTTCCAGGTAGTGTTATCGAGACGGTTCAGCTTTTCAGCAACTGGGAATTTCCTTCGAGTATACAAGGAGTTGCGTATGCTAAATCCGTCACCATATCTATACCACATGAAGTTTGGACAAAAGACCTACGTCGGATGCAGCCCAGAGATGCTAGTCAGAGTTACAGGCAAGGAAGTAGAAACATTTCCAATTGCAGGCACCAGGAAAATCACCGATGACGAGGCAAAAAACAAGCAGCTAGAGCAAGAATTGCTCTCAGATGAGAAGGAACTTGCCGAGCACACGATGCTAGTTGACCTTGGGCGAAACGATGTGGGACGCGTCTGTAAATATGGCACAGTGCACGTAACAGAATTAATGCAAATAAAACGATTCTCACACGTCCAGCACATCGTTACCCATGTTGTAGGTACTTTGGATGATAAACACGATATGTTTTCTGCATTTGAGGCAGTCTTTCCGGCAGGGACAGTCACAGGTGCACCAAAGGTTAGGGCAATGGAGATAATCAATGATCTAGAGCCAGATATCCGAGGCCAGTATGCAGGGGCTGTAGGATACTTTTCCAATAATGGCTGCTGCGATTTTGCAATCGCAATTAGGAGCATTTTTTTTGATGGGAATTCAGGATTTGTCCAGTCTGGCGCAGGAATTGTCATGGATTCAACACCGCAGGGAGAGTTCAAGGAAACCGAACACAAGGCAAGTGCAATGATATCTGCACTAAAGGAGGCAACAAAATGAAATTTCTAATCATCGACAACTATGATTCATTTACGTATAATATCGCGCAATTGCTCGGCGAGCTTGGAGTGGACTCAGATGTCATTAGGAATGACAAGATAACACTGGATCAAATCAAACAAAAAAATTATGATGCAATAATAATATCACCAGGCCCCGGCACACCAGAAGACAAGCGATATTTTGGAATCTGCTCATCAGTGATCAAAGACCTAGGCCCAACAACACCAATCCTTGGAATTTGTCTGGGACATCAAGGAATCATACAAGAGTTTGGGGGCAAAGTAGTCAATGCTGGGTGCGTACGACATGGCAAAACCAGCCAAATCAAACATTATCATGATTCACTGTTTTCCGGCGTGCAAAACCCATTCCGAGCAACACGGTATCATTCGCTTGTTGGCGACAAAACCATAATTCCAGATGTTCTAAAGATTACAGCAGTTGCGGAAGATGATGGGGAGGTAATGGGCGTATCGCACAAAAAATACCTAATTGAGGGCGTACAGTTCCATCCAGAATCAATTCTTACTACAGAAGGCAAAAAAATTCTACAGAATTTCATAGACAAGGTAAGAAAATGCTAGAAAACTATATCGCGCGACTAGAGGTTGGCGCAAATCTCGCCACACATGAAATGAGTAAGGCAATGGACCTACTGTTATCCGAAGGAACATCGGATGATCTAAAGGCAGCGTTTTTGCAAAATCTAACCGAAAAAGGCGAAACGGACGACGAATTATCCGCAATGCTTGCAAAAATGGACGAATATGGAGTCCACATCAATCCAAAATGCAGTGGAACGATAATTGATGTGTGCGGAACAGGCGGCGACAAATTACACACATTCAACATTTCCACGACGGCGGCATTTGTTGTAGCATCGTGTGGCGGAATGGTTGCAAAGCATGGAAACCGTTCCGTGTCTGGAATCTCTGGGAGTGCTGATATTTTCGAGTATTTTGGCTATGATCTAAATGCAGACGCGCAAAAAATCACATCGATAATAGAAAAATTCAACATTGGATTCCTGTTCGCTCAAAAATTTCACCCTGCAATGAAAAATGTAGCCGCATCAAGAAAACTCCTTAGTACAAGAACTGCGTTCAATCTATTGGGGCCATTATGTAATCCTGCACGGGTAAAAAACCAGCTAATAGGTGTATTCTCAGAGAGCTATCTGACCAGAATCATTGATATTTTAAAGAAAAGGGGCGCGCAAAACATCATGACAGTACACTCACAGGACGGCCTTGATGAATTATCCACGACATCAAAGAACAAGATCTGCTTTCTGAGGGATGGCAAAATCGATGAAACTATAATTGATCCTCAAAAACTTGGCCTGCACCAAGCATCAATCAAAGACTTGCAGATATCATCCAAGCAAGAAGCAATCCAAGCTTTCATATCAGTATTGGATGGCACCGCAAATCAATCAATGTCAGAAATAACTGCACTAAATGCAGCAGGTGGACTGATTGTTGCAAACATTGCACAAGACTTTGAGCAAGGATTACAGCTTGCAACAGAGGCAATCAAATCAGGTAGGTCCTATGCTCATTTTGAGAACTTTATCCGAGAGTGCGGGAATTATTCCAAAATAAAGGAGCTAAAACCATGAATACTCTGAAAACCCTAGTGGACAACTCAAAGAAGGCAATATCTGATGGAGTATACGAAATTTCAGAGTCATTAGAAAAATCAAGTGTAAACCTAATTGACTCTATCAGTGATAACAAACACGCATCATTGATCACCGAAATAAAATTCTCATCACCATCCCTGGGCAAAATCAGACAAAAATCAGATCCAGTCCAGATGGCGCAAGACATGATATCTGGCGGCGCCAAGGCACTATCCGTTCTTACCCAGCCGTATCTCTTTGAGGGTTCACCGCAATATTTCATGCAAATCAGAAAGCAAGTCAAAATCCCAATGCTGATGAAAGACATCATAGTCGATAAAACCCAAATCGATGCGGCAAAAAAAATTGGTGCAGACTACCTGCTATTGATACAATCCCTATTTGATCTGGGGTTTCTCAGAGAAATCGATGAATTCATAGATTATGGGCATAAACAAGGCCTCAAAGTGCTAGTTGAAGCACACACAAAATCAGAATTTGCAAATTCACTAAAAACTAGTGCGGATTTGGTAGGAATTAATAATAGAAATCTCGATACCCTCAAAATCGACATCAATACCACAAAAACCATACTGGAAGGCTTTGATGGACACAGAGTCATAGTGTCCGAAAGTGGAATAGATGCACCATCCGATATCCAATTCCTAAAAAATTGCGGCGCTGGTGTATTTCTTGTTGGCTCTAGCATAATGAAGTCAGAAAATATTAAAGAGAGCGTTAGGAGTTTGGTGAACGCAATATGAAAATTCAGTTCCCAAAAGATGGTCGCTTTGGAGATTTCGGTGGCAAATACATCCCAGAGACCCTGGTCCCAGCAATTGAAGAGTTAGAAGAAAATTATCTAAAATACAAAAATGATGCAAATTTCAAAAAAGAATTACGCTATTACCTAACAGAATATGCAGGACGTCCAACTCCACTATATTATGCAAAGAATCTGACTGAAAAAATCGGTGGGGCAAAAATCTATCTAAAGCGGGAAGATCTTTTGCACGGCGGGGCCCATAAAATTAACAACACCCTAGGTCAAGCCTTGCTTGCAAAACGCATGAAAAAGACTAGAATCATCGCAGAAACCGGTGCTGGCCAGCATGGCGTTGCAACTGCAATGGCATGCGCGGCATTGGGTCTCAAAGCCGAAGTGTACATGGGCTATAAGGATACCATACGTCAAAAGCTAAACGTCTTTAGAATGAACATGCTTGGATGCAAAGTTCATGCAGTGAGGGCAGGCTCTCAGACCCTAAAAGATGCAATCAATGAGGCAATCAGAGACTGGATTACAAACGTCGAGGATACCTATTATCTGCTAGGATCTGCAGTCGGACCTCATCCATATCCGGTTATGGTTCGAGATTTCCAGTCAATAATTGGAGAAGAGATAAAACAACAAATCAAAAAGTTTGGCAAAAAAACACCCGATACAGTAATTGCATGTGTTGGCGGAGGATCAAATGCAATTGGGACATTTTATCCACTGATAGATTCGGATACTGAAATCATTGGCGTAGAAGCTGCGGGCCAAGGCCTAAAGTCAGGACATCATTCTGCGACATTGTCTGCTGGTTCCAAGGGAGTGCTGCATGGTATGATGACATATTTGCTCCAAGATGCGGAAGGCCAAATCCAGGAAACTCATAGCATATCAGCGGGCCTTGACTATCCAGGTGTCGGACCAGAGCATTCATACTTTAAAGACAAAAAGCGAATTCACTATACCAGTGCAACAGACAAAGAGGTAATTGATGCATTTTTGTTGCTAACAAGAACTGAGGGAATAATTCCTGCTTTGGAATCATCACACGCAATAGCTGAGGCAATCAAGATTGCAAAGAAAAAACCAAAATCAGATTCTATAGTAGTTACACTTTCAGGCCGTGGCGACAAGGACGTTGAGGTAGTACAAGAATATGTCAAGAATTCAAAATAAATTCGCAGCTCTGAGAGCATCTAACGAAAAGGCGCTAGTCACATACATCATGGTAGGATATCCAACACACAAGAACACCATATCTGCGGTGAGAGGCTCGATTCAAGGCGGAGCGGATATCATAGAATTAGGATTTCCATTTTCTGATCCTTTAGCTGATGGCCCAGTAATTCAGCATGCAAGCACCATATCGCTAGAGCGTGGAACAAAAATGGCCCAATTCCTAAATCTAGTGAGGCAAATCCGCAAAGAAAGTCAAATTCCGCTTGTCCTAATGACATACACCAACATACTGTATCATAAAGGATATGACAAATTTTTTCAGATGGCAAAAAAAGCAGGACTCGATGGCATCATAACACCAGACATGACAGTTGAAGAATCAAAAGAATATCTCGCGGCTGCAAAAAAACACAAATTAGATACAATATTTTTGGTCTCACCAAACACCAGTAAATCAAGATTGGCAGAAATTGTAAAGCAGACTACGGGATTTTTGTATCTGGTATCAGTGTTTGGTACAACTGGTGTGCAAACTAAAATTCAGAAATATACCATTGATGCACTAAAAAATACCAAAAAAATTGCCAAGAGAAAGATCCCAGTAGGGATAGGCTTTGGGATATCCACACCTCAAGACATCAAAGAATACACCAAACATGGGGCAGATGCTGCAATAGTTGGCAGTGCACTGATCAAGATAATAGAAAATACCCCATCTGTCAGAATCCAAAAAACCGTTGCTACATTTGTCAGACAATTAAAATCTGCAACAAAATAATTATTTTGAATATCTGATTTTTATGCCCAATAATATCAAGTTTAACACTATTGTCGATATGTTTGCCCCAATTATGACAAAATCCTGTTTTACTGTACCATAAATGATCCACAAAGACATGCCGACACAGATCATAATCATTAACCAATACGATACATCATCCAGATGTTTTGTTCTGTATCCACGTACGATTTGAGGAATAAAGCTAGCAGTTACCAGCGCACTTGCAATACTGCCCAGTATTGTGATCCATGCATCATCAGGTAGCATTTCTTAAAACAAAATGGCTGCGCATTAAAGCGTTGTTAGCAAAAAAAGAAATAAAAATAGGATCTTCCATCTGGAAATGTGCAGACAAAGTTCATTTTTGTTACAGGCGGAGTTATGTCTGGCCTAGGCAAGGGCGTAGTCTCATCATCGATTGCCAAGTTATTACAACTATCAAACCAAAAAGTATCCTGCGTAAAAATAGATCCATATCTGAACTATGATGCTGGTACAATGAACCCAATTGCTCATGGTGAGGTCTATGTCACCGATGATGGTGGTGAATGCGACATGGATATCGGCAATTATGAGAGGTTCCTCAATCAAAACATTAGAAAAACCCACAATATCACAACTGCCCAAATCTATTCCTCAGTAATAGAAGCGGAAAGAAAGGGCGAATATCTTGGTGTATGTGTTCAGATAATCCCGCATGTCACAGACGAGATAAAGCGGAGAATTCGAAAAATTGCCGAAGATGAAAAGCTTGACGTTTTAGTGGTTGAATGCGGTGGAACTGTTGGCGACATTGAATCTCTGCCGTTCTTAGAAGCGCTAAGACAGTTAAGATTGGAAGAAGGCTCGCAAGGCGTAATTTTTGTTCATGTCACATTAGCACCATCACTTGATGTGGTGGGCGAGCAGAAAACAAAACCAACACAGCACTCTGTCCAAGAACTACGAAGAATTGGTATCCAACCAGATCTGATGGCAGTTAGATGCACGGCGCCGTTACTTGAATCAACAAAAAAGAAAATATCACTATTCACAAACGTCACTGCAAACGATGTATTCTCATGCCATGATGTCAAATCAATTTTCATGGTGCCACAAATTCTATTTGAACAAGGAATTGTAGATACAATATTTACTAAATTCGGTAAGGTTGGATTACTTAACTCAGCTGCAAACTGGGACAACTGGAATGGAATAGTGCAGTCAATGCAACAAAGCAATGGAGAAATCAAAATTGCAATGGTTGGAAAATATGTTACTTTGGCAGACAGCTATGTGAGCGTGAACCACGCGTTAAAACACGCGGGCGCAAAAATTGGCAAGTCAGTATCAATTGACTGGATTGATTCTGAAGGAATCAACGGAAATGTTGACATGTTATCAAAATATGACGGTATACTAGTTCCAGGTGGATTTGGTTCACGTGGTTCTGAGGGGATAATCAAGACTGCAAATTTTGCTAGAGAAAAAAATATTCCATATCTTGGAATTTGTTTTGGGTTTCAGCTAGCTGCAGTCGCATTCGGCAGGTATGTGTGTAATTATACAGATGCAAATTCAACTGAGCTTGACCCAAACACTACTCATCCAGTAATAGATTTACTTCCAGAACAAAAAACCGTATCTAATATGGGTGGATCATTACGACTAGGATCTCACGATATCACAATAAAACCAAACACCATAGCTCACAAGACATACAAATCAGATCATGTATCGAGGCGTCACAGACACAGATATGAAATCAACACAAATTATCTTGAAATATTTGAGAAAAATGGCTTGATCTTTTCAGCGGAATCAGATAATTCCAAGCGAATGGAAATGTTAGAAATACCATCCCACAAATTCTATTTTGGTGTGCAATTCCATCCGGAATTCAATAGCAGGCCTGGTTTTCCAGAAGAATCCTTTGAGGCCTTTATTCGGGCATCTGATAGCTAGGTTTTAGAAATTTCGTAGATTTTTTGGCGAGCATCTCGAATAGAAATTTTCTTCTTGACATAGCCCTTGTCCAACAAATGACGCAGTGCCAGACGTACCGTTCTATCTGGTAGTAATGTCTTGGTGACAAGGTCTCGCTGTGTGAGGGATCCCTCATATTCTAGCGTTTTTAGCAAAAGTTTTGAGCTTGGTGGCATGTTTAACAGGTCTTCTGCCAGTTTGACCTTTTTGGTGAGGGCAGACACTGCAGTAGAATCCTTTTTGATTTTTATCACCCTAGCTGATGGAGTAGATTTTGTGCATTCCAATGTGTTGTTTATTCTGAATCTGTCCACGCCATCTAACACAACCTCACAAAACAGTCTCGATGTGACATCATCCACTTCAATTATGCTGGTATCATGCACGATCATTGGTCTTCGTGTAATGTCTAGCGAGTTGACAGATACTATGCCGAACACTGGTGAGTCTTGAAATATCATTGGGCCACCTGCAGACATTGAATATGCAGATGATCCCGTTGGCGTTGATATGATCACACCATCACTTGAATCATGCCAAACTTCCTCATGGTTTATCCGTAACACATGCTCCATCAGCATGGCGGATTTCGATGAAAACACTGCCACATCATTTAACACGGGATAAACTGGCTTTCCGTCAATTTTGACTGCAAGCCTTGAGAATTCAGAGATTCCAAAATCAGATTTTTTTATTCTGTTTACTATGGATGAGAATTCTTTTAGGTCAACTTGTGCCAAAAACCCACTAGATTCCGATTCACCAACTCCAAGTACTGGAATTTGCGCATCTTGGGTTTTATGAAAATAATTTCGAACACCTCTATCACCACCAGTCACAATAATACAGTCAAGATCCTTTCTCGCTTTGTATCCAACATATGATGATGAAATCCCATAATCATCAAGTACTGTCTTTATTGTGACTGGTGGTGATAGAGGTGTTCGAAATTATTTTCATAAAACCCAAGATGCGCAAATTCCAGT
>JBQTIZ010000065.1:0-29285 GCA_052387615.1 Candidatus Nitrosotenuis sp. | reverse complement strand
AAGGTGAGGACAAAGGACAACCAATCTGGACACCAGATGGCAAAACAAAGTTTGCGCTAACACTGGTTGACCCACAAGCAGCATCGGGAACTTGGAATTTTGCAGGCAATGCACTTGCAGTGCACACAAAGAACAAAGAGCCGTTTACTGTCAGCTACACTGTAACAGCATCACGGTAACGGTTTCATCCACTTTTCTTATTTTTAGTTAACATTGCAAAATTATACATTTGATCAAAACGTAGTGATAAATCTATAAAGGAGCTCTATTGAATCGTCAATACACGGTGGTATAATGGGTAAACTCTTAGAAAAAGCACTAAAAGACGCACTAAATGAAGACAAGTGCGTATTGGGAGAGAAGCAAGTAGTGCAATCAATAAAAAACGCAAAGCTAGTCGTTATTTCAAAATCGCTTTCAGAAGATGCACTTGAAAAAATTCAAAGCTCTGCAAAAAATGAAAAAATTTCCACACTAGAATTTGATGGATCGTCAGTAACACTTGGAAAATTGTGTGGTTTGCAGTTTAGAGTTTCCGCAGCATCACTAACATCAATTGCAGATTCTAACATCAAGGCAATACTAAAAGAAGAAACAAAATGAAAACACAAATTGCCTCTCAAAGTTTAAATGAGACCCATATCGGGTTGAGATAATCCGTCGATATGCCACAAACAATCAAACTAACAACTGATCAAATGCGATTAATTTCGCTTTTCCAAAATGTCACCGGTGCATCTGCGCGTGATTGCGTGGAAGATGAAAAACAAAACAGAGTAATTTTCGTAGTAAATGAAGGAAAAATGGGGCTTGCAATAGGCAAGGGTGGCGCTCATATCAGAAACCTACAAAATATTGTTAAAAAAAATGTAGAACTTGTCGAATATTCTGATGATCCTGTTACCTTTTTGAAAAACATGCTGAATGCAAAACTTGTAACTGATGTCAAACTAAACAAACGTCTTGATGGCTCAACTCAGGCTATAGTTCTAGTTGATGCCAAAAAGAAGGGCATCGTAGTTGGGCGCGAAGGCAGAAATGCAGAGAAAGCAAGACTATTAGCAAAACGATACTTTGAGATTACAAGCGTTTTAATTAACAGTCCAGACAAAATGATGGAGTGATAGTATGGCAAAGTCACCATTAGGATTATTTGCAGGGCGTGTGCTAAAATCAAAGCGTAAAAAACAACGCTGGCAAATTGGTACATACAAAAGAAGACTCTTGGGTCTTAACATAAAGGCAAACCCACTTGGAGGTGCCCCGCAAGCAAGAGGTATAGTTTTAGAAAAAGTGGGCGTTGAAGCAAAGCAGCCAAACTCCGCAGTCAGAAAATGTGTACGTGTCCAACTAATCAAAAATGGAAAGACAGTCACTGCATTTTTGCCACGAGACGGCGCAATGAACTTTATTGATGAACACGATGAAGTCCACTTAGAGGGAATGGGCGCAACACAAGGTGGTGCAATGGGAGATATTCCAGGAGTTAGATTCAAAGTTTTCAAAGTTAATGGTACTTCTCTACGAGAACTAGTCAGAGGAAGAAAAGAAAAACCAAGGAGATAAGACAATGGCCGAAACTCAAAATCTTTTGTTATTTAGAAAATGGGATCTCACAGAAATTGAAATCAAAGATCCAGGACTCAAAACAGTAATTTCTTTGAGAAAATCTGTATTCCCACACACCTTTGGCAGATCATCACTCAAAAGATTCAACAAAGCTGAAGTAAACATCGTAGAAAGACTGGCAAACAAGCTAATGCATTTTGGTAAGAAATACGCAAAAAATACGGGTAGAATGGGTGGCAAAAAAGCACGCACCATGAATACTGTAAAAGCTGCATTTGAGATAATTCATCTCAAGACTGGAAAAAACCCAATCGAGGTACTAGTTCGAGCAATAGAATACTCTTCACCAAACGAAGACACCACCCGTATAGTATATGGCGGAACTGCATACCACGTATCAGTTGATGTCTCACCACTAAGACGAGTTGATCTAGCATTGCGATTCATTGCAGATGGCGTCAAAGAATCTTCATTTTCAAATCCAAAATCAATGGAAGAATATCTTGCAGAGCATCTAATCGCAGCATCCACAAATGATGCGGCAGCTCCATCCATCAAAAAGAAAAACGAGCTAGAACGCGTAGCACAAGCATCAAGATAGTAAAATTATCATAAGTAGCCCGAGGCAGATTCGAACTGCCGTCTCGGCGTATCCTCTCTAATGATCCAGAGCGCCGAATCCTTAACCTGAAAACTCATTTGGCCGCTAGACTATCGGGCTACTGAAAAAACCACAAAGGCCTAATAATATAAGATTTCTATTTGACTCTAACTTCTTTGATTGCAGTTGCATAATCACATTCTGCCTTGAGTCTCATGTATGGGATTAGTCTATAGTGGATCGAGTAAAGATCATTTTCTTTGTATAAAATATTTTTTTGTAATAACGAAACTAGTCCTCTAGACGATACTGCAAGTGGAATGTTATCTTTTTGACATACAACGTCTCGCTTCTTTTGATATTGTGTCAAAGTAAATGACACTTCGTTTAGCTCCAAAATCAAAGGCCAAACTATCTCCTTCCAGACAAACCTTCGATTTTGCGTTCCGGATGCGTACTTGCCTTTTTCACTCAAATATTAATAATCTAAAGAATTTAGTTATAACTGCATTTGTCGCAAGACCACATCAAAGAATCATTAACACTTTTGCAAAAAGATTGGGATGTTGATCCAGTCCTAGTTGATTTCATGCTTGGGAAAAGAACAGATGTTACGGATCATGCGATCAAGGTTAGCCAAGTTGTGTTTCATATTCCATATCTCACCAATGAGAAAAAATTCATTTTGTGGAAATGCTACTGGCCAGATTGCCATAACTGTTGTGAGCGACAGGGCAGACTACCATTAACTTCTGATGATTTGATAACAATAGGAAAAGGACTCAAATACCAAAAGACATCTGACTTTGTAAAAAATGAAACAGTTGTTGCGACATGGCTTGAATCAGGACCTTCTGGAAATAATGTCCTCATGACATCTGTGAATCTTAAAAGAAAAACAGATGAAACAGAAGCAGACGATGGTACCCATATTAGATGCAGATTCTTGGATGATGGGGGGGCCTGCTCTATGCACCCCAACAGGCCCGGTGTATGCTATTTGTATCCATTTTCAACTTGGCTTGAAAATGAAAGTGGTCGTGCTCGAGTACATTCTACATACCAGTTTACTGGGGATTGCCCTGGATTCTACTTGGCTGAAACACTAGAGTCAATGAAGGAAATACTGACAGAGTATTCCCAATCAATCTACGACTATAACATGAAGTACACTAGAACCACGCGAGAAGGATTTAGCCTTACTAGTTTTGTTTAGTGGTGATTCCACTAAACAAAATCTCATCTGTAGCAAAGTAATTTTGACTCAAACCCAGAATAATGGAGAACCAAAACCAAACTTACTTGTCAGCAGGAATTGAGATGATCGGAGATTTGGGATATTTACTGCTCTTTTCAGCAGCAATAGGAATCATTGCATATATTCTGCGCCAACCACTAGTACTCGGATTTCTAGTAGCTGGAATTTTGATTGGACCATTTGGCCCATTTAGTCTCATAAAAGATATTAGTATACTGAACAATTTTTCCGATATTGCAATTGTGTTACTTTTGTTTGGAGTAGGCCTAACATTTCCGCTATCTCAACTCAAATCCATTGGCAAGATCGGTGCAGTTATTGCAGTAGTTGAAGTTCTGGCAATGCTAGGAATTGGATTTGGAGTGGCAATGGCATTTGGTTGGTCCACTACTGATGCAATGTTTTTGGCAGCAGCATTATCAATTAGCTCAACTGCAATCATTGTCAAAGTACTAGAAGACATGAATGTAATAGAAGAGCCATCCTCCCTTTTGTTAATCGGTGTACTAGTAATTGAAGATCTGATTGCAGCGGTTCTGATTTCAACACTGCACTCCTCAGTTCTTTCAGGTGGATTCAGCTTTGATCAAATGCTGTGGAAGATTGCAGAAATTGGCATATTCATCGGGGGAACGGTTGTATTGGGATGCCTTGGAATGCCAAAGATATTCTCGTTATTATCAAATCTACAACGATACGAGTTTACAATTCTTGTAGCCCTTGGACTTGCATTTGGCTTGTCATTTTTGTCATACGAGCTAGGATTTTCTGCAGCAACTGGAGCGTTTTTGGCGGGAGTAATTCTTGCAGGCTCTAAATTCTCAGAAGACATTACCAATCTGATCACGCCAATGCGTGAGGTGTTTACCGCGATATTTTTTGTAACAATTGGCGCACTAATGGATGTAAACATTATAGCTCAATACTGGCTGCCAATCATAGTAATTACACTTGTAACCATAGTTGGCAAAACCGCATCTGTCTATCTCGGAGTGCGACTATTACAGCTTGGGCCAAACAATGCACTCGGCATCGGACTATCCATGGCACAGCTTGGAGAGTTTTCATTTATTGTACTGATGGTTGGGCAAGATCTAGGAGCTACAAGCTCGTTCCTATTCCCAATTGTTGGCATGACGGTAGTGCTGACTACAATTTTGGCACCAATTCTAATTAAGAAAGGAACCAAAATGTTGGTTGCTTATTGATAAAACCAATAACTGAACATGAATTGTGTTCTATAGCCTAATTAACTATTTAGATCCGTTTCCATCATATGATCATTTTTAAAAAGATAAAGCATTCTACAAAGATTAATGCTTTCACGATCTATTCTTTTTAATTTCAAATTAGGAATTGTAGTTTTTCTCTGTATTACATTAACCATTGTCCCAAGTAACGTTTCATACGGAGAACGTTTACTGGAACAATATGGGGACAAAGTTACAGTTTCAGCAGAGATTACACGAGTCAAAATAAACTACAAGGGTGGATTTGCTGACTTTAACGATCCTGGTGGATTTAATACGGGAGAAGTTGCAGTTTTGTATAGCTTCTCGGAACCAAGTCATGCAAATATCTTGGAGACAGAACTCAATCTGGATGGGTGGGACTTGCAGTTACATGATTCCGTACCAACAGGAGCGGCATCAAGATACAAACAAAGCATTAACCAACAGCTTGCAGATCACACAAAATACACTCATGTCGAATGTCATCCACTAGGTACTCTGAATACTGTTTTTACTGTATACAACGTGAATGGAAGGTGGCCAAACTGGGAGGGAATTTTGGTGGATACTGCCAAAGCTGCAAGCTTTGCTACACTTAGACAGCTTGCAATTGAAGTAGGTTACGTTGCAGCAGAAGGAGCGACAATGGGTGGACTGCTTGTTGCTGCTGTTGGTGCAGTGATTGTTCAAAACATAATTTACACAATTCGTGGAAATGAATCTCTTGGAGTAGGCACACTAGAAGTGGATCTACAGGAACTAGGAGAAAATGGCGAGCAGACTTATACTGTTACAACTGCAGAAACACAATTTGGTAATGCAGAAATTGATTTTGTTGTCAGAACACACACTGAAGATATCCCATGTAGTGAAGTGTCATCTAGTCATACCAGCTTGTCTGGAGAAGAATTCTATGCAGTGCTTGATGATGATCTGTCTCCAGAAGTCCCAGGATGGATAAAACAGAATGCAAAGTGGTGGTCAGATGGAACAATCAGTGATGCGGATTTTGCATTAGGGATAGGATTTCTGGTAAAAGAGGGAATTATTGCAGCAAAAGTTGAGTCAGACAGGAGCGGAACAATCCTAGTAAATGAGAATCTAAGAATACCCATCTGGATAAAACAGAATGCAAAATGGTGGTCAGAAGGCGCAATCTCAGACTCTGACTTTACTTCCGGAATAGAGTTTATGGTAAAGCAAAGAATAATCACCTTTTCTGAACCTCCTCGTACGTCTAATGTAAAGATGGACAAGGAGATGCAGAACTATCTTTTAGGTGTCTTTACTGCCTCAAAATGGAATGAGGCAGCAATGGCATCACTTGCAAACCTCAACGATGCAGAGGGTAGGTTATTGCAAGATCTGGCTGTCGAGACGTGGGAGGAGTATGATGATTCCAAAGATCCACAAGTGATGCAGGAAGCAAAATCCCTTGAACTCTTGCTGAAAAATCAGCAATCAAACAAGCAACAAATCAAAGTTTTTGATTTGTTGGCAAAAAAATCTTCGACTCAGCTCAAGTCTATCGCCAAGAAACAAGGAGTGACACTCTCAGACCTCAGTAAAATTGAAAAAACTGTGCAGAGCAAAGCTGGAAAACTTCTTAAAATAACAAACGCAGATCAGCTTAAGGAAGGACTGGACAAGGCAAAAAAGCTAGACAAGGAAGCTACGTTTGTCTCTGGAAAAAACCCTCTGAGTCCACTTAACAGTCCAGATATTGAAGATGATGAGATTCTTTCATTGTTAAGCGAGTTTTCTGGCGAGTCCCTTGCGGCATTGCCAAAAAACAATGAATTGTCCAAAGCAGTAACTATTGAGGACAAGATCATGATGCTTCTCCTAAAGGTAGCGGAACAAATGGACGCAAAAATTGCCGAACAGGCAGAAAAGGTAAACGACATCCAATCCGGCCAGAAATCATCTGATGGAAAAAACATAGATATAGAAACAATGCAGCTAAAACGCCTAATCGAAAAAAGAGGGCAATTGTTTGATATTTGCCGCCAAATAATAGACAAATATGACGAAACTGCAAAATCGTCAATCCAAGGAATAGGTGAAGCAAGAAGAACCAATGCTCAGACCGCACCACAAACTGAAAGTACCGAGACCACACCACAAACTCAAAACACCAAGCAAATTGTAGTTCTTGTTATTAGTGGAAAATACTATCCACTATCACAGTTCTTTGAAGTTCAGGCTCATCAACCAAATTGTGATTCATTGCACTATCACAGCGAGTTCTCAAAGGTCAGGTCAATTGATGGTACAACGATTCCTGATCCAAATCCATCTACGTGTGGATTCGGCAAAGTAGGACTCTTACCTATGGATGTGGTGGATGTCACACAGGAACAAATTGACTCGTTCAAGGCAGCAATGGGATTTGAGCCGTAGGAAGACTATTGAATCACTTAATGAAAATACCAATCATCCAAACATATTGAGTAATTGAATTCTTAGGCCTTGGCCACTTTCATCAAGTCACGCATATGAATTTCCATGCCGAATCTCTTCTCATTTTTCTTCATGTATCGAAATATGGAAATCAGATCCACAATGCTTCGAATAGCTGAAAAATTTCCATTCATTTTTGCACGAATGAAATTCAAAACCTTGCCGTAAATTGCAAAATATTCTAGTACTTCTTGTCTGTACTTTGATAAATTATTGATGTTTCTAACAAAAATGTCTGCGCAAACCATACTTGGTATGATTCCTTCACCCAATAATGGATACACCGTTCCAATTGATTCACCAACGCCTACCACTTTACCATGATAGAATGGCTCACACATATTTGGTGTAGCCAATCTAATTGGTCTACCTACTGTCTTGGTAATCTTGCCGCCGTATTGTTTGAAAAACTTGTCAGTTTCTTCTACGTGGTTTTTCTTGTAATCGCCAGCTCCAATGTGCGCCATATTATCAGATAATGGAAAATACCAGAAATATCCAGTCATTCCAGCAAACGGCTTTACAAAGAAATCATCGATTGGAATTTTTCCATCGTACTGAATCTTGTATTGATATGTTGGCAGGAAAAAGTCTTTTTCTATTTTTGGTAAATAGCTGCGATAAAATCCTGTACAATCAACGATCATGTCGTATTCTTTTTCCAGATCTTCTAATTTTGGCGCAACACCATAGTGTATTTTGACACCATCTGCCATTTTCTTTATCAGACCAATCTTGTCATAAGTAACCAAACCCTTTAGCTTGATATCAAACCGTTCATTGTTGTTCATGTTAATGTGCATATCTTTGCCGTGATGTATGATGAAATCATCAAAGTTAATTCCGGACTTTGCACACAATTCCCTCATTTCGTTTGCCGAAGTGCCCCATGCGCAAATAGAATCGTGGTTTTCTTCAGTCATGCGCTCAAAGCCCACAACTTCATGGTCTTTTTTGAGCCTGGATACCAAGTATCCACCAGCGACTCCTATTCCTACTACAGCTATTTTCATTTGAGTAAAAGTCTTCTCTGGTCTAATAAATAGAATGTGAGCAAAATCGGTCATTCGATGTATAATGCTGGCTTGAATGGACGCGCCATCTTTGCCTTGTTCTTTGGATCAAACTTGGAAGAGTCTGATTCTTCGAAGACCTGCAAGTCTACTGCAAATTCTTTTCTAACCAGAGTTGCCAATTCAGATGAAAGAATCTGAGCTTCATTGATTGGTTCCAGTTCTGCCCTTAGCTTTCTCATCTCTGCAGCTTCTGCCAAAATTGAATTGACTGATTTTTTGACAAAGTCTGGGTCTTTTTTGATGTTTTCAGTTTCCGGATTTACAATCAAGTCCTTGATTATGGTGCCAATGTTTGTCTGGCCAGAAATCACCGCTTGAGCAATTTTACGAAATGCCTTTACTTTCCATGGATCTGCAGTGTACAGAATAATTTTCCGTGGTGTAATCTTTGTTACCTTTAGAATATTTTTGATGTCTTCTAGTGTTGATTGGAGTAATTCTTCTGATTGTATGACATTTTGATCTGTTGTGGTACCAGCCTTTGGCCAAGCTGATCTAGAAACTAAACCGGAATTTCCAAGTCGTTCCCACATTTCTTCTGAAATGTGTGGAGCAAATGGGGAAAGCATTGCAACTCGGGCACTGAGGATCTTATGCAATATTCCTGAAATATCTGTCCTACCCTTTGCCTCTGCTCTTTTTAGATACCACTGCAAATCAGATTCAAAGCTAAACAAAATGTAATGTAATGCTTCTCGTAATCTCATCTTTTCTAGAGCACCAGTTGTTTGAGATATGAGATGATCTAGTCTACCAAAAATCCAACTGTCTTCTGACTGTAATATGCGTGGCATTTCAGGCTTGTATTTGGCACAGTCCTCGGAGATTGCCTCTAGTTTACCCTTGATAGTATTGATGGATTCCAAGTTGAAATCAGCATCTTGGAGCAATTCCGCAGAAATTATTATTGCTAGTCGAATCGGGTCTGCGCCATAATCTTGGATTGCTTTTCGTAATGGAATGATGTTTCCCATGGATTTTGACATTTTTTTGCCATCCATTAGGACAGATCCATTTACCACTATTTGCCTTGGCCAAAGACTCTGTGGAAATATTGCAACATGATTCAGGACAAAAAACGTCAGATGGTTTGGTACTAGGTCTCTGCCAGAATGTCGTGCATCAACGGGATAGAAATAAGCAAAGTCAGATCGGATTTTCTCTAGAATGTCTTCTTGGATTTTACATTTTGTTGCAACATCTCTAGAATTACCATTTCCATAAAATACAAACTCGAAGAACTCATCAGACAAACCATCTACAGACAATTCCCTTGAATTGACGTATTTTGCCAGAATATAGTACGCCATGTAAATTACAGAATCGGATAGACTTTCAACGATCCATCCTTGATCCCATGGCAAGTTAGTTCCAAGGCCATGCTGCCTTGCACATGCTCTTTGTCGCAACCATCCAACAACATAGTTGAATTCTGTTCTAATTTCATTTGGTAAAACACTCATCTTCTCAAAACATTGGTTTGTTTTGTCTTTCCAGGCCTGATCTAAATAATTCAAAAACCACTGGTTATTTAGCAGTTTAACAACACATTCTGCTCCGCATCTGCATCGAACGGGGCCATTGTTGAGCTCTAGCAAAATGTCTGAGTTTTTGGATTCCGCAAGCCAGGCCTTGATGGGTTCCTTTGCCTCAGAAACTTTGAGGCCTGCAAACTTGCTAGTATTTGCCTTTAGCACGCCTGAGTAGAATTCCTTGGAATAAACCTCGTTTGTAGCCTCGTCTAATTTAGGATCGTCTTGGTTTTTGATTCCTAGCTTTTCCACAATTTCCTTGGCGGGAATCTCACCAAATCCTTCAGTTTTGATTATGGAAATTGGCTCTATCTTGATATTCGAATTTTTTTCCTGATAATCCACCAGCGCTTGATAGTCAAATGGTGCATGTGCTGGAACTGACATCACAATTCCAGTTCCAGTTTGGGACTCGACAAAACTTGCGGGAAGTATTGGTATTTTCTTATCTAGAATAGTAACTGTTTTTCCAACAAATTGTGAGCCATCAATTTCTGCAATTGGTATTATGATTTTGTTCAAAAATTCTAGTTTTCTTGCACATTCTGGACTAACAAGCCATACTTCATCATTGACCTTGATTTTGCGATACTTGATTTGCGGATTTATCCAAAGATTTGTCACCCCAAATATTGTCTCTGGTCTGAGTGTAGCAGTTGGAATTATCATATCGTCAAGATGGAATTTTATCAAAATGTATTCAGTAAAGTCTGGTTCTACATCGCCCAATGTGTCGTGCTGTGATACTGGATTTTGGTCCTTTGGACACCACCCTACAGGATGAGATCCTTGCACTACATAGTTTAGCGACTTTAGCTTTCTGAATTGCCACTCAATAAATTTTTTGTATACTGGATCTATTGTAGTAAACTCACGTCGCCAGTCGATGGAATACCCCATCTCTATCATTCCTTGCTTGATCTCTTCATGAAAATAATCTGCTATCTTGACTGGCTCGACAAATTCTTTGATGGTATTTGGTGGAACATGGTATAGTTTTTCAAAATTTTCAATTAGCTCCTTGTCTCCTTCTTGGACTCTTTTTGCCATGCCAAGAATTGGTGTGCCAGTATAGTGAAATCCCATAGGAAATAGTGTATTGTAGCCTTGCATGCGCAAAAATCGTGCGTGAACATCTGCCAAAGTGTATGTTCTGCCATGGCCTATGTGCTGAGGAGAGTTTGGATATGGATATGCAACTGTGATGAATTTTTTCTCTCTTGCGTCTGGTTCTATTTCAAATTCTTTTTGAGATGCCCACTTGGAGCGCCATTTAACTTCAATCTCATGCCAAGAAATCATACATTCACTGTCTTTTTGATTACTGATTCCGCGTGTGATAATACATCTGCAATCTTTGTCGCATCTTTTCCTCCACCTTGACCAAATCTTGCGTCACCACCACCAGAGCCACCAAGCTTTGATGATATCTCTTTTACTAGATCTCCTGCCTTGAATTTTGCTTGTTCACCCGCAAATACAATTATTTTAATTCCAGAATCCCTGACAATCAACGCACAATAAAGCAAAGATGGATTTTGTTTTATTGCTTCATCCCCAACTGCAATGTGAAACTCTTCATCTAACTCTTCATCTATAGCGTGGTAAAACTTTACAGGGCCAAAACTCTTTGCAGAGTCTATTGCTTGCTTTGCAGATGTGGTACTGACTCGCTTGATCAACTGCTTTAATTTCTTCTTGGCAATTTCAGAGTCGTTCATTGAATGCTCAAATGACTTTACTAATTTCTCTCTGTTTGAGCCAAGCGATTTTATTATTGACATTACATCGTCTTCTTGTTTTTGCACAAAGTCTATTGCAGCTTGGCCTGAAACAAATTCTAATCGTACCACACCATCTTGGATCCTCTCTGACTTTGTAATCTTGATGAGGCCAATCTCGCCTGTTCTTTTGACATGGGTTCCACCACAAGCTTCTACATCAAAATCCTCAATTTTGACTATTCTAACTGATTTTACAGGCACAACTCCACCTTGATAGATTCTAAATCCAAAGGTCTGCTCTGCTTGCCCTCGCTCATATTCCTGAATGGTGACTGGAAGATTTTTTTGAATTACAGAATTTGCAAAGCTTTCAATCTTTTTGACTTCTTCATCGGATAGACTAGAATGATGCGTAATGTCCAGTCTTCCATAATCGTTTTCTTTGAATGCAGAGTGTTGCCAAACCCAAGAGCCAAGCACATTTCTTGCAGAAGAATTTACTACATGTGTGCTGGTGTGGTGCTTTGTAATGTTCACACGCCTTGCGGCTTCTACCTCACAAGACACCGTATCGCCTTCTTTTGGCGTGGTTCCTTTGATTTCATGTAATACTACATTGCCATGTTTTGTGACATCGATCACATCGAATCCATTTATTTTGCCATGATCTGGCTCTTGCCCACCACCTCTTGCATAAAATGAAGTTCTATCTAGTACAACAAACTTGTTTTTGATTACCTTGAGGACTTTGGCATCAAATTTGACCGGATCATCTTTGTAGAATAATAGGTCTGTTTCTGGGACTCCTACCAGTTCGAATTCTTCTGTTGCATTTTTCTTTTCTGATTGGTGCAGATCAGACAGCTTGGTGTAAAAGCTGTCTGGGATATCTGATATGACTTGGTATTCTTTGAGATAGTCTGGAGTAACACCATCTGATTCGTATAGCCGAATCATATCATCTACGTTTAGTGTTTTTTTCTGTGATTTCAAATTTTGTGCAATTTTTTCCATTCTAGATTTTGATTCGTGGTATCTGCTGACTTCAATATTGATTATGGTCTTGACTTCAGATCGGTATTGCTCTAATTCCGGATATGTTTTTTTGAGATAATCTATATGGCTGTCTATTAGCTCATCTAGGTCTAATTTGAGCCCAAGTCTGTCAATTGTAGCCATGATTCTTCGGAGAATGATCCTTAGATTGTAACCGCCGCCAACATTGCTTGGTAATGCGCCATCAGATATTGCAAAAATCAGTGTTCGTAGATGATCCGCAATCATGTAGAGTCCTTCAAGCGGAGTTATCATTTTGGTAAGGTGATTTTCAGATAATTGTGATGCTTTGATTGCAGCCTTTCGTACTTGCGATAGGTCTGGGAATTTTTCCAAATTCCTTGCAATCTCTGTAAAGTATTTGGTTAGAACTTTAGAATCAGTATCGAGTCCAATTTTTTGGAACAGTGTTTGCATGATTGGGCCAAAACAACAATCGTATGCAGTAGGTGTTCCCATTGTAATCCATGCAAATCTTTCAAGGCCTGCACCCATGTCGATTATTTTTTGGTCTAGTGTTGTGTGGTTGCCAAGCTCACCTTGGAATTCAGTAAAGACCGCATTTCCAAGCTCCAACCCACGAACGTAATATTCTAATGATGAACCAAATGAGCCACCGCCTGCCCAAACATCTTCTACAAATGTTATCTCATTTTTGTTAATACCAAATGATTCTGTGAGTAATCGATAGTCCAAGTCAACACACTCGTCCTTCCAGTATCCTTTGTTGTTTGGAATACTGTGCTGTCCAATCATGCAAAAGCTGGAAAAGTGTCTACCAGTCACTCCTACATTCTCAATGTCTTTGAATCGAAGGCATGTCTGTGGCACAACTAGTGGATTTGCAGGAAACTCAAATACTACTTTGGAACCCATCACTCTTTGAAAATCTACAATTGATGCTATTGTAAAGTATAGGTCATCCCGCCATCTGCATACAACAGGATATCTACTACTTGAGGTGTGGCCGTGTTTGACAAAAAATGACTCTACTTGCTTCCAAGATTCTGTGTAATCAAAGCGCTTGGAGGTTGGTGGATTTCCAATAAATGAATAAGTGTCATCTGAATGATCAGGGCAAGCAGTTCTTCCAGAATCTAGCGTCCAGAAAAATTTCTTACATGCTGTACATGACTTTCTAGTAAATCCCTGCTCTTGGAATAATTTGATCTTGTAATATCTGTCAGGCTCTGATGAAAACTTGGCAAGAATCTCATCTTTATTCATCTTGTCAAGACTTTGGCTGACTAATATTAAGAATTACCGTTTAGGATAAATTAAATACGCTAGTTTCTGAAATTTTCTTATGTTTGGTAGCAAAAAGAAAGAGCTCAAAGAAGGCAGCTATGTCTTTGCATCGAAGCAAGACGGTCAGTACAATAACATCATCTTTGGAGTAGCTACTGGAATTGATGGAACCAAAGTCGGAGTCAGCGGTCTAGTCGTAAACCCCGCAGGTCTAAAAAATAAAGTCTCTCAGGGAAAGGCAGGACCACGTTCTGAAGAAATTCTAAAAAACCCAACACCAGAAAACTGTATTTTGGGATTTGTATACAGAACAGAACATGATGCCTTCAATGATACACTTGATCTGAATGAAAACAAGATCGTGCAAATCTCTGAGAAGGCATACTATGTTCTGGATGGTTGGATTAGAGAATCTCTCTCAGAATTACTGAATAATGTACTATCCTTACCAGACGGACCGGAGCGAGATTCTGCAAAGCGACTCGTAAAACAACGAATGGATACACTATATGACAAGAACCTAAAGCAGAATCTCTATTCTGTATGTAGAAGCCTCAAAATTCTAAACTAGACGTAGTTTTATATTATCCTCAAAAAAAGTCACGATACAATGGAATATGTTTACGCTGCATTAATTTTGCACAAACTCAAAAAGGAAGTTAACGAAGCTAACGTTAGTAGTGTAATCAAAGCGGCAGGCGCAGAAGTAAGCGACGCTCAAGTCAAAGCGCTGGTTTCTGCACTAGCTGATGTAAATATTGAAGAGGCAATCAAAGCAGCTCCAGTTGCAGTTGCCGCAGCTCCAGCAGCAGGCGGAGCAGCTCCAGCAGCAGAAGCAAAGGCAGAAGAAGCTCACACAGGCAAATCCGAAGAAGCCGCAATGGAAGGCCTCTCATCACTATTCGGTTAATCGCTTCCAAAAATTTTCATTTTTACCTTAGTTTTATCTAGCACGACTTGCTTGATGTTTTAGTTGGCAGATACACCATTCCTTTACCTGATCTATATTTTTGACCTCTTTGGCACAATGGCGTTTGCTGTTACCGGAGCGTTCAAGGCAATAGAACACAAATCTGATATTGTAGGTATTGTAATACTTTCCATCATAACCGGTGTGGCCGGTGGAACAATACGAGATATAATAATTGGCAAGTTTCCGCCAAATTCTATCTCGGATCCACTCTATGTTGGAATTAGTGTGGCCTCTGGTGTGGCATTATTCTTTTTGTACCCTCATTTACAAAAGCACTGGAATCTATTTTTGAAGTTTGATGCAATAGGTCTTGGAGTATTTTCTATTACCGGCGCTACGTTTGCATACAACATCTTTGGCTTAAATTTTCTAGCAATTACATTTGCAGGAATTCTAACTGCAGTCGGTGGCGGCATACTGCGAGATGTCTTTGTAAATGAGGTTCCATTCATTTTTGTAAAAGAGCTGTATGTCACTGCAAGTTTTATTGGTGTGATTTTTTTCTACGGGTTATTGGTAGCAGAAATCCCACTGTTTATCGCATCAATTGTTGGCATAATAGTCACAACAATATTGAGATTAATCGCAATGAAATACAACTGGAATCTACCTAGAGCGCGCGAAAAATAATTTTTTACGCTGGAGTATAGCCTTTTGCCTTCGAGGCAACCGACTTGGCTTGGGCATTGGCCTTTTGTATTACGGCTTCTTTGGTGTCTTCTGTCAAATACCCTGCTTCTACTGCAACGGATCGTGAACCATGAGCTGCTTTTGCCAAGATTTGTTTGACATTGTCTTTTGTGACATATGCTGCTTCGATTGACAGTGATACAGCTTCTTGGTGAGCTTGCGCAAAGAGGTTTCTGTATTTGTCTACATCAATTACTAGTTCTGATCTGTTGTATTGAATTCCTTCTTCTAGTGCTGCATCTAACAGAACGCCTGCTTCAACCGTCTTGATGTCTAGCTTTTGAAGCAAGGTTGCCAGCTTGTCTGGTATTACCCCTCCCTTTTTGACTGGGGTAGAATCTTTGGTAATCCAAATTGTTCCCTGATCGATTTTTGTTGCAATTCCGGCTCCCTTGAATTCAGTAAGCATTGGACCTGGCGCAATACCTGTATTCTTTGCAGGAACAGTAACGTCTATGCTTGCAATGTCTCCACCACGACCAAACATCATGATTTTGTTTTTGCCTAGCAAAACATTGAGTTTGAATGGTGACATGTTTGTAAACATCAAAACACACTGACCGGTCAAAGATTCTATCATTTTTGAAATGCCTGGAACATTTAGTGTAGCCAGTGCTTTTTGTGCTACTTTATCTTTAATGCTAATAATTTCTACTTCACCCAAGAACTTTTTTCGTAGTGGCAACATTTGTGATGAGCGAACTTTCTCCATTCGTACCAACGCAGTAACTTTGTATTTTTTTGGAAGCTCTTGCAGCTGCTGATACATCTTTGTCTTTTTTACAGGATATGATGTTCTATTCTCGTGCATCTACTTTCTCGCCTGTTGTACTTGTTTTATTGGCTTTCCCATCGATGTTTTGACTATTACTCTTCTAATGTTTCTCTCTCCACTTGGAAGTTTTTTTTCAATTGCATTTAATACTGCATGGGCATTTGCTGCCAAGTCGTTATCATCCATTGATTCATCTCCAATTTTACATGACATTGAGAGAGAATTTTTTACTTTAACTCTAATTGATGATCTAAATCTGTCCAAAAGTGATTCGATTGGTGCATTAAATGGAACTGGGATTGGCATTTTTCCTCTTGGACCCAACAGCTGACCAAGTACCTTACCTACTGTCGTCATGAGTTGTGTGTCTGCCAAAAAGAAATCATAATTATTGATAAATTTACGTGCTTGACGTTTGTTTGCAGCAAGTGTGTTCAATTCATCACTGCCCACTACTCTGTCCGCATTTGCGCTTTTTGCTTTAATGCCCATGTCTCCACCTGCCATCACGCAAACCGTAGTCGGTGTACTGAGTTTTTTTGGAAGCTGGATTGTTTCGTTCATGGCAAAGCCTTTCTTAACATCAATATCCTTTAAGATGACGTACATTTCGACTGTTTGTTTGAATTTTCGTTCTTTGTCACCAGTCTTTGCATCATTTACCATTTTAGCTAATTCAGCTTCGTTGATCAACGAAATCAATCCAAAAAAGCCTATTTAAAATCGTTAGTGTTGTATCCCAAATAATTTTTAGCAAAAATTGTAAAATTTTCTAATTTCCAAAGTCTGTTTTGCAGAATGTTCAATTTATCACGCATAAACCTACATTTATTAACATCAAATTGCTTCTTTTGAAAACATTGCATAAACTAGACGATTTGGACATGAATCTTCTATACGAACTTACCCATGATGGAAGTATTTCAGTTCCAAACTTATCAAAAAAGATGGGAATCAACGCATCTGTCTTGTACAGCAGAATAAAACGCCTCACAAAAAAGAAGCTAATCAAGAAATTCACCATACTTGTAGATGAATCCCAGCTTGGAATTGGAGTCAAAGCAACAATAGGCATAAACCGTGATCCAAAGCTAAAGGATGCAATTCACAAGCAATTATTTCAAACCTCAGAAATTGTCTCTATTTCTGAGGTCACAGGACGATTTGACATCATGGTTGGCGTTCATGCAGAAAACCTAGAGCAACTGCACACAATAGTTATTGACAAGATTGGCAAAATTGAGGGCATACAAAGTACTGAAACATTCGTAGAGCTACAAAAAACTGACAAAGAGCCGTCGTATTTGGTTTCTAAATAACTACTTTAATTTATCATCATATTTGCCTGAGTTTACTTCGGCGGCAAATTCTTTAGGATTCTTTCCTTCAATTTTGATTCCAAGGGACACGCAAGTTCCTGCAACTTCTTTTGCAACTGACTTTATTGATGTTGCATATGATGATTCAAGTTTTGCCTTGGCAACTTTAACTATGGAATCCACTTTAATGTCTCCAACCCATGTTGAACCGCTAGTTCCAGAGCCTTTTTGAATACCAGCTTCCTTCAACAATAAAGCAGCAGCTGATGGAATACCAACAACTACTTCCCATTTTTTGGTCTTGGTATCAACTGATACAGTAACTGGAACCTTCATTCCTTCAAAATCAGCGGTTTTGTCGTTTATGGCCTTGATAATTTCCATAATATTCACGCCTAGTGGACCTAATGCCGGACCTAATGGCGGGCCTGCAGATGCACTTCCACCAGTTACTAGTGCAGAAACTGTTTGTGTATCGGCCATGGTCTCACTTTTTTTGGGTGAAGATTTAATCCTTCCTAAGCGGATGTAGATAATTTGAGATAGTTAGAGTCTACAGTTACCGGTAGTTGGTATGGTGCATCAAGCAAAATCACCGTTGCCTCCTGCTTGTCATTATCAACACGAGTGACAGTTGCCTTCATACCCTTGAATGGACCACCAATTATTTCCACAATATTATCTGCTGCAAATTGCGTGGCTGAACTCTTTGTTACCAAGTATCCTTCAATGTCTTTGAATTCCATTTCGCCACGTAGTTGTCCACGGATGTGCCTTATTCCTTGAAGTGCATCAAACGCAGCATTTGCATCCTTTGCTTCGACTACAATGTATCCTTTGAGATTATCGACTAGTAAAACCGAGTAAATGTTGATCTGACCTGCCTTTATCTTGTTTTGGAGCAAGTTCATGACTACTTTTTCTTGACCTCCAGTGGTCCTTACTGCAAAAAGATGAGTTTTGATTTCTTGGGACAATTCCATCTATCCGAATCTGAACACCGAAAATACAAACTGAATTATAAATCCAATCGCTCCAATTCCGGCAATTCCCAAAAGGACTAGCCGTAGGTGCTGCATATAGTCCTCTTTGTCGGACTTTTTGGCAAGCTTTATTGTGTTTAACATATTCTTTAAGGTGAGCTTAAGATCCATTGCTGGAGGTTAATATGGTGTCCTTATATTTTTTGGGACATGGAACTATTGGTTGCCTACGAACAAGACCCAGCTGGATACAACATGGCAAAATTCATCTCAGATCGGATGAAAAAAGACGGTGATATCTTTAGGGGCAACAATTTTGATTTGGTGATAATTCAGAGCCCAGCAATTTCTGCAGACTGGCTTGAGCAAAAATATCATTACGATGGATTTGTATTTTTATCAAAACATGCAGCACAATCGGGAGATCTTGCACTGACTTGTCATAGTACTGGAAATTTTGCAGGTGCTCAGTTTGGTGGAAATGAAAGACAAGTCGCGATCCCACACCCACATTTGCAAAAATCATACATGCAAAAATTACATCAAAACAAGAGCTCTTTTTCAGACTTTCAAATCACAATAGAAGCAACGCACCATGGACCGACAGCACTATCAAAACCAACTATATTCATCGAGATTGGCACAACGGAAAAACAGTGGACTGACGAATCCTTGTGCAATTCTGTGGCAAATCTTGTCATGGAGGTCTTCTCAGAGCAGATCCAAGAGTCTCCTGTGGCGATCTGTTTTGGCGGAACTCATTATCCAGAAAAATTCACAGAAGAACTAATCCGTGGAAAGCATGCCTTGGGGACAGTCATTCCAAAACATGCGCTAGAATTCCTAGATGAGGAATTATTCTCTCATATAATGTCTCAAAACAAACAAGCAAAAACAGCATTGCTTGATTGGGGGGGACTGGGATCTCAAAAACAAAAAGTACTTGACTTACTAAAGACAACTAATCTACAAGTGATGAGACTTTGAACAAGCTAGATCAAACTGTTTACAAAAAACTGCTCCAAGTACCAAAAGGCAAAGTCACAACATATGGTGAGCTAGCAAAAGCAGTAGGGCTCAAAAATGGTCAGAGAATAATTGGCCAAATTATGACAAGAAACCCATTTCCCGTCATCGTACCATGTCATAGGGTTGTCAAATCTGATGGAAAAATTGGCGGCTTTCTTTATGGTGATAAAGTCAAAACAAAAATGCTATCTGATGAAGGAATTCAGATAACCGATGGTAAAATCAAGGATTGGGAAAAAACCGTTTTTAGGTTCTAGATTTTCTGTGCTCTTTTACTTCTTCGATTAGGCCTCTTAGATGAGCAATGTTTCTAACTGTGTTTCCGCCTATCTTTTTGTATAAACTCCAGAATTCTGGGTTTGTGATTTCTTTTCGGTCCTTTGCGACTCGTAGTCTGTGGCGTAAGGCTCTAACCTTTTTCACATAGACTTCTTTTTTACCAACACGCGCACCTTTACGCCCTTTCTTGGAACCTGTTGTGGTTCCGCGCTTTTTCTTTTGTGCTTTTTTGAATTTGGATCTTCCACGTGAAGTGCCTTTTGCTGCTTTTATTGTAATTGCGCCAGCTGTAATCAATCCACGAATATTATCACGCGTGATTGCATCTGCAATATCGTCTGATCTTTCTGGATCAAATTTGATCCTGCTAAGTCCTACTCCTACAACTCGTGATACGAGTCGTTTTTTCGTTCTAAGATTTACTACCACTTGTTCTCACTCGTGCGTTAAAGATTTTTAATTTCTTTTGTACTGCAGCTGTAACTATCTCTATTCGTTTCTTTTGTCCAACGCCGTGGGCAATTCTCACTCCATCGGTCTTTGGGTTAAGTTTTTGTAAATCATTGACATTGTGAATCAAATTATCTGTAAATCCGGAAGGATGTAATCCGCGTGCATCTTTTGGACCGCCATAACCTACTTTTACTAGGCCTGGTCTGCCACGAAATTTCTGTTTTCTTTGATGATTGTCAATTCCCTTTGGCTTTCTCCATGATGTACCTAATCTGACATAACGCCAGCTTTCTTGTCTTACAAAGTTTGGTCTCTGGTTGTCAATTTTCTCCCTTAATGCTAGACGTTCCTTATTGATGGTCAATAGATGCATTTTTGGATTTTTCAATAAATAGGTTACTTTGAGATCAACCCAAAAAGGGGCTCTGTTAACTTGGTAGGTCTTTTTATTCGTGTTAAGAGTAGTGGCATGAATAAAAAATAGAATGTAGATCTACTATCTACAGTCTTTACACCAAGATTGAACCATTTTGTACCCGTCATTATTCCGAATACCAAAAAGGGCTTCAACCTCTTGTCTATCGTTTGCTACTTTGCCACAGTTAGGGCATTTTGCATAATCGAATTTTCCCATGGCCATAATAGTCGTTTGTTCATATAAAGATCGTTGATCTTTTAGTCAATCGATCCAATAACTGGGGGTTTTTCGATCAGATCTAAACTTCGTATCATTGATGAGATCGCAAGAAAGCAAGTTTTTTTGGAAAGGTATCAAACATGAGATTCCTCTGTGTTGCATATTGTTTTTTGATTCTGCTTGGAAATCAATCAAAAATAACAATGGTGAATATGCCGTAACTATGAATAAACTCACAGACAATCAAGGAATTATTTTATGTCCTGACTGCCTAACCACAAAAATCACTGAACTTGCTTTGCATTCTGAATTAGCGTAATCCATTTGTTATCGCCCTCGATTTTAATTCCTGCTCTGTCTGCTGGTGTTTCACCATCCAAACCCATGTGACTGCGGATATAGTTATGATAAATTTGAGCACCCTTGAATAATGGTGAATCCTTGCTTTTGACTCCCCTTACCACTTTTTCACGATCTCTGATCTCACCGTTTAATCGTTCCATCTTGTTGTTATTGTGAACACGACCATTGAGTGTAATCTGTCTGATATGCTTAGGCCTTGGGGCTTGTTTTCTGCTAAACTCTTTTCTAAATGCCTCATTGTATGCGTACAACCCATCAGTAATGAAAGTCATTGGGGTTTTGCCAGTTGTCTGTTTTCCCATCTTTAGTAGATTTTGGGCGTTGTGCTGGTATTTGCTGTCTGCTACCTCTTGGGCAATCCAAAATCTAGTTTCATCATCCATCAGGGCAAACAGATACTTCATGTCGCCTTTGACCTTGATGTAGATTTCATCTGCTCGCCAAGTATCGCTAACTTGGGGAGTCATTTTGTCTAGGTATGATTCCATTAGTTTGACGTATTTTTTGATCCAGTTATAGACAGAAACATGGCTAATTTCTACGCCTTGGAGTTGCAGGAATTTGGTGACATTTCTAAGTGATTCACCTGTAAAGTAGAGTTGCATAGCCGAGGTTATGACTTGTGGGCTAGCCCTCATCTTTTCAAATCCTAGATTTATTGAGAATCTTTTTTGGCAATCCTTGCAGAAATAGATCTGAATGTTGCCGTATTTGTTGTGTCTGATTCCACGCTTTGTAATATTATCAGATTTGCAGTAAAGACAAGAGGAATAGTTGATTTGCTCTATGTGCTGTATGACATGCTTTTTTATCTCTAGGCTGAACTCAATACAATGGATATGTTTGCAACAAACCTTTCTGAATGTGTGATCTGGGCATGAGCATTTCAAGCCGTACTCTGTAGAGATAATATCATACCATTGATCTGATGATTGGGATTTTACCTTGTAATGATCTGAATCAATTCGCTTGATTTGGTCTTGTGGGATTGCTTTTCCTTTTTCTTCACGAGGGTTTGTATTCATGTGATACCATATTATGGTACCATAATCTAATAAACTTTATGGCACCATAAAATTAGGAAATTATGCTGGTATTTCTTTTGGATCTTCGGTTTTTAAAACGCTTGAGACTTTGGTTGGTCTTACGATTGTGCGTGTCGAAATAATCAATCCCTTATCCTTAATCTGTGTTGATTCTGAAACGGTTCTGATTATGCCTCTTTCAAATAGATTCTCTATTGAAGAACGAATCTCATGTTGATCACGTTCATTTTTCGCCTCGTTTATCACTGCTGTCAATAAATCTTCCAGTTGTCTTGGATCAATAGTTCCATCCTCTGTCAAAGTCAATATTTTTTTGAGTATCTCCTTATTGGGATCTAGCTCGGATCTTGTGAACATTTTACTCATGTTTTATCACCCTTATTCATAATCCTTGCTTATCATAAGTACATCGTGATATTTACGGTTTATTCCCAAATTCATCGTAGATACCCATCTTCAAAGTGCTTATAAATTTTCCAAACAATTTCCCATTGATCAGTAGTCATCCTTTCAATACGTATTCCAAGTTTTTCGGCTTCTCTAATTGTAACAGGATAGCCATGTTGTGGATAACCAGTGGCGAGTCCTGTCGCTATTTTTTTCGCAGATTTTTTTACATTCTTGTAAGTTTTGAACATTATTGTAGTCAGTAGCTCAACCAGTGGTGGAATTGAATATTCTAAACTCGCCTTGTAAACCCCCATACGTGTAACCGATAATCCTTTAGCAATAATTTCGATTATTTTACTATCCTTCGGAAGTTTTTTTTCCATATCATGAAGAAATTCGATAGTTTTTGGTAGTGACGCTGCTGGATACTGTTCTTCCTTTCCACTCCAAATTGGATCAAGTGGGCCTAATTCAGAGGGTTTGTCTAAAACCAAGGCATCACCAGACAATGCAACTAATGTTGCTGCACTTTTGGCATATCTAGGAACAATGAATTTGAGATTATTAGAATATGATCTCAAAATCTCACATAGGTGTATTGCAGCATCAAGACTACCACCTGATGAGTTGAGTATCACTTCCATTGAGGTACAGTTTTGTAGTTTCTTCTCGAATTCGAGGAAATTATAGATGTCTGTAACAGTATCTCGATCTAATGATGCGTCATTTGTGAATAGCAATGGTATGACAACAGATTTGCGTTTTTGTTCTAATGCACTAACGAGTTTACTAATCTCATCTGCATGATTCACATCCTTAGTTTTCATTCATTTTTCCTAATTTAGATGATTTTAGAATCAGTTTCTTGTTCTCTACGGATAGTTCAACATCTTTGCCCTCTTTCCACCCTAACTGTTCAATAATATCTTGTGGAATGACTATTTGGTACTTGAAATGCTCTTTGTTTTTATATTTATACGCAAATCGTTTTTGAATTATTACCACGGATCAGAATCGGTTTTAAAGTAAATAAATTTTATGGCACCACATTCTAAGCCACGACTCTTAACACGAATAAAAAGACGCATCAACTTAACAGAGCCCAAAAAGGTAAGAGATAATAATGATGTATAGTCGGTGTGGATATTCAATGAACATATCCAGTTCTTTGATTATGTGGTGAAAAAATGGATTCAAAAACAACTCTTACGCCAAAATTTATCGCACAAGTCGAGGCATTTGGGATCAAACCGTCCCAAGTTTTCAGAAATCTTATGCCTGAAAAGCTAGTAGAAGCATCAGTACAGAGAAACGAGGGAATTGTAACTACTACTGGTTCACTTGCTGTAAAGACAGGAAAGTACACTGGGCGCTCCCCAGATGATCGATATATCGTAGATGATGATGAAACACATGATAATGTAGATTGGGGCAAAGTAAACCATCCATTTCCAATTGATAGATTTGACAAGATTTTTGCAAAGATGAAAAAGTTTGTGGAAGGAAAGGAGCTCTTTGTGTTTGATGGCTTTGTTGGTGCAGACAAAGACCATCGACTAGCAATTAGAATAATAAATGATCATGCTTGGCAAAGTCTCTTTGCAAGACAGCTCTTTGTTAGGCCATCTGCTGCCGAGTTGGATATTCACGAACCCGACTTTACTATATTGTGTATTAATGGATTTGAGGCAATTCCGGAAATTGATGGAACTGGAACTAATGTGTTTATTCTCATTGATCTTACAAAGAAGCTAGTTCTCATCGGTGGGACAAGTTATGCAGGTGAGATGAAAAAATCAATGTTTAGCGTAATGAACTACCTTTTGCCAAAGAAAGACGTCTTTCCAATGCATTGTTCAGCTAACATTGGTAAAAATGGCGATACTGTACTTTTCTTTGGATTGTCTGGAACAGGAAAAACGACTCTATCCGCTGATTCGGAAAGAATGCTAATTGGTGACGACGAACATGGCTGGTCAGACAAGGGCGTCTTTAACTTTGAAGGGGGATGCTACGCAAAATGCATCAACTTAAACCAAGAGTCAGAACCGCAAATTTGGAACGCAATCAAGTCTGGCGCAGTCTTAGAAAATGTAGTAATTGACAAACAAACACTCAAGCCAAACTTTGATGATGGTTCCCTAACAGAAAACACAAGGGCTGCATATCCGCTAGAGTACATCCCAACTGCAATATTTCCAAGTGTTGGCGGAAATCCAAAAGTTATCATATTTTTGACAGCGGATGCATTAGGTGTTCTACCACCAATATCAAAGCTAACAAAAGAAGGTGCAATGTATCATTTCATGTCTGGTTATACTAGCAAGCTGGCAGGAACAGAGCGCGGAATCAAAGAACCAAAAGCAACATTCTCGGAATGTTTTGGCTCACCATTCATGCCACGACCAGCATCTGTTTATGCAAAAATGCTTGGAGACAAAATCCGAAATCATAACACTGTAGTTTATCTAATCAATACCGGCTGGTCTGGCGGACCATATGGCGGAGGAAAACGAGTGAGTATCAAGTATTCAAGAGCAATGGTGACTGCGGCATTGAGCGGAGCGCTTGACATTGTCAAATACAGGCATGATGATTTGTTCAACTTGGATGTTCCAACAGAATGTCCAAGTGTTCCATCAGAGGTACTTGATCCAAAATCCACCTGGCAAGAACGAGATGGATACGATTTGTCTGCAAGAAAGCTAGCCCAAATGTTTGTGGATAATTTCAAGAAATTCAACAATGTTGATCCTGCAATAGTAAATGCAGGACCAAAACCATAATTCTATTTTCTGCGAACTAGTAACCCTACTGTTACAACAATTGCGCCAATTCCAATGATTATGACTAGTTGTTGTTGCGGTATCCCAATATCAAATACGAAGTTCCTATTTGCAGATTCAACCATTATGATGGTGTAAATGCTTGTGGTGTCTTTGCCTGATTTGATCTCCGCCTGAACCCAATATGTGCCAGAATTATGAATTGTGATGGATTCGTTTTTTGTTGGAATAACAGAAATACTATCTACCAATCTTGAATCCTGATTGTATACTGAAATTTTGGCATAAGACCATTCTTGCTCCGATTCTATTTTAAAGTCAAGCTTTCCATCATTTTCATTAATCTTGATTGCCCCATTTGAAATTCGAAGTAAGATCGGAACATGATATGTTGTTTTTTGATCAGAAATTATGATACTACCTTGGTACTGGCCAATTTCTTGCTCTATAATGTCTGACTTCACACTTAGAACATCATCATCAACCCAATGCTCAAATTTAGCAACAGAGTGATCAAATTTGATGTCTACTTTGAGATTTGGTTTTATATCGTCGATTGTATCTAATCTGAATTTTATTGTCTGGGATTTTGTAAATGGTGATAGATCAAAAATAGCAAAATCTGGACTGAATATCAAATTTGCATCAAACGCTTTTGTTATGTTTAGCCTACCAACGCCACTAACCTCTTGAGGAAATAATGTCCCAAATGTATCTGATACTGGATCTGCAGTTGTAGAAATTATGGATTTAATTTGCTGGGGGTTAAGAGTTGGATTTTTTTGTAACAATATTGCGGCAGCTCCTGAAACATGCGGAGCTGCAAAACTAGTCCCACTAGTAAGGTTGTATCCTCCATGCATAGATGTAGTGTTCACAAAAACTCCAGGTGCAACAAGATCTGGTTTGATGTAAAATGGGGAGACTGGGCCGCGTGAACTAAAAAATGATACAAAATCTGGATGGTAAAAGGTGTTAATGATTCCAGTTGTTTTATTTTCAAGCGTTCCCTTGAGCGTTAATCCATCTTCTCTTGACATGGATACGGCTGGAATTCTTGGCTGATATTCTGAACCTTCTAGCTTGTTCTTCAAGTCGCCAAGAAATATTCCTGGCTCATTATTGTATACTATGATTGCTTTGGCGCCTGCGTTTGAAGCATTCTTTTCTTTTTCAGAAAAATATACCAGCTCGTCTTTTGTATCACTTCCACGCTCCACTAACACAATCTTGTCTTTGACATCAACTTCTTGCAGATCACTACTCCTTCCATACTTTCCAAATGTAATATCTGCAATTATTGGCCCTACGAGTTGTTCGGTTCCAACCATTGGTAAGACTTGAAATCGTTTGCCGTCTATGTCAAGTGTGGCTACAAGACTTGCTGTGATGTTGTTATATGTAGCGCCAACTGTAATTGCATGAGGATCTTTGCCAGGACTTCCAATCGTTCTAGGATCTGGTCCGCTGTTTCCAGCAGCTGCAACTACTACGATGCCTTTTCTTACTGCATAGTTTAATGCATTTTCTATTTTGTCGTTGGTCCGATTTACTCCAAGACTTAGATTGATAATGTCTGCATCGTCTTCTATTGCCTGCTGGATTGCTTTTACGATCAAATCTGACGAAACTAAATTTCCAGTATCTGAAACACGATATGCCAAAATCTTTGCATCAGGCGCTACTCCTTTGAATCTACCATTTGCAGCAATTATTCCGGCAACCTCAGTACCATGCCCATTTGTGTCAAGTGGCGTATGATCATTTTCAATAAAATCAAAGCCTCCTATTACTTTACCATCCGGGCCAAAACCGAAAATGTCTGGATGGTTGTAGTCAACACCCGTGTCAATTACGGCAATCTTAACATCTTTACCATAAAATCCCAAACTGTGTGGATATTGTACACCAACATGTTTTGTGCTTTTATCCAATAACACTTCTAATTCCGAATCTACTTGTATTTTCATTGAATAGAGTAATACGACAATAACAACTAAACACAAACAAAAAACCGCCACACGAATTTGTCTCATTTTGATCCGATAATGAATAGCAATGAATGCATGTTTTATTTCTGATGCCTGTGAATATGTGTAAAGTCAGCACCCAAAAAGGAGACAAATCATTAAATTATGAAAACCAACGAGTAATCGCATGGGGAAATACACACTTCCTGAAGTACCATATGCTTACGACGCATTAGAGCCACATGTTGATGCAAAAACAATGGAAATTCACCATACAAAGCATCATCAAGCATACACAAACGGCCTAAACGACAACTGGGAAAAACTTCCATCTGATATGCAAAACAAAGACCTACTAGATGTTCTTGCAACCATATCTACAGTTCCAGAAGCAGTACGTGGGGCAATCAATTTCCATGGAGGCGGTTATGACAATCATAGATTGTTCTGGAATAACATGAAGCCAAACAGCGGAGGACAACCAGGCGGAGCAGTAGCAGACGCAATCAATAAAGCATTTGGAGATTTCAACGCGTTCAAAGAGCAGTTTTCCACAAAAACCACAGCAATCCAAGGAAGCGGATGGGGATGGCTAGCGTTCAATCCAAAATCAAAAAATGTTGAATACAAATCAATGCCAAACCAAACAAGTCCAAGAACAGAAGGACTTGTACCATTACTAGGTCTTGATGTTTGGGAGCACGCATATTATCTCAAATACCAAAACAAAAGAGCTGACTATGTAACTGCTTGGTGGAATGTAGTAAACTGGGATGAGGTAGACAAGCGCTACTCTAAAGCAAAATAATCTTTTTTCCTTTTTTATTCAGCCTTCTAACCAGACGTTGTTTATTTTTGATCTAGTTCCTATTGCAAACGCAATTCCCTCCCACGGAACAGAGAACTTGTTGTAAAAGCGGTGTGGGATCTTGGGCGGAATGAACATCATGGTGTGTGGAAGAATCGTCTTTGTTGTTTTGCCTATGGTGACAAGACATTTACCGTTCAGCGAATAAACCAAGACGTACTCGTTTTCATGTATGTGTAATTGGTGAACCTTACCTGATTCTATTTTTGCTTTTAGTCCGACAATTCTATCGCCTTTGATCTTTTCATTAAACAAGAATTTGATTTTGAGCTGATCTGTTGGGTGTTCGTTTTTGTATGGAAAAATCCATCTTGATTTTGGTTTGAGAATCTTTCCAGATTTTTGTATCATTGCCTAAATTTTTAATGAATGCATTTATTAGCCATCTGACAGGTTTTTTGTACATGAGTGAAGAGCAGGCCCAGCAATTTCTCTATCATATGCAAATGCTGGAATCATTTGCAGCAAGCCTTGATCAAAAGGAGGGGGCAATTGTAAGCTATTTGCGAGATGCAATGGCATCAATTGATTCTATCAAGAACATATCACAGGGGCAAGAAATAGAATCACTCGTACCATTAGGATTGGGTACATATACCAAGGCAAACATTTCCTCAAATTCCAAGGTATTGATAGAAATTGGCGCAGGAATTATAGTCGAAAAAGATCACTCATCAGCAATAAACCACTTGGAATCCAGAATCAAAGAGCTCCAAGTTGCGCTTAATGAGACTTCCTCACAAAAACATGAAACAATGATGCGACTGGAGCATCTAAAAGAAGAAATGAATCATCTAATGCAGTCTGCAACCCCAAAACAATAAGTGGTTTTTATGTTTGAGAAACTACGCAATGCATTCTCAACTGTTGCTAAATCCCTAGGAGAAAAGGAGCTAAAGGAAAGCGATGTTGATGACGTTTTATTTCAGCTAGAAATCGCACTCATGGAGTCTGATGTTGCAACC